>JBAZUF010000001.1:0-300000 GCA_041661505.1 Patescibacteria group bacterium | reverse complement strand
TAATAAAAAAACAAAAGAAAGAATCGAAAAATTGCGGAAAGAAATTGAGCGCCACCGCTATCTTTACCATGTCCATGACCGGATTGAAATTTCGGACGCGGCTTTAGACAGCCTGAAAAACGAACTACAGAAACTGGAAGAAGAAAATCCGGAATTAATCACGCCGGATTCGCCGACGCAACGGGTAGGGGGAAAGCCTTTGGATAAGTTTAGGAAAGTCCGGCATAGCTCGCCGATGATGTCTTTATTTGACGCTTTTAGCCGCGAGGACATGCTTGCCTGGGAAGAAAGAATAAGGAAAATTCTGTCAGCTTCGCATCCTGAAAGCGTGAAAATCGAATATTTTTGCGAACTGAAAATGGACGGGTTAGCCACGGCTTTGGTTTATGAAAAAGGAAAATTAATTTTAGGCGCCACCCGCGGGGACGGAATTATCGGGGAAGATGTTACCGGCAATATAAAGACCGTGGAGAGCATTCCTTTAGAGCTTCGGATTCCGGCTTTGGATGAATTAAAAAATACGGGAGCAGATAAAGATGTTTTGTCAGCGATCCAAAAAGGCCGGATTGAAGTCAGGGGAGAGGTGATAATGACTAAGAAGGTATTGGCGGAATTGAATAAAAAATTAAAAAAAGAAGGAAGGCCGCTACTTGCCAATCCGAGGAACGCCGCCGCCGGATCCATCCGGCAATTGGACCCGAAAATCGCGGCGGGAAGAAAGCTGGATTTTTACGTTTACGCGGTGATTAATAATTGGGAACTTGGTGAATACGCGGAAGAAGGCGGAATCGCCCGGGCGATCGGTTTAAAAGTTTTTAGTAAAAATAAATTGTGTAAAAACTTAAAAGAGGTTTTTGAATTCCATGACAATTGGGAAGCCCATCGCGATAGCCTGCCCTTCGAGTGCGACGGCGTGGTAGTTAAAGTGAACGACCTTTCATCGTGGCCCAAGCTTGGAACCGTCGGCAAGGGGCCGCGCTATATGATGGCCTATAAGTTTGCCGCGGAGCAGGCGACGACCAATGTGCGCGAAGTGATTTGGAAAGTCGGCCGGACCGGGGTTTTGACGCCAACCGCGGTTATGGACCCGGTGTCAGTCGGCGGCGTAACAATCACCCGGGCGACTTTGCATAATATGGACGAAATAAGTCGTCTGGGTTTAAAAGTTGGCGATACCGTAATAATTGAGCGGGCCGGAGACGTTATTCCTAAGGTAGTGGAAGTGCTAAAGCGCCTGCGGACCGGAAAAGAAAAAGAAATCCAGGTACCGAAAAAATGCCCGATGTGCGAGGGCGGAGTGGAAAAAGTTCCGGGCGAAGTCGCCTATAGATGCAAAAACAAAAATTGCTACGCCGCCCATTTGCGGTCCATGTTCCACTGGGCGTCGCGCGGAGCGGTAGATATTGACGGCCTCGGGCCGAAAATTATTGAACAATTAGCTAAAGAGGGATTGGTGAAAGATATTAGCGATATATATACTTTAAAGGCTGCAGACCTAGAAGGCTTAGAGCGGTTTGCGGAAAAATCAGCGGAGAATTTAATTAAAGCGATTAACGAACGGCGCGAGATTAATCTAGCCCGATTTATTTTCGGGCTTGGCATCCGGCATGTCGGCGAAGAAATGGCTAACGAGGTGGCCAAAAAAATTAGCCTTAACAGTAAAAAAATCTCTGATTTTTTAAAGCTGGCAGAAGCAATGGGCGCTTTAGACTGGCAAAAAGTAAAGGATATCGGGCCGAAAGTAGCCGAGAGCCTCTACGCATGGTTCCATGACAAGCATAACGCGGAACTGCTCCGTAGTCTGGAAAGAAACGGCGTCCAGGTTGCGCCTCCAAGAATTGAGGCGAAAAAGCAAAAACTAGCCGGCAAAATTTTTGTCCTGACCGGTTCATTAGAAGGTTTGACAAGGGACGAGGCAAAAGCTAGAATACGAGAATTAGGCGGGGAAGTTTCCTCGTCGGTTTCGAAAAATACGGATTATCTTGTGGCTGGCAGTGAGCCGGGGAGCAAGTATGATAAGGCGAGGAAGTTGGGAGTGAAAGTAGTTGATGAAAAAGAGTTTTTAAAGTTACTAAGTTAAATTTTTATTTTTTCAAACCGTTCATTGAGAAAATTATTGAATTTTTAATAAAATTCTTAACAAGATTTTTAACTCGCTCGGCTCCGCTTCGCTCTAACAGAAAAATCTTATAACAGAATTTTATTAAAAATTTTAAACATAATTTTCTCGCATTCACTCTTTTGAAAAAAATAAAAATTTACTATATGATTTTTAAGTTAATGAAAATTTAATAAGATGGCGTCGATAGAGTCTTCCTTAACCAATCGAATTATAAATAAAAGTGCGGAAAAGCCGGAAGAAATTGAAGATGATCTTGCCGTTGGCAATAAAAAGGCTGAATGGCTGTTGCCGCATAGAGGATTAAAAGGAATTAATGAGGCTCTTTTTACGCTACTAAAAACCGAGGAGGAGCCCGGCGGAGAGAAGACTAACTGGAAAGAATTGCATAAAAAGGTCAAACCTTTTGAATCAGCGCTGGAAATGTCAGCCAATATAAGAGAAGCGATTAGATGTTATATTGAATTGAAAATTCCCCGGCTAAAAGAAGAAATTCCCCGGCTAGCTCCATTAACGGACAAGGAATTATTAGACGCCATAACCAATAATTGGTTTGAGGGGAGAATTGAAGAAGAGCTATCCGGACAAAGAGGAGAAATCCTTTTGATGGTCTTAGCTCAAATTTCCAGGCGGATGGAAACAACGGCTTATAAAAATATTTTAGAAAAGGCGAGCGGCGAGGATTTAAAAAAAATCGGCTTGGATGACGCGGAAAGAAAATTAGCGGCAAAAGTTTTGACGGTTTCGCAGAGCGCTAATCCGCTCTATATCCGTTTTAGAGCTTATGCTCAATTATCACCCAAACCGCCGGCCCGGGCCACGGGAACCGGACTTTATTCTCCGGTTGATCATAAGCTCCACACCATCGCCGAGTTATTTCCGAAAGAAACCCTAAGTATCAGCCAGGGTTTTAATTCGATAGCCGAGGATTATGAAGCCTGGAAAGACAAGTCCGGGGCGGAAATTTTCCGGCAATATTTAGTCGAGCTAAGCGATTATTTTTTAGAAACTGATCCCAAAAAAGCCCTTAAAATGGATGAAAGCCTGGACAGAAGCTATGAGCGCCTGCTAGAATCAGGTTTTCCGATAATAATAACTTCTCTTCGGGGCGGGTACAACAAAGAACCATATTTTGATCCGGAATTAAAAATATCTATCGCTACGGCTGATTTAAAAGAACGGGAGGAATCTTATTCAAAGGCAAGAGACGCAATGGCCGGATCCTTAGGCCAAATTGGAGCGGAAAAAGATAAAAGACAGCTTAGAAAAGCTAAAATAAAAAATTTAATATCAATCGGCAATTATGGAGTCAACCTTACTTTTAACTACGCGGGCCATGAGTCGCCGATTGTAGTTTTTCTAAATGACCAGATTGAAATTTATGACAAGGATTTCCCGGAATTTATAGAAAGATATATAAACACCGGCGATAGTTTTAGCGGCTTGTCCGATACCGAGAAAAGACTGTTGATGGAAGAAATATCCCGAACCAATACTGTCTTTCATGAATTATCCCACGGCATTCATCCGCACGCTAAAGCAAAACATTTAAAAGAAGAGACTTTAGACCCAGCCGAAGAAATAAAAGCGGAAATTTTATACCGCGCGCTGATTCCGGAAATTATTAAAAAAGGGGGTTTGGAGGGGACGGCTCGGCAATGGGCCAACGGAATATTGGCTACCTCGCTTCAATATTTAAAAGGGGAAACCGAAAAAAATCCATATTTTAGGGCCGCGGTATATTCTTTAAACGATCATTTGGCAAAAGGAGTTATCGGAATTAAAGATGGTAAGATGGAAATAAAAAATTACCAAGAGTTTTATGAGTTATATAAAGAACAAGCCCGGGAAATTCTCTTAATTTATGAAAACCTGAAATCCGGCCAGGCTGAAGCAAATAAATTGGTTACTTATAGAAGCGAACCTAATAAGGAATTAAGCGAGTTTATAAAAATTTTAAAAGGCAGCGAGGTATAAATATAATACTAATAAGTTAAGGGTATGGAATTAACTAAAAAAGAAATTGAGCATATTGCTAAATTGGCGCGGCTGGATTTAACGGAGGAAGAATTGAAAAAATACGGCGGACAGCTCGAAGGGATTTTGGGGTATATTGATATGCTGAAAGAAGTCGATACAACCGGAGTGGAGCCGACGGCGCAAGTTACCGGATTGGAAAATATGTTGAGAGAAGATAAAATCGAAGAGTGGGACAAAGCCGAGGTAGAGGCGGCCCTAAAAGATTCTCCGGACTGCGAAGGCCGGTTTGTTAAAGTTAAAAAAGTTTTTGGATAATAATAACGCAAGCCGTGAAAACATGAAGCATGGTCAAGATGAAATATGAATTTAAATGAACTAACAATAAAACAAGCTGGCGAAAAACTGGACAAGGGCGAAATCAGTTCCGAAGAGCTGGCTGCCGATTGCATAGCGCGAATCAAAGGCATTGATACCAAAGTCAAAGCCTGTTTAACGGTGTGCGATGAAGAGGCTATGGAGGCGGCTCGTGAAGCTGATAAACGCCGCGCTAAAGGCGAGAAAGGCGAATTGTTAGGCGTTCCAATGCTTGTTAAAGACAACATCATGACCGCGGGCATCCGGACAACGGCCGCCTCAAAAATTTTAGATAATTATATCGCCCCTTATGACGCGACAGTAATTAAAAGACTGAAGGACGCTGGCGCGGTAATTCTCGGGAAGACTAACCTGGATGAGTTCGCCCACGGCGCGTCAACCGATAACTCGGCTTATGGGGCAACTCATAACCCGTGGGACTTGGAACGGGTGCCGGGCGGATCTTCGGGCGGATCTGGCGCCGGAGTGGCGGCCGATATGTGCGCTTTTGCTTTAGGCACCGATACCGGAGGGTCAACCAGGTATCCGGCTTCATTTTGCGGCATTGTAGGGCTAAAACCAACCTATGGCCGGGCTTCCAGGTTTGGTCTGATAGCCATGACCAGCTCGACTGACGTTCCCGGAGTACTCGGAAAAACCGTGGAAGATACCGCAATCGTATTAAGGACAATAGCCGGCGAAGATAAAAATGATGCTACCACTGTTCCGTCCAAAGTCCCAGACTATGCCAAGGGCCTGGATAAATCAATAAAAGGAATGACTGTCGGCTTGCCGGATGAATATTTTATTGAAGGGGTGCATACTGGCGTAGTTGAGGCGGTGAATGAGGCGATAGAAGCTTTGAAAAAGCTCGGAGTAAAATTTAAGAAAGTCAGCTTGCCCCACACGAAGTATGCTATCCCGGTTTATTATATTATCACCCCTTCGGAAGTCAGTTCTAATCTGGCGCGCTTTGATGGAATCCGTTACGGATTTTCAGAGCAAAACGGCGCTAAAAATTTATTTGAAATTTATTCGAAAAGCCGGGGCAAGGGATTTGGGCCGGAAGCTAAGCGGAGAATCATGCTCGGTACTTACGCATTGTCGGCCGGTTATTATGATGCTTACTACCTGCAAGCCCAAAAAGTAAGAACTAAAATTCGGGAAGAGATGTACGCGGCCTTGGAAGATGTGGACTGCCTCTTAACCCCGACCGCGCCGCACCCGGCTTTCAAAGTCGGTCAGCAGGTGGATGATCCGTTAAAAATGTATTTGGAAGATATTTTTATGGCCGGCCCGTCTTTAGCCGGCTTGCCTGCCATATCCGTTCCTTGCGGGTTTGCCGTTCCGGACGACGGGAAAATTCCGATGCCGGTCGGGATGCAATTAATCGGCAAGCGCCTCGACGAAGCGACAATCCTCCGGATCGGCCACCAATACGAAAAAGCCACCCAGTGGCATAAAGCGAAGCCCGGCATTTAGATAGAAAATTTAATTACTCTAAAATATTATATGTTCAAATTAAAATCACCTCTGGGAATTTTAAGCATAGTTTGCGCCCTGTCAGTTTTGACGGTTGTTTCCGTATTGCTACTGCCGGAAAAAAAGAATAGCGCGGAAAATAATTTGGAGAATTCGATAAAGGAAAACAACATCCTGCCTGCTGAAGCCGAAAATCAGGAAGGCAAGCTTTCGGAGATTTCCGACAAAGACCATCTTTGGGGTGATTTGAATAATCCGGTAAAAATGGTAATCTATAGCGACTTTGAATGCCCCTTTTGCGGAAGGCTTGCTGATACCGTGAAAAAGGTCATGGAAAATTATCAGGGAAAAGTAGTAATCGCTTTCCGCCACCGGCCGCTCGCCATGCATTCTTCCGCTTTATCCGCTGCTATGGCTTCCGAATGCGCCGCTGAACAGGGAAAATTTTGGGAAATGCATGATATGTTATTTCAAGACGCGAAAGACAAAAATTTATCCGCTGACCAATTTAAAAAAGACGCAAAAGGTTTAGGCTTGGCTGAAGAACAATTTAATACCTGCTTGGATAGTGATAAATATAAAGAAAAAGTAGAGAGCCAATCGGCCGAGGGAAGAGCGGCCGGCGCCGAGGGCACCCCGACTTTTTTCATCAATAATTATATTTATCCGGGCGCCTATCCTTTTGAAGACTATACCGGCAATGACGGAAAACAGAATGCAGGAGTAAAAACGATTATTGATAAGTTATTGCAAAACAGTTAGTCTGTTTTGATGCCTGTTGCGGAATGCGCGCTGGCGTGCATTAGTCCCGGAAATTAATAAATTGGAGAGGTCGCCTAGTGGCCGATGGCGCGCGCTTGGAAAGCGCGTAGGGTGTAAAAGCTCTCGAGGGTTCGAATCCCTCTCTCTCCGCCAGATGGAAATTATCAAAGACAAAATTTCAATTAATGACTTAAAAGAAAAGTCAAAAAGGCTTGGCGACTTTGTTAAAGCCGTGGTTGACGTGGAAAAAGGGATTATGGCCGTTGACGCTGAGTTTCACGCCGATCTTGAAGCCTTGATGCTGGAGCAGGGTTCGGGCCAGAAATATTTATGGGGCATAAATATTTATCCGGAAGAAACCGGAGAGGCCTTCGTGGAATTCGATTCCATGATAAACTTGCGGCCAGGGCAAGAAAACCGGAGCCGGGGAGTGGAAAGCGAGGAAATAAGAAAAAAAATAATTATTATCGTCAATAATTTAATTGAAAGATGAACTATACTCACAAACAAGCCGCTGAAGGCCGATGGTTTAAATTTAGCATATTTGAACAGATGGCCAATATCGGCTCGGAAGTGGAGCGGACGATTATTTGGCGCGAGAAAAATAAGGATTACAGCGAGAAAGCTTTTTTTCGGGCGCTGGAATTAATTGATTTAACTTTGGCAGACAAAAAAAATAAAACCCGCGGGCGCTTAAAAGAGCTGGCGCGGGTAAGGGAGATGCTTTGCGATTATTTTATGGGTGATAACCAATGGAGTTCAACCGACGATCTCTGGCGAAAATACTTTTATCCTTTTAACTGGGCGGCCAGATCGAATCATTAATTTTATTTTGGAACTTTAGCCGGCTGTTCAAAGAATGATATGGCAAAAGTAATTTTTAACGGAAAACTGATCGATGAAAAAGAAGCAAAAATCCCTATTGCCGACAAGGGGTATTTTTTTGATTTTGCCGTCTATTCATCGATAAAAGTCATCCAGGGAAAAGTATTTTTTCCCGATTATCATGTTGACCGGCTTTTTGAATCAGCCGAACTGATCGGATTGAAGCACCTTTTTAAGCGGGAAGATGTGGTAGTTTGGCTAAATGAGCTGGTGAAGGCCAACAGCATTAAAGATTCCTTACTCCGAATCGTTTTAATTGGAGACCCGGATGAAAAAGGCGAAGAAAAATTGTTCATTTTTCAGGTTACAGGCTTAACTTTTTATCCGGATAAGCTCTATAAACAAGGCGCGAAAGCAATTACTTACCCTGGTGAAAGGCGGATTCCCCAGTCAAAGACCAAAGATTTGCTTTTAAGCTTTTTAGCTTATCGGGAAGCGAGGAAAAACGGAGCTATTGAGGCATTGCTTATCGACAACGAAGGATTTATCCGGGAAGGGACCCGGAGCAATTTTTTCGCGATAAAAGGGAAGGCTCTTTTTGTCCCGCCGGCGGAAAAAGTTTTAGAAGGGATTACAAAAAAAATTGTTTTAGAAGCGGCGAAAAATGATTTTGAAATCAGGCATGAGGGCATAAAACCGGAAAATTTAAAAGATTACGATGAAGTATTTCTGACCAGCACTTTGTTCAATGTTATGCCGATAAAGATTATTGACGAATTGGTTATGGAAACCGATTTTTCCAGGACTAAATTAATCAGCCGACTTTTTAAGGAATTTTACAAAAAGAATTTGTAAAAATAAGGTTTAATCGAATTTTATTATTAAAATACCTCTATGAAAAAAGCATTATTGGCAATAGTCATTATTGCCGCGATCGCAGGAATTTATGCCTGGTCCTCTTATAACCGGCTGATTTCTTTAAACGAATCGGCGGACAACCAATGGGCCCAAGTCGAAAGCCAATACCAAAGGCGCTATGATTTGATTCCCAATTTAGTTGAATCGGTTAAAGGCGTTATGGCGCAGGAACAAAAGGTTTTTTCCGACTTGGCCGACGCCCGGACCCGCTACGCCGGAGCCGGTGATGACAACCAAAAAGCCGGGGCGGCAACCCAGGTAGAAGGAGCTTTGGCCCGGTTATTGGTCGTTATGGAGAATTATCCCCAGCTGAAATCAGCCGAGAATGTCCAAACTTTGATGGCCCAGCTGGAAGGAACGGAAAATCGGATCAGCGTGGAAAGGAAAAGGTATAATGATACGGCGAAAGACTATAACTTAATGATTAAGAGAGTGCCTTCAAAATGGATTGCCGGCATGTTCGGATTTGAGGAGCGGAATTATTTTGAAGCCCAGACCGGAGCGGAAAACGCTCCTAAAGTCGACTTAAATACTAACCAATAAGGCATGAAATGCCCAAGGTTATTAATTAGCCTCGTAATATTTTTGGTTCTAGCCCTGCCGGTTCTAGCCTATTCCAGCCCCGGAAAGCCGAGTGGCTTGGTTAATGATTTTGCCGGAGTTTTAGGCGATAAAGGAGCGCTTGAAACCAAGCTCGATAGCTTCAAAAAAGAAACCGGAAACGAAATCGCCGTCGTAACTATAAAAAGCCTGGATGGCGACTCGATCGAAAATTACGCGTCAGAGCTATTTAGTGAATGGGGAATCGGTGAAAAAGGAAAAGATAACGGAGTATTGGTATTGGCAGCTATTAATGATCGGAAAATGAGAATTGAGGTCGGTTATGGACTGGAAGGAAATTTGACCGACGCGCAAACAAGCTGGATTATTAACGATATAATGAAGCCGGCCTTCAGAAGTGAAAAATATTTTATGGGCTTCGATGGCGCAGTTGATAAAATAATCGCCGCCGCTAAAGGCGGGGTAATTCCTTCAGCTTCGGCTGAAAAAAAATCAATTTTTAGTAAAATTAACGGCGATACAATTGAATTTTTAATATTCCTCATTTTCATCGTTTTTAGCTGGCTGGCCAGCATCTTGGCCAGGAGCAAATCCTGGTGGCTTGGAGGAATAATCGGCGCAGTTATCGGAATTGTAATTACCGTCTTTAAAGGATTTTTATTTTTTGGCTTAATTTCTATCGGGATTCTTTCCGCCCTGGGGCTGCTTTTTGACTACGCGGTTTCCTCCTCTTTTAGCAAAAGTAAAAAATTAGGAAGCCGCATCCCGTGGTGGGCCGGCGGCGGATTCGGCGGCAGGGGCGGCTGGGGAGGGGGATTCGGCGGATTCGGCGGCGGAAGCTCGGGCGGGGGCGGATCAAGCGGGTCATGGTAATAATAAAAAATGCAAACAGCAAAATAAAAGACGAAAATGAAAAACAAAGCCAGGGAATGGTTTAAAAGATACTGGGCGGCCGAGCTATTGGCGGCGATCGGAGCTTTTTCGTGCTCCGGCCTTTCTTATCTTATTACCGGCGACCGGACTTTTTCCGCTTACGCGGGAGTAATTGGCGAGAATATCGGCTTTTATCTATTTATCCTGTTGCGCGATGTTTTTGAGACCGAAAAAAAAGACCGGGAACTAAAATTAAAATATGGCTTTCGCGGATTTTTAAGAAACGTGAAGGATATGATAATTGAATTCGGCCCGGCGGAAGTTTTAGACAGCCTGTTTATCCGGCCGTTTTGCCTTTATATTTTTCCCGTTTGGATAGGGAATTACGGGTTAGGAATTTTAGCGGGAAAGTTCGCCGCCGATGTCACTTTCTATATCCCGACCATAATTTCACATGAATTGAAAAATCGGTATTTAAAGACCTAAATCTTCGTATTTAAAAACCGTCCCTATTCTGCGGGACGGTTTTTGTTTACGGGCTTGTTGCTTGACAATGCAAATTAATCTGCCGGCTTAGCCGGAGCATAGCTTAGTAAATTTCCAAATACTGGTCATGCTCCCATTTGGAAACGTAAGTTTTGTAGCCGTCCCATTCGCATCTTTTCGCGGTAATGTATTGGTTATAGATGTGCTCTCCCAAAGCGGTTTTTACTACTTCATTTTCCTGCAGGGCCTTGATTGCGTAGCGCAGATTTTCCGGCATATTGCCGACGCCTTTTTTCTTGGCGTCCTCATCGGAAAATTTAAAAATATTTTCTTCAATCGGTTCGGGCGGATTTTTTTTGTTTTTTATTCCGTCCAATCCGGCGGCGAGCATTACGGTAAACGCCAAATATGGATTAGTCGACGGGTCCGGGCATCGGAGTTCGCACCGGACCGCCTTTTCTCTTCCCGGAGTATAGCGCGGAATCCTTATTAGCGCCGACCGGTTAGTCTGGCCCCAAGCAACATAAACCGGCGCTTCGTATCCCGGAATCAGGCGCTTGTACGAATTGACTAGGGGATTAGTAATCGCCGAAAAGCCGCGGGCGTGATAAAGCTGGCCGGCGATAAAATTCAGCGCGATCTCGGATAGATGGTACTTATTGCCGGCATCAAAAAATAAATTTTTTTCTCCTTTTAAATCAAAAAAACTTTGGTGGACATGCATGCCGGAACCGTTTATGCCCTGAATAGGCTTGGGCATAAATGAAACATGCAGCCCGTGCTTTTGGGCGATGGCTTTTAAAGCGTAGCGGAAAGTAACCGCCCGGTCGGCAGTAGTTAAGGCGTCAGCGTACTTAAAATCAATTTCATGCTGGCCGATAGCGACCTCATGATGCAGGGCCTCAACGTCAATATTTAACGCTTGCAAAGTTAAAGTCATTTCCTGCCTGATTTCTTGGGCTAAATCGGTGGATAAATCAAAATAGCCGGCCGTATCATGCGGCAGGGCGGTAATCGTCCCGTTATCTTTCTTGAAAATGAAAAATTCCAATTCCGGTCCGACATTGTAAGTAAATCCCATTTCGGCGGCGATGGCCAATTGTTTTTTTAAAGCCTGCCGGGGATCACCGGGAAAGGGAGAGCCGTCCGGCAAATAAACATCGCAGATAATCCGCGCCGTATTTTTTTGCCAGGGGAGGATGGCAAAAGTGGGGAGGTCCAGCTTTAAAAACATGTCCGATTCGAAGATTCTCATAAATCCCTGGATTGACGACCCGTCAAACCAGACATTGTTGTCGATAGCCTCCTCAAGCTTGGTCGCGGGAATAGTTACCGCTTTAACGATTCCCAAAATGTCCGTAAACTGGAGATTAATAAATTCTACTCCCTCCTTTTTGGCTCTTTCCAGGATTTTATCCTTGGCCATAATTTTAGGCCCCTGCCTATGAGCTAACCCGCTCAAATGCTCGAGGCATTAAATAAATGAAGTCCGCTTTAGGCGGCCTTCTCTAAATATTGGGTGTTGTTATTATTGCCCTTCAAAAATTGCTTGATGCTGTGCGCGGCAATGGCGCCTTCCGAAGCGGCGGTTACAATTTGCCGGAATTTGTCCGAACCGGTAGTTAAATCCCCGGCCGCCCAAATCCCTTTGATCGAGGTTTTTCCCGAAGTATCGATGATTACATATCCGCCTTCATCCAAATCAACTTTGCATAATTTCAGAAGTTCAATATTGGGAGCGGCGCCAATCTCGATAAAAACGCCGTCAACTTTCAGTTCATTCGATCCGTCATAAGGTTTGTCCAGCCGGATGCTCTCCACTTTATCGCCGCCGGTAATTTCCAGGACATTGGTTGAATAAATGATTTTAATTTTCGCATTGTTTTTTACCAGATTGCCCCAGTAATCCTCGGCCCGCAGTTCGTCGCGGCGGTGGATTAGGTAAACTTGCGACGCCAGATCGGCTAAAAAGACCGCGCCTTCAGCCGCCGCGTCGCCGCCGCCGATTACAGCTACGGTTTTCCCCCGGAAGAAGAATCCGTCGCAGGTGGCGCAGTAGGAAACGCCCCGGCCGTGGAATTTTTTTTCCCCTTCGATTTCCAGCCGCCGATGGGCCGTTCCCATGGCTAAAAGCATAGTTTTAGCCTCGAATTTTTCCGCTTTTTGGGTTTCAATATTAAAATGGCCGTCTTTCCGTTCGATGGTTTTTACTAAAGTCGGGACAATTTGGGCTCCCAGGCTTTTGGCATGCTCTTCTGAATTTTTAGCAAATTCCTGGCCGTTTAAGAGCTTTGTTCCCAGCCAATTGCCGATTTCATGCGTCTCCGAAGTCAGTCCGCCAGGAAAGCCAAAAACTACGTTTTTTAAACCGTAGCGGGAAGCATAAACCGAGGCGGACAGTCCGGCTGGACCGGCGCCGATTATTGCAATATCGTACATAATGTATTTAGTTTAGCCAATAATTCTTTCCCTGTCCAATTTATTTTACCGCCTCTTCAACTTCAGGCTCCAAGACTTCTATCGGCCTAAAGCCGATAAAATCTTTGGCAACTTTTCCGCTTCGAAAAAGCTTGAGGTTGGGGATGCTTTGGATCATGTATTCCATAGCCAAGGCCTGGTGATCCGGCTCCTCAACATTTAATTTAGCCACTTTAAGCTTGCCGTCCAGGCGGGCGGCCAGTTCATCCAAAACCGACGCCATCATCCGGCAGGGGCCGCACCAGGGCGCCCAAAAGTCCACTAATACCGGCAAATCGGATTTTATCACCTCTTCTTCAAAGTTTTTATTAGTAAGGGTTATCGGGGTGGGCATATTTTTAATTTATTTTAAATAAAGTTTTTAAATACCTTTCGCTGTTGTTAGCGTCAATTTTATGGCAAATGAAGTCATCCTTTAAAAGCTCAATTCCAAGCATAGCCGCGGCCTCGCGAATGGCCGATATTTGGGTTATAATATCAATACACTCCTTTTTTTCCCCGACCATCCGGCGAATCCCCCTTATTTGTCCTTCCAGGCGCGATATCCGGTCAAGGACTTTTCTGGACTGCTCTTCACGGCTAATTTTTCCGGGCATTTCTTTCATAAGTATAAAATGATATTATTAAGAAGAAATTAATGGGGAAAAAACTGTAAAAAAATATCCAAGTAAAAGAGGATGTTTTTAGTTTGACTCCTAATACCCCTAGGGGGTATATTAGATGAAGAGTTTTTCTTTGTCAAGCGGTGCTAAAATTAAAATTAGATCATAATATTTAAAAAATTAAGGGCAAAAAATTATGGATTTAAAAGCCGAATCTTTAAAGCTTCATAAAAAGTACAGGGGGAAAATCGAGACTAAAGTTAAGGTGCCTTTAAAAAATAGACATGACCTGGCTTTGGCCTATACTCCCGGAGTGGCCCAGGTGTGCCTGGCTATAAGGGAAAATAGAGAACGGTCATGGGAATTAACCAACCGGGCTAACACCGTTGCCATAGTAACCGACGGAACGGCGATTTTAGGCTTGGGAAACATCGGGCCCGAGGCCGGGATGCCGGTTATGGAAGGCAAGGCGGCGATTTTTAAATCTTTCGCCGACGTTGACGCCGTGCCTTTATGCATCTCGACTTGCGAAACCGAGGAGATAATTAAATTCTGCAAGGATATTGAACCCAGCTTCGGCGGAATTAACTTAGAAGACATTTCCGCGCCCAGATGCTTTGAAGTTGTCGAACGCTTGGAAAAAGAGTTATCCATACCGGTATTCCATGACGACCAGGACGGGACCGCCATTGTTGTTTTGGCCGCCCTTTTAAATGCCTGCCGGGTAACCGGAAAGGTGATGAGTAATTTGAAAGCGGTCGTAAACGGCGCCGGCGCCGCCGGGATTGCGATAACCAGGCTGATTTTACACGCCGGAGTTAAAGATATTATTTTAGTCGACAGCGTGGGAACCATATATGAAGGCCGCGCGGACATGAATAAATACAAACAGGCAATTGCCAAATTGACCAACAAAAAAAAGGTTGCCGGCCGGCTGGAAGAAGCCATGCGCGGGGCAGATATTTTTATCGGCGTTTCCAAAGCTAACCTGGTCGACCAAAAAATGGTTAAGACCATGCGCCCGGGCCCGATAATATTCGCCATGGCCAACCCTAACCCTGAAATTCTGCCCCAAGACGCCTTAGCCGCCGGAGCTTCGATTGTCGGAACCGGACGTTCGGATTTTCCCAACCAGGTAAATAATGCTTTGGTTTTTCCGGGCATATTCCGCGGCCTTTTTGACGGAAGAAAAAAAAGAGTTACGGTTCAAATGAAACTGAAGGCCGCCCAGGCCCTGGCTTATTCATTAAAACCGCACAAGAATAAAATTTTGCCCTTGATCACCGAAAAGAAAGTGGTAAAAGTTATCGCTAAAGCCATCAACAGCTAATTTATCGCTTTTAATCGCGGACTGTCCTCTTATTATGAAGAATCTAAAGGAGCTTATTAAGAACGGCATTTTGTGGCACAACCTCGAATTAAAAAAGGTTTTGTCTCTTCTTGACTCAAATCCTAACGGGCTGGAAGAAAAGGAGGCCCTCTATCGCCAGGGTATTTTCGGGGAGAATGTCCTTCCCAGAAAGAAAAAAAGAGGCGGGCTGATAATTTTTTTAGAGCAGTTCAAGAGCCCGTTAATTTATATTTTAATCATTGCCGGCGCGATTTCCCTTTTGGTCCGGCATTTTGCCGACGCCGGAGTAATTTTTACCGCCCTAATCACAAACGCAGTCATCGGGTTTATCCAGGAAAATAAAATTAACCGGTCATTGGAAAAGCTTAATGACCTGATAGTCGCAAGCGCCCTGGTAATAAGGGCAGGAAAGAATAAAAAAGTTCTGTCAAAAGATTTGGTGCCCGGCGATATCATATACCTTTTAGCCGGGCGGTCCGTTCCGGCTGACTGCCGAATACTTGAGGGCGATGACCTTGAAATTAATGAGGCGATTCTCACCGGCGAGGCAATTCCGGCGCCAAAGGAAACGGAGATTGTTGAGGTCGGAAAAGAATTGGGCGGCCGGAGTTCTATGGCTTATATGGGGACGGTTATTACTAAAGGCAGCGGCATGGGGATAGTAATAGCCACGGGGGAGGATACTGAAATTGGAAAAATCGCCAGCCTTACCCGGAGCGTGCCCGAAGAAAAAACCCCGCTCCAGACTAAACTCCTCCACTTTTCCAACCAGCTGGGAATAATCATCCTTTTACTTTCGGGAATTATTTTTTTTATCGGAATCCTTTCCCATTATGATCTTTTTCAAATATTCTTAACCGCCATTGCCATTGCCGTATCGTCTATCCCGGAAGGTTTGCCGATTGCCATAACTGTTATTTTGACCATCGGCATGCAGGCGCTCTTAAAAAGAAAATCATTAGTCCGGCGGCTGGCGGCCACGGAAACCCTCGGCTCGGTAACGGTAATCTGCGCCGACAAAACCGGAACTTTGACCGAAGGGAAGATGCGGATAGTAAATATAATTTTTCCCGACCAGAAAGCCGAACTAGTCAAAGGGAAATGGAAGCACGAAGATCCGGAACTGGTTTTTCACGCCCTGCGCATCGGCCTTCATGCCAACGAGGCTTTCTGCGAAGGGGAGGCGGGCGGCGGTATAGCCAAGGAAGTAAACGCTTTAAAAATTATCGGATCGCCGACCGATGAAGCGATTCTCGCGGCGCCGCTTCAGGCCGGCTTTAACTATTTCAAGGAGAAAGAGGATTATAAGCGGATTAAAGAGCTTCCCTTCACGCCGGAAAGAAAGTTCATGGCGTCGCTTAATTTAGTAAAAAGAAAGGATAAATTTATTAAAACCGGAAGAGTCCTGTTTACTAAAGGCGCGCCCGAAATAATCCTGGGCTATTCCAAATTTTTTATAAAGGGCGGAAAGATAAGCGCTATCGGAAAAAAAGACCGCGAGGACATTTTTTTTGAATTTAAAAAATTGTCTTCCGAAGGCTTAAGGATTATCGCGCTGGCCTATAAAAACGTCGGGGACGGGGAGGATGCCGATGAAATAAGCCGCCTTTGTGATAACCTGATTTTTGTCGGCTTGGTCGTCTTAAAAGATCCCTTGAGAAGCGAGGCCAGAGAAACTATTGATATCTGCAAAAAAGCCGGCATCCGCCCGGTGATAATAACCGGCGATTACAAACTGACAGCCATAAAGATTGCCAAAGAGGCGGGAATAGACATCGGAGAGAATGCGGTCTTGGAAGGCCGCGACCTTGATCTATTGGATGATGACGCTTTAAAGGAAAAGGCCGGAAATATTAATCTTTACGCCCGGGTTAATCCCGATCACAAGCTTCGGATAATCAAGGCTCTAAAGGAAAGGGGGGAAATAGTCGCCATGGCCGGAGACGGCGTTAATGACGCTCCGGCGATTAAAGCCGCCAATATCGGCATCGCTTTAGGTTCCGGGACCGACGTCGTAAAAGAGGTGGCCGATATTGTGCTTTTAAATGATAATTTTTCGATTATAGTAGAAGCGATAAAACAGGGGCGGATAATATTTACCAACATACAGAAAGTAATAGTCTATCTTCTATCCGACAGCTTTAGCGAGATGATATTAATTGTCGGCGCGCTCTTGGCCGGGTTTCCGCTTCCGATATTGCCGGCCCAGATTTTGTGGATAAATATTTTTAACGACAGCTTGCCCAATTTTTCCTTGTCTTTTGAAAAAGGCGAAGGAGAAATTATGGAAAGGGCTCCAAGGCGGCCGGATAAGCCGATTTTGGACCGGCGGATGAAAGTTATTATTTTTGCCGTCGGGATAATCCGCGATTTGCTGGTTTTAGCCATCTTTTACTATTTGTTCAATGCGTATTATAATATAGATTACGTCCGGACGGTAATTTTTGCCGCCGTGGGAGTTGATTCGTTGTTTTATATCTTCAGCTTAAGAAGCCTGGAAACCCCGATTTGGAGGATGAATCCGTTCAGCAACCGGTACCTGGTCGCTTCGGTTTTTTTAAGCCTGGGGCTTCTTCTTTCAGCCATTTATTTTAAGCCTTTTCAGTCCTTCCTCTCTACCGTAAGCCTTGAATGGTCGGTCTGGCCGGTAATAATTTTAAGCGGCCTAATAAGCATCGCGCTGATTGAAATAGTAAAATATTATTTTAACAGAAAAGTAATTAAAATATAATGGCGAGAAACAGAAATAATCCAATACTGCGCCGCATTTTCACTTCCCAAATTTTTTTGACTATCGCCGGACTGGGTATTTTAATCCTGTTGAGCTTCCCCTTGGCTAAAAATATTTCTCAAAGGCATAAAATCGATAAAGAGGTGGGAAAAATGCAGGAAGAAATAGGGAGGATTGAGAAAAAAAACAGCGGGTTGAAAAAGCTCGTTAATTATCTTGAATCTGACCAGTTTGCCGAATCAGAGGCGCGGATAAAATTGGGCTTAAAAAAAAGCGGCGAAGAGGTAGTCGGAATAAAAGAACAGACCGGGATAGCGGAAGAGCCAAGCGAACTGCAAACGGTATTTAATATGCCGGGGCTGAATAATAACCAAGATGAAAAATCCGAAAGCAATCCGGGCCGGTGGCTAAAATATTTTTTCGCGAGAAAAAACAGCCTTTGAATTTTACGAGAATCTGATTGAGCCGACTGTCGGATTCGAACCGACGACCCACGGTTTACGATACCGTTGCTCTACCAGCTGAGCTAAGTCGGCGATAATTACTAGAGCGAGCGATGGGAATCGGACCCACGCCTCAACCTTGGGAAGGTCGCGTACTGCCATTATACTACGCTCGCGGGAATTCGCATGATTTAATGGCGCTTGATTCAATACTACAGATTATAGGATAAAAAAACCCGCTATGTCAAAGCGGATAGCCATTAAAACAAAACAATGAATAAAAAAACAATCTTTAACGCGCTTTTAACAGCCGTTTTTCTACTAGCGGGGGTTTTGGGAAATTTTTCCGGAGAGGCGGCCAAGGGGGCGGGCGGAATTTTTAAAATCAATTTGGATCTTAAAACCATTGAGAAAGGCTATACGGTGAGCGATCCGGACGGCCGGTTAAAATTATCTTTGGTGCCGGGGATATTATCCGGCGATACGGGAGTGGAAATCCAGGAGCTGGATGAAAAATTTTCTTATCCCTGGGAATTGGAGAAAATCAGCCCGGTAATGCAGTTTGAATTCAATAATAAAAGCGCTTATGACAACCATAAGCCTTTTTACATCCAGTTTTCCTACAATAAAGACGACTCGGGGCTAAAGCAAGTATTTTTTTATGACAAGGGGGCCGCGGCCTGGCGGGCTTTGCCAACTTGGGACTTTCCGGATCAAAAATTCGTCCGTTCGCTTATCCATCTGCCTTTCGCCCGCATCGCTGTTTTTTCCAACCCCAATATTTTAACTAAAGGAAAGGCTAGCTGGTACAGCTACAAAAAAGGAATGTTCGCCGCTTCGCCCGATTTTCCTATTGGTTCAAAATTACGCGTCCATGTGTCGGGCGCCAAGACGGATAAGTATGTCGACGTTACGGTGAATGATTACGGTCCGGACCGAAAAACGCATCCGGATCGGGTCGTTGATTTAACTAAAGAGGCATTTAAAAAAATCGCCAGCCTTTCGGACGGCACTGCTACAGTGTATGTTGAACCGCTAGTTATAACCGGAAGCCTGAAGCTCAAGCTGGCGGAGTATGAAAAAGGGGCCAGATTCGCGCCGGACTTGAATTTTCGCGCTTCAATCGTTATGAATGAGAATACCGGAAAAATCCTTGAGGCCGTAAACGCGACAACCACTCTTCCTTTGGCCAGCCTGACGAAAATAATTGCCGTAAAAGTTTTTCTGGAAGCCCATCCGACAACAACGGAAATTGCCGCGTACAGCATGAAGGACGAAGAGTATAATTACCTTTATTGCAAACCATGGGAATCGGGAAAGCTTAAGCTTGAGGAAGGGGAAACTTTGACGGTAAAAGACTTGATTTATTCCAGCCTGACCGGGTCCACCAATAATACGGTAGAAACTTTAGTTCGGGTGAGCGGTTTGACGCGGGATGGATTTATTAAAAGAATGAACGATTTAGCTGAATTTTATGGGGCAGAATCCACTTTTTTTATCGAGCCGACCGGATTGTCGCCGAAGAACGTGAGTTCAGCCAAAGATTATGCTATAATAACTAAAGAGGTTTTAAGGGAGCCGATTATAAGAGAGGCGAGCGTCTCCAAAGTCTATAAATTCAAGACTTATAAAAAAGACGGTAAGGAAATAAGCCATTCAATAAACAACACCAATACTCTCGTCCGGCAGGGAAAATACGAGTTCACCGGATCAAAGACCGGATACTTGAACGAAGCCTTGTATTGCCTTATGTCCCGGGTCAAAGCGGCTAACGGCGAAAATTTGATCATCGTAACCTTAGGCGCTAAAAGCCGGGATGAGAGTTTTAAAAAAACCGAAGAGTTAATTCAATATAGCCTGATCGCTCTGGAAAAAAATTCCGCCCCGGATAAACTGGCGCTATCGGAGTAATAATAACAAATTAAAATGCAGGCTTGCGCCTCGCATTCCGCACTTCCGATAGAAGGATGCGGATAATTTAAACTATTATGTTTAAAAGGAAAAAGAAGAGTTTTAAAAAATTACTGGTAACCTATAATAATTTCGAGATAATCGTCGGGACGGTTATGATCGTAATGCAGATTATTTTAATAGTTACGTTTTACCACAGTTTTACCGAATTAAGGGACGCCAATATCCTGTGCGGGGCAAATTCCGAAGGAGCGGCCAATCCCGAAATAATTGAGCCTTAAGCCAAATAATCAACTACTAAATATATGACAAGCGAACTACTAAAAAAGGTGCTGGCAGCCGGTAAAATCGTACGCGGCTTCACTTTAATCGAGCTCTTGGTTGTAATTTCCATCATCGGATTTTTATCAACTTTCGCGATCGTGTCCTTGAAAAGTTCAAGGATGAAAGCGCGCGACGCGAGAAGAATGGCTGAATTAAAGCAAATCCGCACCGCCTTAAACATGTATTTTGACGCAAACGCTAGCTTTCCTACTATTAACAGGGCTTGCAGTGCGGCCTGCACCAGCCCGGCCTCGTGCGTTGTTACACCGAACTGGACTACGCTTGTTACGGCTTTAGCGCCTTATATTAAGCTTCCGGCAGATCCGTTAAACACCAATCCTTATTGCTACGCTTATGACAGTGAAGGAGGCGCCGGCTTCGGGCTGATTGCCAACATGGAAGTAAATACCGCGGCCGAATCAAGCGACGGAGGCTCATACGTCACCCTTTACGAAGTTGGTCCGGACATAAGAGCTACCTGGTGGTAAATACTTATTTCTTCAAGACCCCGCGAGCTTAAACCCTGGGGTTCGCTTTTATAACTTTCGCATGATTAAACTTTTAAACGTTTCAAAAATATACCAGCCGGATATTAAAGCCTTAAACCAGGTGACTTTGCATATTAAGCCCGGCGAATTTGTCTCAATTGTCGGCCAGTCCGGAACCGGAAAAACGACAATCATTAAAGCGTTGATAGGGGAGGAAAGGATATCATCAGGCAAGGTGGTAATCGGCGGCTGGGATGTTACCCGCATTAAGTCGGCCGACATCCCGTTTTTAAGGCGCCAGATCGGAGTGATCTTCCAGGACTACAAGCTTTTAAATAAAAAAACTCTGGGTGAAAACGTTGAGTTCGCCCTGCAGGTTTGCGGCCAGCCGCCAAGAAAAATAAAAAATATCGTCCCGCACGTAATGAAAATTGTCGGCTTGGAAGATAAGATGAACCGCTATCCGAACGAGGTGTCGGGCGGCGAACAGCAAAGGACCGCTATCGCCCGGGCCTTAGTCCATCGGCCTAAAATACTATTAGCGGACGAGCCGACCGGCAATTTGGATTCGATTAATACCAAGGAGATAATTGATCTCTTGTTGAAAATAAATAAATTTGGAACGACTGTCGCTTTAGTTACCCATAACCGCGAAGTAGTTAACCGCTTAAAGCGCCGGGTTATTACTTTGGACTGCGGCTGTCTTATAAGCGACCAGGAATGCGGAAAATATATATTGTAAATTAAATTTTTCCCAAAAGGGAATAAAGACATGTTTTTATCTTTTATAAGGATAATTAAATTCAGCCTCCAAGATATTTACCGGAACATCTGGCTGTCTTTGGTTACGATTACGATTTTAATTTTGGCGCTTTTTTCCGTAAACATGCTTTTGACTATAAAAATAATCGGCGACGCGGCTATTGATTCGGTTAAAGATAAAATTGACATTAGCCTTTATTTAAAGCCCGACTCAAAAGAAGAAGAAATCCTCGCGGTTAAATCCAAAGTGAGTAATTTGGATGAAGTAAAAGAGGTCCGCTACATATCTAAAGCCGAAGCCTTGAAAAAATTTAATGAAAAGCATAAAAACGATCCGGCGATACTGGAAGCCTTAAAGGAGCTGGATGCTAATCCCCTAACCCCGACCCTGGTAATCCAGGCTAAAAACGCCGGACAGTTTGACGGCCTGATTAGAAAAATAAATGAAATCGATTCAACGGCCATCGAATCGAGGGACTTTAACGACAACAAGGCCATCTTAAGCAAAATCAATTCCATAACTAATAAAGTAAGCGAAGTAGGAATATTTATAAGCGTTATTTTTATCCTGATTACGGCCCTCTTAGTCTATAATTCCATCCGCGTAGCCATCTATATCCACCGGAGGGAAATCGGGATTATGCGGCTGGTCGGCGCGTCCAATATTTTCATCAAAATGCCGTATATGGTTTCGAGCATTATCTATACATTAGTCGGAATACTGGTGGTAATAGCGATTTTTTTGCCCTTTCTGGGGCTTTTACAGCCGTATCTGGAAACATTTTTTATCGGCTATAATATCAATATAATTTCCTTCTTTGTCCAAAATTTCTTCAAGATCTTCGGGTTGGAATTTTTGGGCCTCGCGGCAATTAATTCGATCGCCAGCACAATCGCGGTAAGCAAATACTCAAAAGTTTAATAATCACCGGATAAAATAAGTTAAGCGCTTTGAAAATTATCAGGGCGCTTTTTTGTTTTGGAGGACATTAAAAAGCCGCAGGTCTTCGGTAATATATGGCGGGCTTTAAACGTCGTATTTAAATTACCGGCGAATCCGGACCGGGCATTAACTCGCGGATTATATTAGCGGCCGAAAGACGGCGATAAATTTTATTTTTATAACTGCTAGAAAAAAATTGTATGAATCAGGCCATTTACGCAGAAAATTTAAGGAAATCTTTCAAAGGCATTGAGGTTTTAAAAGGCGTGGATTTAGCGGTTGAAAGAGGAACTATCTTGGCCTTACTGGGTCCGAATGGGGCCGGTAAAACCACTATCATCCGCATACTAAGCACTCTTCTTCCGGACTATGCCGGCAAGGCGGCGGTAAACGGCTTTGATGTCGCGTCGCATCCCCAAAAAGTACGCAAGAGCATCGGCTTAACCGGCCAATACGCCGCTGTTGATGAATATCTTAACGGCCTGGAAAATCTAGAGATGATGGGACGGCTTTATCATCTAAACTATAATGGCGCAAAAAAACGAGCCGTTGAACTGCTTGAGCAATTTGACTTAGTTGACGCGCAAAACCGGGCGGTAAAAACTTATTCAGGAGGCATGCGCCGGCGCCTGGATTTGGCTTTAAGCCTTATAGCCGCGCCGCCCGTAATTTTTCTTGATGAGCCGACTACCGGGCTGGATCCAAGAAGCCGGATGGCGATGTGGGAGATAATAAAAAAATTAGTTGATTCCGAAGCCACGATTCTTTTGACGACGCAATACCTTGAGGAGGCGGATCTTTTAGCTGATAAGGTCGCGGTTTTGGACGAAGGCAAAATTATCGCCGAAGGCGCGCCGGAAGAGTTAAAAAATCTTGTCGGCAGAGAGCGGCTAAAATTGACCATCGGTAAAAAAAACGATTTTGAAAAAATCGCGCAAACGATTAAGGGTGAAGGCATTCAAACCAATTCGGAGGAACTTAGCATAAGTTTGGCAACGGATGGAAGCGTGCCGGAGATACAGAGAGTTTTAAATTACATTACCCAAAGCGGCGCCGAAATAAGTTCTATGTCCTTAGACAAGCCGACTATGGATGATGTTTTTCTGCATCTAACCGGCCGCATGGCCGCTGAAGAAAATAATAAAGCTAACAGCCAAAAAAATGGAAGATAAAATTTACCCATTAGGACGATACAAGCCGCAGAAGCGCTCCAAGCTATATTTTATTTTGCTTGATAGCTGGGTTTTAATTAAACGCAGTTTGATGCATATTTTAAAAAACCGCGACCAAATAATGGGCCTGACCATCCAGCCGATAATGTTTATGCTTCTTTTCCGCTATGTTTTCGGCGGGGCAATCAACACCGGCCCGATTAACTACGTAAATTTTCTGGTCGCCGGCATTTTAATCCAGAGCGTGGCCTTCGGCTCCTTAACCACCTCTTTAAGCGTCGCGGCCGATCTCCAGCGCGGCATCATTGATCGGTTAAAATCCCTGCCGATTTTCGGCCTGGCCACGATCCTCGGGCATATCGTTGCAGATATCGCGCGGAATCTAATTCAATCTCTGGTTATGATCGCTGTCGGCTTTCTGGTTGGTTTTCGTCCGACCGCCGGCCTTGGCGAATGGCTCGAGATTGCCGGGCTGCTGCTCTTATTTACTTTGAGCATGTCCTTTATCGCCGCCATTTTGGGACTCATCGCTAAATCAGTTGAAAGCGTGCAATGGCTTGGCTTTTTCGTCGTCTTCCCCCTCACTTTCGCCTCCGCCGCTTTTGTACCCACGCAAACTATGCCGAGTTTTTTAAGAGTTTTCGCGGAAAATCAGCCGGTTACGCACGTAATTGAGGCGGTGCGCGCCTTAATGAACGGCCTGCCGGTCGGCAGCCACGCCTGGATTTCAATCGTCTGGAGCGCCGGCATTATTGCTGTTTCCGCGCCGATCACGGCTTATCTTTTCCGAAACCATACCGGACGATAAATACCGAGTAATTCCTAATAGATAGACGAGATTTTTGCCGTCTGTTTTTTCAACTGTACAAAATCAATTATATCAGATAAAATAAGAAAGATTTAAGCAGTGCTTTATGAATAAAATCAAACTGGCGATTATCGGGGGAACCGGGTTTTACGGCCTGGAGGGCATAAATTTTACTGATCGCAGCGTTAAAACTCCTTACGGACAGGTAAAAATTAAGACCGGAGAATACAAAGGGATTGAGTTGGCTTTTTTAAACCGCCACGGGGAAGGGCGTAATTTGCCGCCCCATTTAATTAATTACCGGGCCAATATTTTTGCCCTGAAAAAAATCGGGGTAAGAGCGATTCTGGCGACCAATACGGTTGGTGCGATTAACACCAAAATGAAGCCAGGAAGTTTAGTGTTTATCGACCAATTTATTGATTTTACGAAATCCCGGAGCGGAACTTTTTTTGACGGCGAAAAAGGCGTCGTACACATTGACCTGACTAATCCGTATTGCGAAATAATTAGGCAAGAGTTAATAAAGGCGGCTAAAGAAAAAAATATGCCGTTTCATGAAAAGGGAACGCTCATCGTTACCGAAGGGCCAAGGTTTGAAACGCCCGCCGAAATAAAATTTTTCAGGTCTATCGGCGCGGATTTAGTAGGCATGACCGGATTTCCCGAAGCGGCATTGGCGCGCGAAGCCGGAATTTGCTACGCCTCAATCTGCATTGCTACCAATTTCGCCGCCGGCGCCAGTAATGAGCTTTTAAATATTGAAGAAATAGGCGCGGCCATGGAAAAAGTTAAAAAGCCTCTTTATGAATTAATTTTAGCTGTCGCCGATCGCCACGTTTTTTCTTCGGACTGCCAGTGCAAAAGCAGTGAAAAACAATTTGAATTGCTTCTTAATAAAAAATAGCCCCCAAGAGGCTATTTGAAATTCAACCCTCGCCAATTTATTATTCCCAGGGATAAACGATATAATTATCGTTTGATTTTTTTTCGAGAAAATAGTCGGGCGCGAAGGCCGAAGAATGCCTTACGTGAATAACCGCCGAGCGGACTTCTTGCGGACCCATAGCTTTTAATATTTCAGAGACTTTCTTCAGGGTTTTTCCCGAATCGCAAATTTCATCGATTACCAGGATTTTTTTCCCGAAAATATTTTTTTTATCTATTTCCTGGTAAACCTGCACCTCTTCCATTTCGCCGTAATTTTCGTCATGGTGCCGGCAGCCGATAGAGAAATAATCGGCTTTAATATATTTTTTAATAATCCTGCCCGGCACCCAGCCGCCTTCGGCGATTGCGACGACTGCGTCAGGAAGATAATCCATCTTAACTTTATCGGCGAGAATTTTAACGTCGCGCTCGAACTCTTCCCAGGAATATTTTTCTTTGATTACGAATTTTTTTGGGCTGGTTTCCATAAATATAAATTATTTATATACCTATATCATAAGTCTTTAAGGCTAAAATAACAATAAGCACCTGACATGGAGACTTACCCGGTCTATTTCTCCGCGGCATTCAAATTCAACCCCGTTGCTTATAAGTTTGCTAGGTATGTGATCAAATATTGCAGATAATAGATTCCGGCCAGCATAAAAATTGAAGCAATGGCGTAGCGCATTACTTTTTCGATTTTTTGCAGCGCGTTAAACATTTTTCCGATTTTATTAACGCTAAAAGCTAAAAACAGGGAAAAGACAATAACCGGCAAACCTGTTCCGAGGGCAAAAATAGGAGGCAATAGCAGACTCTCGGCTGAACTTAAGACCAAGGGGATAAGAACACTGAAAAACAATACTCCGCTATAAGGACAAAATACTAGGGCAAACAACATCCCGAGGAGCATGGAGCCAATGTAGCCTTTTTTAGAAAGCCATTCTTTTATTTCGTCAAACTTTTTGTTTTTTAATCCTATGTTTATTTTTATCACCCCAAACATTATGAGGCTGATTATGATGAGCGCGACTCCAAGAATTTTATCACCCCAGCCTTGAAAAATACTTGAAATTGAAAAAGAAGAGATGCCAAAGTAAATGAGAGTCGCCAGCAGAGTGTAGCTTACGCCTCGTCCAAATGTGTAAAATAAGCCATTCAATAAAGTGTTTTTTATTGTCTTAATTTCTTTGGAAATGTAGGCGATTGCCGTAATATTGGTCGCCAAGGGGCATGGGCTGATAGAGGTCAAAATGCCTAGTAAAAATGCGGTAAGCAGGGGGATATTGTAATTGTCTATTAGGGCACTGATAAAATCCATAGATTATTTTCCGAGTAAAGCATTAATCCGTCCTTCAAGGTAGTCCTTGAATGCTGTCGGATTGCCGGTCAGTTGCCAGACTTTAGTGTTTTGGACGATATGATCCTCTCCGTTGTAGTTAGAATTTAAAAAAAGCGCCGACCCGCTGGCCTGGAATTTTAACGCCAATTCCTTATTCTCGGGCAGGTCGATATTTATTTCCTTAAACTCAATTTTTCCCGCTTTAAGCTCGTCCCGGAATCTTTCGTTTACTGTTTCTCCGGCCAGTTTGCCTATGGCAATGCAAGTAGCGCAGCGCTGGGCCGCATGGAAAAGAAATACCTGGACTTTATCGGCCGGAATTTCTCTCGCAGGAACAACTTCAGTTTCCGCTGATTTTTCAGTGGTCATGTTTCCGTCTTTATCAAAGTAATATGTTTTATTTTCGCCTTCGCATCCCGCTAAGAGCAAAGGAGCAATAATAATTAACGAAAACAAAAGAATTTTCTTTTTCATAAGCATGGGTTTCTTAGAAGAATTATTTGTTAGCCTGAACCGGAATTTTATGGGCCAAGTTTTTGTTAAGAGTTGAATCATTATTTAAGACAAAATTAAACATATAGCCGGTAAAAATAATCCCGATTCCTACGACGCTGGCGAAAATAATAATCAGCCTGGTCTTCATCACCTTTTTTAAAATCATGAATTCGGGAAGGGAAAGGGCCGTAACCGCCATCATAAAAGCCAGAGTAGTTCCCATGCTTACGCCTTTTTCAGTCAAAGCGCTAACCAAAGGAATTATGCCAGCTGCATTGGAATATAGCGGAATGCCGATTAAAGTCGCGAAAGGCACGGCATACCATTTGTCGGCTCCGGCGTATTTAGCGAGAAAATCAGTCGGCACATAGCCGTGGATCCAGGCTCCGAGGCCAATTCCGACAATAATATAGGGCCAGACTTTTTTAATTATATCTTTAACGTAATTCCAGGCATATTCCCGCCGGTCTTTAAATGTCATTTGCATTAATGGCATGGTGTTCTGACTGGCCCGGTTTTTATTGATAAAATCCGCCAAAAGATGCTCAACATTAAAAAAGCCGATGGCTACCCCGGAAAAAATGGCGATCAAAAGACCGCTTAAAACATAAAGAGAAGCAATTTTCCAGCCAAACATTCCTAAGAGCAGAACTAAGGCGACTTCATTGATCATAGGAGAAGAAACAAGAAAGGAGAATGTCACGCCGAGCGGCACACCCGCTTCAACAAAACCCAAAAATAACGGCACGGCGCTACAAGAACAAAACGGCGTAATAATACCGAATAGGCTGGCCAATACATGGCCTAAATATTTATTCTTACGCGATAAAATATTCCGGATTTTTTCCGGGGGCAGATAGGTGCGAACAAGTGATACAATATAAATAATAACCGCTAACAGTAGAAATACTTTAATCGTGTCAAAGATAAAAAAATTAACCGCTTCTCCGGCTAAAGTGCCTGGCAAAAGATTAAAAACTTCAAAAGAAACCCATTCGGCGAATAACTGTACGGGATAAAATATGTTCATAAATTAACACTTGCCTCCGCAAGAACAATGGCCGCCTTCTTCTTTCGGGGCGGATTTATGTTCGGCGGCTATTATTTCTTTTATTTTTTCTAACCCGGGCAATTGCCCGGCTAAAATAACCTTATTATTTATTACCAACACCGGGCTGGACATCACGCCCAAAGACATTATCTTTTGAATATCGTCCGAATATTCAACTTCTATGCCCAAATTTAAACCCGCAACAGCCTGCTTAGTCTGTTCAAACAGCTTTTTGCAGGTCGGACAACCCGAGCCAAAAACTTGGACACTCTCGATTTTGTTACTCATAATTTCGTCAAATATAGTTTTTTAAAAAATTGGTTAATAATGAATTATATTTTTTAAATGTCTTTTTATCTATTGAGTAGTATATTCTTTTCCACTCTTGGCGGCTCTCCACAAGCTTTAAATTTTTTAAAGCCTTTAAGTGGGCGGAAACGAGGTTTTGGGGCAAATCCAGATACTCTTCAATTTCACAGACGCAACGCTCTCCGTCTTTTAGAATGCAAATGATTTTTAGCCGGTTTTCTTCTCCGATAAGACGCAAAAATTTCGCCAAATTGGCGAACTCTTTAGTCAATTCCTTGTTTGAACAACAAAGCGGTTTCATAAAAATAATATCAATTTATAATGATATGATAGCACTAACCAATTTTCGGGTCAAATAAAAAAATGAGCCTTTCAGCTCATTCTCTGATTTTTGTTAGCTTGCGCGGAGAGTTTCCGAATATCCGCCGGGGTAATCCCCGAATTCACAAACGCCATAAATTAAAAAAGGGTTCGATTTTTTACATATTCATCCTTCAAATAATAATAACCTTTGATAAATCAAAATCAACTCCTAAGCCTTTAAGCGCGGCATAAGTTAATTTATCCATCATCGCGCCGTCAAAGTTGATAGTCTTCATGGCACGATAGTTTTTATTGGTTAAGGAAAACGCCGGCCGGAAAGATACATTTCTCAATGTCGCGCCCTTAAACGTAGCTTCATTCAAGCTTGCTCCGTCAAATTTGACGCCGATAAAGACAAGGCCGTCCAGGCGCATCCCCCGCAGGTCGCAGTGTTTGAAGTCCACGCCGTTAAAAGTGCAGTTTAAAAAGACTGTCTTCCGGAGATCGGTCATCGTCAGCTTCGCGTCAATCAGTTTTACATCGGTGAATTTTGCCCGGGTAAGGTCTGACGTACTGAATTTGGTGCGCACAAGAATAGTTTTATTGAAGCTCGCGTCCGTAAGGTTAAGAGTAGAAAAGTCGCAGTCTGTGAGATTGGCGCCGTCAAAATTGGCTTCGCGCACGTCGCTGGCTTTAAACGAACTGCCGGTAAGGTCCGCTCCCGAAAAGTCGGAACCGCGCAACGCGCTGGCTTTAAATTTTCCATTATGCGCGGTAACGCCGGCGAAGTCGCTCTTGGCTAGGTTGCTCGCGCTAAAGTTGGTTAATACCTGGCGCTCCAGGGAGAGGGAGAGGTTTGCGACATCCTGTACTGTTTGCTCAATGTCGCCGATGCTGTCTATGGTCATCTCGAAAGCCGTTTCATCGTCCTTGCCCCCGGCTACGAATTCACGGTAGCGCTCCTGTAAATCGGAGAGCAGGTCGGCCTTTAGTTCGGCCACGCTTTTTACCCCGTCATAAGGCGCGAAAACGCCGTTCAAATAGTTTGTTAATTTCTCATTCATAATTTATTGATTAATAATTAACTGATCCAGAATTTGTTTCGCGAAATTCCAGCTTTGCTTATTATTTTTATATAATTCGCGGCCGCTTTTGGTAATACGGTAGTACCTTCTCCTGCCGCCCTGGGTTTCATCCCCCCAGTAAGAAGCAATATGCTCATCATTTTCCAGCCGTTTTAGGCTGGAATACATAGTCGCTTCTTTTAGTTCGTATTGCTGATCCGAGCGTTCGAATACGAGCTTGATAATTTCGTAGCCGTATTTATCGCCACCCAGAAGCAGTCCGAGAATGATAGTGTCCGTGTGTCCGCGAAGCAAGTCCGCTGATATTTTTTTATTCATAACTACACCATACATCATATTACTATGGCTGTCAAGGTATATGGCGATAGAGATTCAAACCCGCCCATTCAGACGGATTAACCGACGGGCGCGAAATACGCTTAGACCCTTAGCGAACCGCGGAACCCTCTAACGGCGTAGTAAGATTCCGCGCCGTTGTGATAGGTAAAAACAGCGCCGTAGCGGCGATCGCAAAAAAGGGCGCCGCCTAAATTCCTGATCCCGGAAGGCGTTTTCACCCAGCTTGACGTTTTCGCGTCAAAATTCCCAAGTTTCTGCAAATCCCTGTATTCTTCTTCCGTTAAAAGTTCAATGCCCATGGCCGCGGCCATATGAGCCGCGCTGTCTTTTGGTTTGTGCTCCTTTCTTAATTCCAGCGCTTCTTGGTCGTAGCATATATTCCGGCGGCCTTTGGGAGTTTCCGCGGAACAATCATAAAAAATATATTCGCCCGTCTTCTTATCGTAGCCGGCAACATCCGGTTCGCCGCCGGTTCTTTCCATCTCATAAAGCGAGCGCAGTTTTTCCGTATTAGCTTCCAGCCTTGCTCTTACCTTTGCCCATTCAAGGCCTTTATGGCGGTTCATATTTTTTTCAAAACGGGTTTTTAAACTCTCCAGCAGTTCTTCGCGCTGCTCTTTTAAAAGGGTTTTTTTTGGCATATTTTTACGTTAAAGACAAATAGTCCTTTTTTATTTTAATAATACTTTTATCTATTAAACTCAATTGCGCAGCCTTTATTAAATGACGTATTATTTCATAATTTATTGCCTGGCCGGCCGAAAAACTTTCATAACTTAAACTTCCTTCAAGTTAAACGCTAATTTTTCTCAACAAAAATACGCCCCGCATTTGCGAGGCGCGTTTCCTTTGGCTTGCATATTCTGAAGGCTCCTGGACTTTATTATATTATGCGATAATAAGCCTGACAATTTAAGATAAGTCAAAAGGAAACAATTTTGTCGCTTCTTTTTATTAGTTGTTGCAAGAAATGCAACAACTGAAATTAATTTGTTTCATTAAGGAACAAGTTGATATTAACACTTAATTGCAATGTGCATTTTTTGCACATTGCTTTTTTCATCAACTTCATTAGTTTTTAGAACATTATTAAGATGCTTCGTTGTCGTTGAACGATTAATACCGAAAAGACTGGCAATTTGCGCCTGCGTCGCCCAGATTGTCTCCTTATTAAAATCACCGCGAAGCTCTATCGCTCCTTTCGGAGATTGATATATTATGATTTCTTTTTTTTGCTTCTTCATAAGTTAATTTTATCATTTTTACCTGCATATGCAAAATACTATAGTCCTGAATTTCCGGATAAAAAATAACGCCCGATATTGGCGTTATTCCGACTGGCTCGGGGACCTGGATTCGAACCAGGATAAACGGCTTCAAAGGCCGCTGTCTTGCCGTTGGACGATCCCCGAATGATGTTGTTTTTAGATCAAGCGATGGGCGCAAAATAATGGGCTCGCGAGTTGTGATAAGACTTTCGCTTATTTAAACAAATCCCGAAGAGCTCGGGATGTTTTAATAATTAAATATTAGAATAAAAGACCGGTGATGTCAAACTCAAGGATTTGCCCGCACTCGGGCAAAATGGTAAAATATACGGGAAGCAAACTTCGTATTTTTATGTTTAAAGAACTCGTCAAGGACAACTTTATTTATTATTTTTTCCACCTGGTTTTTGGCTTGGTTTACGGCGTACTTTACTTTCCGATCTGGTGGTATTCCCTTGGGACGATCCGGGCGGCAAAGGGGCTTTTTAGCATGGTTGTTAACGAAGAAAAATCACTGGCCTTTTTTGTCTGGGTAAAAAATTTATTCCGGCCCATGTACGGCGTCGGGGGCTGGGACGGATTATTAATTAGCTTTTTCGTCCGCCTGGCGCAAATTGCCGTCCGCGGAATCGCCTTGGTTATTTGGATAATTATCGCGTTTATTTTATTCCTTGTTTGGCTGGCTTTGCCGATAATCGTAATCGGGCAAATTTTTTACCAGTTAAGCTAAAGTTCGCCCCGGCCCCAGCCTTGTTTTATCGGAAGGAATGGCGGGACTAAGTAATCTTAAATGGAAGAACCAAAAAAAAATGAGCCGATTTTTTCCGTCTGCGCCGAATGCGGCGGTTCGGGACAGGTTAATTTTTTACCCTGCTTCCACTGCAAGGGAGTGGGCGTTGGCTTGGCTTCCGGACCGAGCATTTTATTTTGGGGAAAGAGGCTCGGAATTACCAGTATCCGGTTGTCGAGGATTGAAAGGAAAATAAACTTGGCCGTAAATATTATTGCCTATCTTGCCGGATTGGCCGGAATTATTTCTTTGGGCTTTTGGGCTTATCTAAATTACCGGGAAGGAAACGTTGACGTTGCCGATTATTTCATTTGGCAAAAAAAGAACGCGCTTATTTTGTGGTTCTGGATTTCGGTTGTCTTCGATATGTTTTTAATTTACCGCACCAGCGAAAAAGAAAGGAAATTGAAAGCGGTGAGAATTTTGAAAGATGATGAAAAGAAGCCAAAAAATATTTTCGGCAAGAAAAAAGATGCCCGGTTGTCCAAAGTCAATATCGCGGAATCTTTCGGCCTGCCGGCCATTAAGGCGGTTGAAGACGCCTATTTTTTAGCCGCCTCTTACGGCCATGAAACCGTAGGCGTCCGGCATCTTTTTTTGTCATTGTTAAAAGATGAAAAAATACTCGGGCTTTTTTTCCGCCTGAATGCCAACGTGCCGGCGATCAAGGGAAAAATCGAGAGCCAGCTTTCTTTGGTGCAAAAAGGAGGCGGCCTCGCGCATCTCAATATTCAGGAAGATAATGATTTTAAAAAAGCCATGATTTTAGCCTACGCGGGCGCCCGCGACTTAGGACAGCCGGCGGTCGAGCCGATAAATTTTATTTTACCGATCGTGGGTTCGGACCGGTTAATTGAGGACTTGCTTTATGAAATGGAAATTGACGGGCAGAAAATCCAGAACGTCGTCAATTGGTTTCGAATTAATGACGAGATGGCGGAGAAATACAGTAAATACAGGAGCCAGTCGCGCTTTAAGCCGTCGACCAACATGAATCGGGCTTATACGGCCGTAGCTACTCCGCTTTTGGATAATTTCGGGTATGACCTTACGGTCGCGGCTAAATGGGGAAAGCTGGAATTTTGCGTTGCCCGGGAAAAAGAAATCAGCCAGGCTTTTAGCATTGTCGATTCGGGCCAAGCCGGAATCCTTTTAGTCGGTCCGCCGGGAACCGGCAAGAAAGCCATTATCCAGGGAATTGCCCAGCTGATGGCCGAAGAGGAAGTGCCGAAAATTTTCCGCGACAAAAGGCTGATCGAAATCGACACTTCGCGCCTAATTTCCGGAGCGACTGCCGCCCAGGCTGAAGAACGGCTGCAAGAGCTGATTGATGAGGCTAACCGCTCGGGAAATATAATCCTCGCCATGCATGACATCCAAACCATAACGGGAATTTCCGCCGGCGGAGAAGAGAGCCTTGAATTGTCCGAAGTTTTAGCCAATGCTATTGACCGGAAATACGTGATTTGCATCGCAACGGTTACCAGCGAAAATTATACCAAATATTTGGAAGGCAGGGCTTTGGGAAGCGCGATGGGCAAGGTTGAAGTTAATGAACCGGCGGGCGATCAGGCGGTTCGGATATTATCAAGTAAAATTAATTTTCTTGAAGGCCGCTACGGAGTATTTTTTTCCTACTCGGCTTTAGAGCAGGTAATTGCTTTAACGGTCAAATATATCCATGACAGCTTCCTGCCGGCCAAAGCGGTTAAAGTAATGGAAACGGTTTCCGCGCGGGCGGCGAAAAAAGAAAAAGAAAAAAGATTTATAACCAAAAGCGATATCGCCGAAGTCGTAAGCGAAATTACCCACATTCCGGTAGCCCAGGCGGCCGGTGAGGAAAGTGAAAAACTGCTCAACTTGGAGGAGGAGATCCATAAGTATATGATTAACCAGAAAGAAGCGGTTAACGTTGTTTCGGCGAGCCTCCGGCGGGCGCGGGCGCAGATGACCGAAGGCAAGCGCCCGATTGCGAGCTTTTTATTTTTGGGGCCGACCGGGGTGGGAAAGACTGAATTGGCCAAATCAATTGCCCGAGTATATTTCGGCGATGAAAAATGTATGATTCGGCTGGATATGTCCGAATATCAAATCCCGGAAAGCGTCAATAATCTAATCGGCGGAGAGGGTTCGCCGGGACATTTGACCGAAGCGGTGCGCAAGGCGCCGTTCTCCTTGATTCTCCTGGATGAATTCGAAAAAGCCTACAAAGATATTCTGAACCTGTTCTTGCAGGTTATGGACGACGGCCGGCTGACTGACGGCCAGGGAAGGACGGTCGACTTTACCAATTCAATTATTATCGCCACCTCGAACGCCGGCGCCCTTTATATTCAGGAAGCCTTAAAGGACAAAAAAAATGCCGACTTTGGCCAGATAAAAGAAACATTAATCAATGAGCATTTAAACAAAATACTGCGTCCGGAGCTGATAAACCGTTTTGACGGGATAATCGTCTTTGAACCCTTGGATCAGGAAAACGTCATTGACATAACCCGGCTAATGGTTAAGACTTTGTCCAAGACCCTTTTGGCTAAGGGAATTGGCTTGGAGGCGAAGGAGGAGGGAATTAAGATTTTGGCCCGCGAAGGGTTTGACCCGAAATTCGGCGCCCGGCCGCTTCGCCGCCTTTTACAGGATAAAATCGAAAACATCATCGCCAATAATATTCTTTCCGGCGAGCTGAAGCGGCGCGATACAGTAGTGATTAACGAACAGGCGGAAATTGATATAGTTAAAGGGAAAGCTTTGTAATTAGAAAATATCGGATGCAATTTTATTTTGAAATATTCGCCGCCGCTTTTTTACTGTCCGCCGCCGGCGCCCTTTTGGTAAAGCGCCTGGCATTGAGGCTGGGCGTTGTTGATCTGCCGGCAACCGGAAGAAAAGTCCACCAAGTCGCGGTTCCGCTTTTAGGCGGGACGGCGATTTTTTTCGCTTTTTTTATCGGGCTTTTTTTAGTGCAGAATAAATTGTTAGCCGGAAATTTAGCGGCGCACCATTGGATCGGATTTTTTATTGGCGCTTGCATACTGATGCTCGGCGGATTTTTGGATGATAAATACAATTTGAGCCCGGGTAAGCAAATTATTTTTCCCGTACTCGCCGCGCTCGCGGTAATCGCCGGCGGAGTCGGGATTGAAAAAATTACCAATCCTTTAGGCGGCCTCCTATACCTCGACCAATGGAAAATACCGCTTCTGGCCTGGAGCGGAAAAATGCATTATTTTGTTTTTATTTCCGACACCTTTGTACTCCTTTGGCTTATGGGCATGATGTATACGACAAAAATTTTAGACGGTTTAGACGGCCTGGTTACCGGCGTAACGGCTATCGGCGCTTTTATAATTTTCCTTTTTACCATGACGACTAAGTACTACCAGCCTGACGTCGGACTGGCGGCGCTTATATTGTCGGCCGCCTGTTTAGGTTTTTTAATCTTAAACTGGCATCCGGCTAAGATTTTTTTAGGCGAAGGCGGGTCGCTCTTTTTAGGATATGCCCTCGGCGTCCTCGCAATAATCTCCGGCGGAAAAATCGCGATCGCCCTTTTAATCCTTGGCATCCCAATACTGGACGTCGCCTGGGCGATTATCCGGAGAATTAAAGCCGGAAAAAATCCTTTCCGATTTTCCGACCGGCTCCATCTCCACTACCGGCTTTTTGATTCGGGCCTGGGGCAAAGAAAAACCGTTTTAATTTATTATTTTCTTTCGGCCGCCTTTGGGCTTTCGGCGCTATTTTTACAAAGCCAAGGAAAAGTCTTGGCGCTCGGGATTTTATTTTTACTAATGCTTGTTATAGTGGTAATCTTTAATCGGAATGGAAAAAAGAGCGATATAGGCGAGTAAATATTTCCAATTTCTACTGCGGAAGAGTAGTGAGCTCGCTATAATATAATAAATATGAATTTTAACGAACTGCATAAATACTTAAAAGAAAATAAATTGCCGGCTTTTAGGGAAAAGCAGATTTACGGGGCTTATTTTGGCGCGCTGGCTGATTCGTGGGAGGCCGTGACCGTACTACCCAAAGACTTGCGTGAAAAACTGGAAAAAGAAATTCCTTGGGACAGTTTAAAACCGGAAAGAATCGCGAAGAATAAAGAGGAGAATTGTTTTAAGGCCGGCTTGAAACTAGAAGACGGGAGGCAAGTAGAAAGCGTTTTAATCCGCCATGCTGATAAACGCAATACGGTTTGCGTTTCCTCGCAGGTCGGCTGTCCTTTGGGTTGCGCTTTTTGCGCGACCGGCCAATCCGGATTTAAGCGCAACCTTGAAGCCCACGAGATAGTTGAGCAAATAATTTTTTTCGCCCGGTGGCTGAAAAATTTAGATAAAGGCAGGGATGGACAAGACAGTGAAGAGGGAAGTGAAGGCGCGATGCATGGTAAGGATAGAAAAAATCAGGAAAGAGAAGAAGCAAAAGTAACCAATATAGTTTTTATGGGCATGGGCGAGCCGATGTTGAATTATGATAATGTCATTTCAGCAATAAAGATACTAAACGATAAAAACGGCTTTGGCTTAGGCGCCCGGCATATTTCTATTTCCACTATCGGCATCCCGGAAGGGATAAGAAAACTGGCTAAAGAAAATTTGCAGGTTAATTTGGCTTTTTCCCTGCATGCACCGAACGACAAATTGCGTTCGAATCTTTGCCCGATCAATAAAAGGTTTTCGATTAAAAGGGTGATTGAGGCGATTGATGAATATATTGAAAAAACTAACCGGAAAGTAATGGTCGAGTACGTCATGCTTAAGGGTGTGAATGACAACGAGGAAAACGCGCGGGAGTTAGCCGAACTTTTGAAAGGGCGGAAATTGTATTACGTCAATTTAATTCTATACAATAAGACTCTGGATTTTGAGCCAAGCCCTAAGGAAAAGGTGGAAAAGTTTAAGGCACTGCTGGAAAAGGCAAGAATCCAGGTAACTATCCGAAAAGAATTCGGCCGGGAAATCTGGGCGGCCTGCGGAATGCTAAAAAGCGCTAAAAATTAGAGAAAATATGATTTTGAAACAAACGCAAAAGGTTGATTTTTTCTTTAAAATAAGCTATAATTTAGGTATATCAATGTAATATGAGAAATTGGTCGGTCGATACAACCGAATTAAAGAAAGACAAAACCGGGTATGCCATCTGGCGGTTAGAGCAGATGGTTAATTTTGGTTTGGGCGGAAAAAAAATAAAGCGCGAAGAGCTGAAAAAATACTGGAAAGCTCTTAATTTGGATATTAATAAGAAGGAATATTTAAAAATGCTTTTATGGCCGAAACAATCTTAAGCGCGAATCAACTTAAGATTCTTGAGGCAATCGGCAATGATAACGAGATTTGCCGACGTTTTTATTTAACCGGCGGGACGGCGTTAGCTGAATATTATTTAAAACACCGCTTATCCGAAGACCTGGATTTTTTTTCCGAGAAAGAATTCGGCCTTCAGGCAATCAGCGTGTTTTTTGCGAAAAATAAAAAGCGGTTAGGGATAAAAAAAGTTGATTATGAACAGAGCTTCAACCGCAACCTCATCTTTCTTTATATAAAAAATGAGGTTATTAAAACCGAATTCACCTATTTTCCGTTTCCGAGAATTGAGAAGAAGGCCAAAATTAATAAATTATTTATTGACAGCCTGAAGGATATCGCGGTTAACAAGCTTTTTACGATTTACCAAAATCCCCGTTCGAGGGATTTTATTGATTTATATCTTATTATGAAAAAGACCGGCTGGAAAATCGACGACTTGGTAAAAAAAGCCAAAATAAAATTCGATTGGCACGTTGACTATTTACAGCTGGGCAGCCAATTCCTTCTGGCAAAAAAAGTGAAGGATTATCCGCGCATGATTTTAAAGCTGAAAAATGAAGACTGGCAAGAATATTTTATTGATCTGGCGAAAAGTTTTAGCGGGAAAATAATTAAGTAATTATATCCCTATGCCTCTCGGGCTGGAAAAATATTTAAAGAAAAGGGATTTTAAAAAAACGCCGGAACCAAAGGGCAAGCTTAAGCCTGGACCGGCAGGCAAGACTAAAGGCGGGAAGCTTGGCATGGCAAAGACTGGAACTGACTCTGGAAAAAGCCGGTTTGTCGTCCAAAAGCATGAAGCCTCGCATTTGCATTATGATTTTAGGCTGGAAGTGGCCGGCGTTTTAGTTTCCTGGGCCGTGCCAAAGGAGCCGTCGCTTGATCCGGCGGTGAAACGACTCGCGATAAAAGTGGAAGACCATCCGCTTGATTACATGAATTTTAAAGGCGTGATTCCCAAAGGCGAATATGGCGCCGGTACGGTAGAAATCTGGGATAAAGGAACCTATAAAAATCTCTTGGACGCGCCAATGGAAGACGCACTAAAAAAAGGCCACCTGGCTATTAATCTGAACGGGAAAAAATTAAAAGGCGCTTTTGCCCTGACCCGGTTTAGAAAAGAAAGAGGAGGAGAGCAATGGTTACTCGTAAAGATGAAAAAATAATTTTTCTTTATGTATAAAAGAAGGGCGGATTTTTAGTCCGCCCTTTTGTTTTTCCCTCGTCTTTTAAGACCGGAAGATGTTTTCTCTCTTTTAGCCCTGGTAGAGAACAGCAATTTCGTTACAAAGGTGATTGCCTTCCGGTCCGATGATATTCTTCGGGCACTTCAGGCAATCGTTTAAAATTTTAGGCCCGAAAAGCTGGATCCCGACCTTAATAAAGCCCAGCGGAAAAAAAAGTTTTTGCGCGACGATTTCGGTCGTGAGCGCGAATATTTTTCTTTTTTTCTGCTTTACCAATTCCGCGCGAATCACGCCCAGGACAATTTTCCCGAGCCCCAAGTTCTCAAAATTCGGGGCCGTCCGGAGGGCGATTATTTCCGCGTCCAAATCATAATGCTTCGCGCCGACGCAGGCTAATACGGTCCCGCTGATTTTAGCCGTCAGAAAATCGGCTATCCGGCTTTCAATTTCTTCCGGCGTCCGGTGGATAAGGTTTGACTGCCGGGTCAGTTCGCTGATCTGGAATGCATCCTCTGTGCGGGCTTTGCAGATTTCGACCGGGCCAAGAGGCGTTTTATGAACGATGCGCATGACTCTCTCCTCCTTGAGTTAATGGAAAGAACAAAAAACAACCTCGCTTGAGGTTGCGTGGAAGAGTTCAAATTATTTATTAGTTATTGATTTTGAGCGCGGTCAAACAACCTCAAGTGAATATTTGAGGTGCGGCGGCGGTTGAGAATTAAGATTGTTTGGCTTTTAGTTTCCATATAAATATTGTTCGTGCTTATATTGTAGAATTCCCGGCAGCTCGCGTCAAGCCTTGCCTGATATAATATTGCAGGCTCTTCCGCAATATGCTATTATATAATTAATAAACTGAACAATGCGCCTGATCCTCGCGGCGCTAACTATGAGGAACGGCCAGAAAAAATTATGCGGATAAAGGATATTATGACAAAAAAAGTCATTTCAGCCAGCCCGGAGGCGGGGATTAAGGAAGTGTCTTGTCTTTTAATGAAATATAAAATACACGGGATTCCGGTTGTTGATGAAAAGGGGCGCATACTAGGGATAATTACGGAAACGGATTTTTTTACCAAGGATGAAGTGGATATTTATTTGCCGTCCTATATCGATATCTTGCGGAAAACAAAGATTTTAAATGCGGCAACGAAAGATAAAGATAAAAAAATTCATCAAGCCCTGCTGGGGATGACTGCCGGTGATATCATGACTAAAAAAGTCATTACTATAGAAGAAAACCGGCCGATTAAGGATTTGTATAAGCTATTCAGGAGAAAAAAGCTTTTTACGGTTCCGGTTGTGAATGAAGAGAGTTTATTAGTCGGGATTGTAACCTTGGCCGACATAATTAAATTAATTAAATAATAATTAGTGAAAACTATGGCAAACAATGCAGCCGGGAAGAGGCCGGTTGATAAATTGGCCTCAAAAAGTTATTCGCAGCTCCAAAAGATGGAAATCAAAACCTGGAAAGGCGTATTTATTATCGCTTTGTTCGCGGGTATTTTCGGGGCGTTCGCCTTTATGGCAAATAGCGATTCAGAAGCTTTCATGAGCTCTTACGCGAAAGTTTCCAATTCCAGGCCGCCGGCAACTGATTTAGAAACCGGAGGAAGAGATGCCGACGCTTCGAAAAAGAGGAATATTACATGCAAAACCGAAAAAGACTGCAGTGGACTCATCTGTCCCATGGTCGTAGGAGGCGACAAGCCGAAGTGTGATTTAATAGATAGAAAAGCTGGAACTTGCTACTGCGGGGGAAAATGCGGAGATAAATATTGCGATTCAGTGGAGAAGAGGGACAATACTTGCCCGAAAGACTGTAATAAAGATTATTCGGAAAGCTTCGAAAGCGGCTTTGGCGGGTGGGTTCCAAAACACCAAATAGATTGCGAGACGGATGCTTCTCGTTGTATTTTTAATTGGAGCATAAAACGTTCTAAGCAAAAGGCGTATGACGGGGTTTATTCTCTGGCTGGCTACCTTGACGGGAACCATGACGATGGCACAATTTGGGTTGAGCGCCCTTTTGAAGTAGCTCCAAACTCAAGAATTAACTGCGAGATCAGCTTTTATCTTTGGAGTGAAAATGATTCCGACTCTAACCAGTGGCCAGTGCTAGCTTATGCCGGATTAAAAAATCCCTTAAAAGAAAAGGATTTTAGTATAATCGGAAGGACTGATGAGGTCGCGGGCCAGTGGAAAAAATATTCCTATTCGGCACAATTGACCTCCGATGCTTCCGGCAAGGTATGGATGGCTTTTGGATTTGGGGCAACGTCTGAATTCCAGCGCACTTATTTTCTAGATAAAGTAAGCGTCAGCCTTGAAACAATCCTCGATCGCTAAAGTTTGCTTTTTTTTCTTCCAACCTGGTCTTAAATTTCGCCAGTTCAACCGCTTTGGCGCCGAGATCAATCTTTATTTAATCCAATTCAACTTCTCTATCCTTTAGTCCTTAATTAATTTTTTACCCCGCCCGCTTTCGGCGGGGTAATTTATTAAGTCCAATATTAAGTATTGTTTTTCGACTTTTCTCGGGCTTTCTTTTCTTTTTCGGCTTTGATTTTCTCGTTTTCGGTTAAGTATTTTTTTCTCATGCGGATATTTTTCGGAGTAATTTCCAAGTACTCGTCGCTTTTCATTATGCCCATGCCTTTTTCCAAGGTCATCTCAATCGGCGTGGTTAACCGAATAGCTTCGTCCGAACCCGAAGCGCGCATATTGGTAAGCTGTTTTCCTTTGGTCGGGTTGACCCTTAAGTCAGTGCCCTTGGAAACGTTCCCGATTACCATGCCTTCGTAAACTTCGGTATTGGCGCCGATATATAACGCGCCGCGCTCTTGGAGGTTAAATAAAGAAAACCCTAAAGCTTTGCCGGTGGCCATGGAAATCATGGAGCCGGATTCGTGCTTTTTAATTTCACCGGCGTGCGGTTTAAAGCCGATTACCCGGGTGTACATTATCCCTTCGCCGCGGGTATCGATGACGAATTCGTTTCGGTAGCCCAAAAGCCCCCGGGTCGGGATTTCAAAAATAATCCGCGTATTGCCGTGCTCTGGCTTCATTTCCATCATGTTGCCGCGCCGCTTGGAAAGCTTTTCAATCACCGCGCCGGACATGTCGTTCGGGACGTTAATTGTTACCTCTTCATACGGCTCAAGCTTAACGCCGTCCTTTTCTTTGATAATTACGTGGGGCTGGGAAATTTGGAGCTCATAACCTTCCCGGCGCATGTTTTCGAGTAAGATAGCGATATGCATTTCGCCGCGGCCGAAAACTTTGTAGTAATCGGCGCGGGAAAAATCGATTTTTAGTCCGACGTTAACTTCCAGTTCTTTTTCCAGGCGCTCTTTAATCTGCCGGTTGGTAACATATTTTCCGTCTTGGCCCGCGAAAGTAGAATTGTTGACCATGAAATTTAAGGAGATAGTCGGAGCGTCAATGTTAATCGCCGGTAAGATTTCCTGGGCATCGTTTTCGCAAATTGTTTCGCCGATAAAGATGTCCGTGAGCCCCGCGATCATAACAATGTCTCCGGCTTTGGCTTCGCCGACTTCTTTTCGTTCTAGGCCCTCAAAAGTAAAAAGCTTGGTAATTTTTCCGGTGCGGTTGTCTTTGCCGGCGTGCCTTATTAGGACGCTCTGCCCGCTTTTAACTATGCCTTCGTAAATTCTTCCGATAGCCAGGCGCCCCAAAAAATTATCATAAGCTAAATTAAAAGGCTGCATGCGAAGCGGCTGGGAATCGGCTTTTTCGCTTGAAGCGACCGGAACCAGCTTTAAAATCGCGTCCAAAAGCGGGGTCAAATTTTTTGAATCGTCTTCAAGCTTTGCCTTGGCGATTCCTTCCCGGGCAATAGCGTAGATGGTGGTAAAATCCAGCTGTGCGTCACTCGCCCCCAAATCCAAAAACAATTCATAAACCATTTCTTCGACCTCTTCGGGCCGGGCGGCCGGTTTGTCAATTTTATTAATTACCACGATCGGCTTTAATCCGAGCTCGAGAGACTTTTTTAAAACAAATTTAGTCTGGGGCATCGGGCCTTCCTGGGCGTCAACGACGAGTAAAACCGAATCAATGGAACGCAAAACCCGCTCGACTTCAGAACCGAAATCGGCGTGGCCGGGCGTATCAACGATATTAATTTTCGTGTCCTTAAAGTAGACCGAAGTATTTTTCGAGTAAATTGTAATGCCGCGCTCCAGTTCCAGGGCGTTTGAATCCATCGAGACTCCTTTTTGCGCCATGCCGGTTTGCTGCATCAGCGCGTCGGTAAGGGTGGTTTTCCCGTGGTCAACGTGGGCTATTATAGCGATGTTCCTAATTTCCATATGTATTGGCGACTTGTCCGCCGTAGCGTAAGCGAAGGCGGATAATGGCAATGTTTCTTATTTGCATATAAAATAAAAATCTGCCCAGTGGCAGGTAAGTCATTTATACATTAATATGTAGTAGTTGTCAATTATTTTTGACTTATTAATAAAGATATGTTAAAAGTAGAAACTACTTTTTCGCCATTTAGCTTAGCTAATAGCAGTAGTATTAATATTGTTCTTTAAATAAAAGATGGGAATTTTTCCCGCTTAAGATTTCTAAATTTTTTGCATTCAAATCGAGGGGAATATGAAAATAAAAGAAATCTCTTATGATGTGGATGGATTGGCTGTGCTGGTTAAGTATGAAATTGACCGCGCTTATGCTTTTTACACCCTGCCTTTCACTCTTCCAAATGGCCGACCAGTTTCAGGATTTTGTCCCAGGGCCAAATTAGAAAAAAGAGTGAAAGCGGCTATTAAGAAATGTTTGACGGATGAAAGACAGAAAGGAGAGCCCCAAGCAATTGTTGACTCTGAACGGGCGCTAGTCGCAGACCAGGCTCGCCGGGAACTTCTAAAATCACCTAAGCCGAGGAAGGGAAAAAGCGGAAGGAACGAGCAGGAAAAGATTTATTCCCGCGAAACCATAATCGCGGAATTAATTTTTCTTTTTCTTCGGCTCTGGAGGACTCCTTCCAGCTCGGATATCAATAGAGCCCACTTAAAATGGGGCTGTGTTAGCTTACCAACAGTGATTTTGGCTTTCGGATCGTTGACGGCCGCCCAAAAGGCTGCGGGATTGACTCCTATCCATTTGATAATCTACTCTCCCGAGGAGCTTATCAGCCAACTTAAAAAGATGAAGGAAGATTTGGGTCGAGCGCCTGATACTCACGATCTAGTGCAAATGTCTAAAGAAGGAAAGGGCGCCAGTCTTCGTGCGTTTTATAGATGTTTTGGCTCGTTGTCCATAGCGAAAGAAATCGCAGGAGTTTCCAGTCCAAGAATCACCGTCCCAAGAATCACCGTCGAAGGAGCCAAAGAAAAACTTCAAAAACTAGCAAGTGAACTGGGGAGGACTCCTACCTACTGCGATATTGATAATGCGCACATTCAAGGAAAGGATATTCCCTGCACGCGTACTTACTTCCGCCTTTTTGAATCCTTAACTAAAGCACAGAAAGAAGCTGGGCTGGAACTTAATAAGATCAGACGTGGAAAAATACCGTATTCAGACAATTATCTGCTTGACTTGTTGCGAGGATTGTCTAAAGACGGTGAGGCTTTGTCGAGTAAGGAAATTCAAGAAGCTGCCAGCCGCGGCGATTGCTTGTCGACGACGACCTTCTGGGCACGTTTTGGCACTCTCGCAAAAGCTGTTGAGGCCGCAGGTTTGAAATATACCGGAAGGAGGATAATAACCGACATACAGCTGCTTGATAGATTAAGAGGCTTAGGAGAGGAGTGTTTGTCCCCAAAAAAAATTATTAAAGCTTTTAAAACAGGGAAGTGTTCTTCCCCCGCAACCTACAAAAAACACTTTGGCTCTTTGGAAAAGGCCGTAGAGCTGGCCGAACTTGAATATACCCGCTGGGAAAGGTAATTTGGGTAATTTACTCTTTGGGAGTAAAATCGGTAGCTCTGGCCTCTCAAAAAGCCAACACAATTATCAACCTGCTACCGCTTTGAGACCCGGCGGTAGCAGAAATTCAGTAATGGGTCTCTTTTTTATTTCTACAACCTGCCTTCTTTTTCTGGATTTAGCGCTTCAGCTTGCCATCTTAATATTAGGAGACTAGAATTAAGGTATTAGCTTCTTAGCTTATTCTCCTCTAATATTAAAATTTGCCATAATCCCCATGAAACCTCAAAAAACCCTAACCAAAGTTTTAAACTTTTCGGGCCGGGAAGTGCCTTGTATTATAAAAAAATCTCCGACGGCCCGCCGGTTTTATATTATCGTCCGGCGCGACCGGAAAATAATCGGCGTCATTCCCCGGGGCGGCCGGATGGACCAAATCGAATCTTTTATCGAGCGGAAAACTCCCTGGATCGCGCGAGTCTTAGACCGGATCGAACATGACACGCCCGGGATGCTTGAGAGCTCTAACCGGGAAGAATTTTTAAAAGCAAAACAAACCGCCCTTAGCCTGGTGAAAGAAAAAATTAATTGCTTCAATAAATTTTACAATTTTAAATTCAGCCGCGTCTCAATAAAAATCCAAAAAAAGCGGTGGGGAAGCTGTTCGCGCCAGGGCAATTTGAATTTTAATTACAAAATCTGCGATTTGCCGGAGCACCTGGCCGACTACCTGATCGTCCACGAACTTTGCCATTTAAAAGAAATGAACCATTCGGCCCGCTTCTGGAACCTCGTAGCTAAAACCATTCCGGATTACCGGGAAGGCCGGAGGGAATTAAGAAGGATGTAATTACGGACTGGCCCGGAATAAAAGCCGGGGCCGGATGAAGTGAGGCTGGGAGTGTCAAGCCAGGGGTTGCGAACGAAAAATAATTGTTTTAAACTATAGTTGAGCAATACAGGAGTCTTTCATTTAAAACAATGAATTCATATGAAGGGAAATGAACCGCGAGCTTTGGCGGAAACAATCCTTTCCTCGGCCGGCATAGAGTTAAACGGCAGCCGGCCTTTTGATCTCAAGGTTAAAAACGAAGAATTTTTTGCCCGCGTTTTAAGCGAAGGGTCTTTGGGTTTGGGCGAAAGCTATATGGACGGCTGGTGGGACGCTCCTAAACTCGACGAATTTTTTTACCGCCTGCTTTCCGCTGGCATTGAAAAGCAGATTAGAGGCAACTGGAAAACGCTTTTACGGCTTTTACCGCAAATAATTTTTAACCGCCAGAAAAAATCCAAAACCCATATTATCGGCGAGCGCCACTACGACATCGGGAATGACTTATACCAAGTTATGCTCGACAAGCGCTTGACCTATACTTGCGGCTATTGGAATTCGCCAGCTGGCGAAGCTAAAAACTTGGACGAGGCCCAAGAGGCTAAACTAGACCTGGTCTGTAAAAAAATTGGGTTAAAATCCGGCCAAAGGATTCTAGATATCGGCTGCGGCTGGGGAAGTTTTGTTAAATACGCCGCGGAAAAATACGGCGTATCGGCCGTTGGCGTTACGGTTTCCAAAGAGCAGGCTGAACTCGCTAAAAAATTGTGCGCCGGTTTGCCGATTGAAATTCTTTTAACTGATTACCGCAATATCACCGGCGAGTTCGACCATATCGTTTCCTTAGGCATGTTTGAGCACGTTGGCTATAAAAATTACCGCGCCTATTTCGAAGTTGTGGCGCGGCATTTAAAAGACAGCGGATTATTTCTATTGCATACTATTGGCCGCAACTTTTCGGCTAAAGTAACGGACGCGTGGACGGAAAAATATATTTTCCCCAATTCCATGCTCCCTTCGATTAAGCAAATCGGCGAAGCAATCGAAGGGCTTTTTGTTATGGAGGATTGGCATAACTTCGGGACCGATTACGATAAAACCGTTATTGCCTGGCTGGAAAATTTCAATCAAGGCTGGGAAAATTTAAAAGAAAAATACGGCGAGCGTTTTTACCGGATGTGGACTTACTGGCTTTACTCTTCGCAAGTCGCTTTTCGGGTCAGGAAGATGCAAGTTTGGCAGATTGTGCTTTCAAAAAAAGGCGTTCCGGGCGGCTATCGGTCGATACGCTAAACGAAAAATTCCGGAAATTTTCCGGAATAGCTTTAGAGTTTCAAGGATTTGTCCAGCATTAGAGCTGGATTTTTATTTGGATCAGATTTTAATTATTTTTGCTTTATGAGTTTTTGTATCGTAAATAGAGATGGAAACAAAAAAACAGCTTTATTTAGCTGTCTTTTTAACTTTTTTTCTTGTCTTCAAGCAGGAAGTGCAGACTTTGAGATTTTTGCCGTCGATTTTTCTAGCCTGTAGATTGATGTATTGCCTTTTCAGGGTTCTTATATTCGAGTGGGAGCGGCTGGCATCGCGGGTGGTTCCTCGTCCGCATAGATCGCAGGTCTTGGCCATAGTTTTAAAATTGAAAGCGCAAAAAGGGGAAGTTTGCGCCAAAAAATTGATAAATAATTTTTACTTAATAAGAGCTTAACAGTTTTTGATTATAATGGCAAGGCGTGGTAATATTATCTGGTATGAATATTATGATTTTCCAACTGGTTGTTCTTCTTATGTCAGCCATTATCCACGAATATATGCACGGCTGGGCGGCTGACCAGCTGGGCGACGACACGGCTAAGCGCGCCGGGCGGCTTACCCTAAACCCCTTGGCCCACATTGATTTATGGGGTTCGGTTTTGATGCCGGCCTTAATTTATTTCGCGACTTCGGGCGGCTTTATTTTCGGCTATGCCAAACCGGTGCCATTTAACCCCTATAACCTGCGCGACCGGAAATACGGCGCGGCCAAAGTAGCCTTAGCCGGACCTTTATCAAATTTATTTTTAGCTTTGGTCTTCGGGCTCTTTATCCGGTTCTTCGGCGCTGGCGGGGGAATGATAAATCAAGCGGCCCTGCAGTTTGTCCAGATAGTCGTTTATATTAATCTCCTTTTAGCGGTTTTTAACGCCATCCCGATACCGCCCTTAGACGGTTCGCGGATTATAATGCCGTTTTTACCTTACGCCGCCCAAAAGTTTTTTGCCCAGCTGGAATCGGTTGGAATGTTTTTGGTTCTGGCTTTCGTTCTCTTCGGATTCTCAATCATTGTCCCGATTATTAATTTTCTTTTTCGGCTGATTACGGGAGTTTAAACATGAAGCTTTGCCGGGCAATTTTTAATTTAAGAAACTTCATTGTAATGCTAAACGCCTGTATAAAGGCGTTATTTTTTTGCTCTTGTAAAAATAAAATATTCGTGGTAAATTTGTTTTATAAATAGAAATAAAAAACATGCTAAACAACAGCTTATCCTGGCCGAACCCGCGCAACTTGAACGCCACAACCATGGGCGAAATGATTTGTATTGTAGGCTTTATGATTACAGGCCGGGATAGAGCTAATATTTAACCAAAGCTAGACGAAAAAGATTAAATATAAGCCCCGGCCATAAAACCGCCGGGGTTTTATATACAAGGAGACAATTTATTTAAAAAGGAGCGGAAGCTCTTTGACAATGGATATAGGAAAATAGGCGAAACTAAAAGGCTGAACATATTTTTCATCAGACAGAGGGAGGATGAAATGAACGACAAGCTAGACGGGCTTTTCCAAAAGATAACGGAAAGAAACTGCGTCCCGCCGCTTTCATTCGTCAGATTGGCCAACAAGGTGGCGGCGTCTCCTGATCTTATACTGCGCAACATCTTCCAGTTGTTTTATGATATGTTTTTTTACTATCTGGGAGAGGGAACAAACCCGCATTCGGACGATCCCGAATCTTCAAGGTTTATTATCTACGATTCCAGCCGGCTGTTCGAGAATGGGACGACCCCGCCTTTTTTCGCGGACAATCTTTTTGTTAATGAGCTCGCCCGGCATGTTGCCGGTTTCAGAAAAGGCCGGATGCAAAATCAGATTTTTATTTTCGAGGGTCCGTACGGCGGAGGCAAGAGCACGCTTCTGAATCGCTTGCTCGCGATGTTTGAAGCATACACGAAAACCGAAGCCGGGGCGACTTATGAGACGGTTTGGCGGATCAAAAGAGAAATGGCGGAAAGAGCTATTACCAGAACCGGCTCCGACAGCTACTTGGTTTCCCAGCTCAAAGCTCTTATCCCCAATTCTTATGAGTTTAGTGACGAGAACAAAAAAGGATGTCATCCAGTCGACGAATATCTCGAAGTCCCGTGTCCTAACCACGATAGCCCGATCCTCTTGATACCCAAAGAGCATCGGGCCGAATTCCTCGATGAACTGATAGAACATGAGGGATTTAAGAAAAAACTCTTCGAGCAACGGCAGTATGAATGGGTGTTCAAGGACAGTCCGTGTACTATCTGCCAATCTCTTTATTACGCCCTTCTGGATATATTAGGCTCTCCGTCCGAAGTTTTTCAGATGCTATTCGCAAAGAAGTGCAATTTCGACCGGAGGATGGGGATAGGCATAGGCGTTTTCAATCCCGGAGACCAGATACCAAAAGTCCAAGTGATGTCAAACGATCTTCTCCAAAAAAAGCTTAACGCTCTTTTGGGGGACAGTAGCCGGGTGAAATACCTTCACTCGAGGCATGCCAATACTAACGGTGGCATATACGCTCTAATGGACATCAAGGGTTGTAACAAGGAGCGGATGGCAAATCTGCATGGCCTCATTAGCGACGGTTCGCACAGAATTGAGGAGCAATTGGAAGAGCGTATAAATTCCCTTTATTTGGCTGTCACGAATCCCGAAGACCGTGAAAACATCGCCGACGCGCCGTCTTTTTCCGACCGGATAACCTACATTAGAGTCCCGTATATCAGGGACTACGAAGTGGAGGTGAAGGTTTGGGAGAAAGTTTTTGGAGAGGAAATCAGAAAGATATTCCTTCCCGGCGTGCTCGAAGCTTTTGCTAAAGTGATTATCTCAAGCCGATTAAAGGGATCCAAGGTAATTTTTGATTGGATTTCGAGCCGCACAAGATACGCTCACATTTGCGACTGGGATTTCCTGCTTCTAAAGATGGAACTTTACGCGGGAAAGATTCCCAAGTGGCTCACAGACGAGGATAGAAAGAAATTCTCTCCAAAGGTTAGAAGAAAGTTTCTTTCCGAGTCAGAATCGCTTAGAGAAGGCGGATCGGGCATTACCGGAAGAGATTCAATCGGGCTGTTTGGAGAGTTTTACTCGGCCCATCTGGCTATACGCTCCGGAACTGGCAGGCTTGTAACCATCGGCATGGTGCGCGATTTTTTTGAAAAGAAATTTCCGGGCAGGCAAAACAGTCCTATACCGGAAAATTTTCTCGGTTTACTCATTTCCATGTACAACTACTTAACCCTTCAGGAGATAAAGGAGGCGTTTGGCAGCTCCAACGAAGAACATATTTCAAGAAAGATCCTCAACTATTTAACCGCGGTGAATTTTGAGCTCGGAACAAAGGCAAAATGCTACTTTACCAAAGAGGATCTGGAAATAAGCGATGGTATGTATGGGGATGTGGAACGGGTAATTCTGGGAAAAACCGCCGGCCGGGGAAGAATCCTGGAGTTTCGAAAAGAAACCCAGAAGCGCTACGCTACCGAAGCTCTAGCCCGAGAAATGTTAATTGACGAGAAACCGATAAGGGAAACGGCGCTTTACTGTTACTTGATCGAAAGCTATAAGCGTCGCCTGAAAGAAAACGTTCTCGCGCCCTTCGCGAATAAGAACTTTCGAAGCGCAATTAAGGAATTTGGAGAGGACAGCTTCCGTTCATTCGATAAGCGCATTCAGGAAGATGTCTCCCGCCTAATACAAAATCTCGTTGCAAAATACGGCTATAGCGAAGAAGGAGCCAGGGAAATCTGCGTTTACGCGATAGACAAAAACCTGGCCACGCAATTTTCATAAAGCCATTTTGAAGGAGGGGAATATGGAGGAGTCAAGGAAAGTCGTGCCCATCCGATCGGGCTATAGCCTCTCGGACGCGGCAGGTGAAATAATCGCCGAGAGTCCGGCGATGAAAAGGGTTCTTGAAAGAGCGGAGATGATTGCTCCGACAAGCTTCCCGGTACTCATCACCGGAGAAAGTGGTACCGGCAAGGAACTAGTCGCGGGGCTACTGGCTCGGTTCAGCGCGAGGGTAAATGGGTCTTTCATTAAAGTCTTATCCTCGGGGTTTTCCGAAACTTTGGTGGAATCCGAATTGTTTGGCCATGAGAAGGGGGCTTTTACCGGTGCAAAAGACAGACGGGTGGGAATGTTTGAAGCCGCGACCGACGGAACCCTGCTTTTGGACGAAATCGGAGAAATTTCCCCAAACGTCCAGGCAAAACTGCTTCGGGTTCTCGAAGAACGGGAAATCCAGCCAGTAGGCAGCAACAAGACCCGGCGGATAAACACGAGAGTAATCGCGGCCACCAACCGCGATTTACAGGAAATGGTTGATCAGGGAAAGTTTCGCGGAGATCTGCTTTGCCGATTTCCGTATCAGATTCACATCCCTCCGCTCAGCGAACGCCCTGAAGACATTCTTCCTCTGGCCCGGAAGTTTCTGCTTGAAGCTTCGAGCGAACTTCAATTAGATTCTGCTCCGGAGATTACCAGAAGAGCCGAAAAATACCTCTTGGAGCGCGAATGGCCGGGCAACGCCAGGGACATCCGCAAAGCCGTGCTTAACGCTCTGGTGAACTATCCCTCGAGAGAGACGTTGGACGTTGATGTCTTCGGGAATTCAATCGCCCAGAAGAAAAGAAAGGCCTATTCGGTCGGGCATGATACGAATTTTTTGGCGAAGGGTGAAATAATCGACTTGCCGTCAGTTTTAAAGGAGGTGGAAATTCAGTATATTTTGGAAGCGTTGTCCGCAACTGATGGCAATAAGAAAAAGGCCGCGGAAATGCTGGGCATGAACCGGACCACGCTTTCCATGAAAATGAAAAGCCTCGGAATACCGCTACAGGGCCAGCATGTTTCTTCGTGACCCGACGCAATTAGCCTCTTTCCTTAATCTGTAACCTATTTTTCTCTGTTCATAAGTCAAGGCTTGCCCCTAGCTCGCCTTGACTTATTTTTTTTATTTTGTTAAATTATTCATACACGTGACAGCTCCTCCGGGGCTTTGTTTTAGTATTCAAGCGAACATATTTTTTAATGGCCTCCAATTTTTATCTCAATTATGCCAACAATAAACCAATTAGTCCGTCATGGACGAAAACAAATTAAGACCAAAAGCAAATCGCCGGCCCTGCAGTCGACTTTGGATACCCTGCATAAGCGCCGAACCGATTTGCCTAAAGGCTCGGCTTTTAAGCGCGGAGTCTGCGTTAAAGTTACGACTACCACGCCGAAAAAACCGAACTCGGCTTTAAGAAAAATCGCGAGAGTCCGGCTTTCAAACGGCATGGAAGTTACCGCCTATATTCCGGGCATCGGCCATAACCTGCAAGAGCACTCCATTGTTTTAATCAAAGGCGGGAAAACCAAAGATCTTCCAGGCGTGCGCTATAAAATCGTCCGCGGCGTTTACGACGCCCAAGGCGTGTCAGGAAGAAAACAAAGCCGCTCATGCTACGGCGCCAAAAGGGAGAAGTAATTTATAATTTGAATTGATATAATCATGGACATGGATGAATTGGAAAAAGCAAGAGACCATGGCCAAGAAAAATAATTTACTATGAGAGGAAAACCAGCACCAAAAAGAAAAATTGAAGGCGATATAAAATTTAATGACGTTGACGTCGCTAAGTTCATTAACTACTTAATGATTGAAGGCAAAAAATCCATAGCCGAAAAGGTCGTCTATGGCGCTTTTGATATTATTAAGGAAAAAACCAAGCAGGATCCGCGCCACGTCTTTAACCGCGCGTTGAAAACTGTTTCGCCGCTTTTAGAAGTCCGCGGAAAAAGAGTCGGCGGAGCGAACTACCAGGTTCCGTTTCAGGTTCGGGGAAAACGCCGGTTCGCTTTGGGCTGCCGCTGGATTATTGACGCGGCTGATAACAAAAAGGGCGGAAAGATGGCCGAGAAGCTGGCCGATGAACTGATCGCCGCCATGAATAACGAAGGCGCGGCCGTCAAAAAACGGGAAGACGTTCACCGCATGGCTGAAGCCAATAAAGCCTTTGCCCACTTCGCGAGGTAAATTCGCGAATGCCGCCCGAACTTTCCGAATCATAACGAATGTTCAAAAAAACGCGAATAAAAGGCAAATATATGGCCTTGGAAGATATAAAGAAAATTTTAAAGGAGCTTTTACCCGGCTTAAGAGAAAAATACCACGTAAGCGAGCTGGGAATTTTTGGTTCTTACGCGACCGGAGAGCAGAAAGAAGGAAGTGATGTGGATGTTTTGGTGGAGTTTAGAGAACCGATAAGCTTATTTAAATATGTTGAGTTAAAATTGTTTTTGGAAGAGAAGTTAAAAATGGAGGTGGATCTAGTTCAAAAGTCGGGATTAAAAAGGCTTATCAAAGATGATATATTAAAGGAAACTTTATATATCTAAGAAGCAATAATATGGGCAAAAGAAAAATAAGCCCCTACATTAATGACATTATAGAATCAGCGGAAAGGATATTGGAATACGGGGAGAGCAAGAGTTATGAAGAATTCGAAGTGGATCAAAAAACAGTTGACGCGGTGGAGCGGTGTTTTGAAATAATCGGCGAAGCCTCTAAAAATATTCCCATGGAAATAAAAGATAAGTACGAGGATATTCCATGGGTAGAAATTATTGGAATGCGCAATATGATTTCCCACGAGTATTTTCAGGTAAGCTTGAAAACTGTCTGGAAAACAATTAAAGAAGATATACCGGAGTTGATTGAGTTAATGAAGAAAATGCTAAAAGATTTTGAGAATTTATGACCAGGGCTATAAAAATTTTATTAATCATAGCCGGGACATTAGCGGTAGTTTCGGTAATATTTTCTGGTATTGTTTATAATAATAATAATAAATCAAAGCTTAATAGTGAGCCTGCCACTAGCCTGAAAGAGATAATAAAAGAACCAGAAAACGGAAATCAAGATAAATTAATTCTTGATAAGAAGTATGACAGTCGGGACACTTATAAATTAATAAAACCTTTTACTTTTAAATATCCTCAAAACTGGGAGCTTATAGAGGGTAAAGGTGGAATAGAAATTCGACCTCAAGAAAAAGGGACATTTAAGGAAATTGTAATAATACCTGGTGAATATTCAGAAAAGGTTTGCGGGATAAATAACCCCTGCTTTGATGAATTGTGGTATCAGAAAAAGGACAATACAAGTATTGAAGATTGGTGTATTAATAAACTTATAAATGAACCGCCGGAGGTTGGCAGAAAATTTTTCTCCAGAGAAGAGTTCAATCAAGCTAAAAAGGATATTATAAGTGAAAACAAAGTTATTGACGACAATGAGGCTTACATTATAAGGTATAAAGATTGGATTACTGCCTGCATTGATACCGATACAGGGAGATATGAAATTAGGGGAGATTATTTGGATGATAATGATTTTAAAGTTTATAATGCAATACTTGATACTTTTAAATTTATTAAATAGACTGATAATTATCAGTGGAAAGAAATACACAATATGCCACGAGAATATTCGATTGAAAAAACAAGAAATATCGGGATTATCGCCCATATCGACGCCGGAAAGACAACCGTAACCGAACGGGTGCTTTTTTATACCGGTAAAAAACATAAAATCGGCGAAGTGCACGAAGGCGCGGCTGAAATGGACTGGATGGAGCAGGAGCAGGAACGGGGAATTACGATTACTTCGGCGGCCACTACCTGCTTTTGGAAAGATTGCCGGATTAATATCATTGATACTCCCGGACACGTGGATTTTACGGCTGAAGTGGAGCGCTCGCTCCGGGTTTTAGATGGCGGCGTAGTAATTTTTGACGGCGTGGCCGGAGTAGAACCGCAGTCGGAAACTGTCTGGCATCAGGCGGACAAATACAATGTTCCGCGGATTTGTTTTATCAATAAACTCGACCGCATGGGCGCGGATTTTTATAAAGACGTCGCTTCAATTCATGACCGCTTAACTAAGAGCGCTTTTCCGGTCCAACTGCCAATCGGCCAGGAATCGGATTTTAAGGGCATTGTTGAATTGTTTGAAAGAAAAGCCCGCATCTATTTGGATGATTTGGGAACCAAATGGGAAGATACGGAAATCCCGGAAGACATGAAAGAAAAAGCCGAAGAATACCGGGCTAAATTAATTGAGGCGATTGTGGAGAATAACGAAGCCTTGATGACTAAATATTTAGCCGGAGAAGATATCGCGATTCCCGATTTAAAAAGAGAACTCCGTAAAGCCGTAATCGCCGGAAAAATTGTTCCGGTATTCTGCGGAAGCGCTTTGAAAAATAAAGGCGTCCAATTTATGTTAGACGCCGTAGTAGATTATCTCCCGGCGCCGACCGATTTGCCTCCGATTGAAGGCTTTGATCCTAAAGATCCGGAAAAGAAAATCGCGGTAAAATATTCGGATGAAGAAAAATTCGCCGCTTTGGCTTTTAAAGTCGCGACTGATCCTTTTGTCGGAAAATTGACTTTTATCCGGGTGTACGGCGGAGTATTAAAATCCGGCTCCTACGTTTTAAACGCCTCCAAAGGCAATAAAGAAAGAATCGGCCGGATTGTTCGGATGCACGCTAACCACCGCGAAGAAGTCGGCGAAGTTTATTCCGGAGAAATCGCCGCGGTTATCGGCCTGAAAGACACGACTACCGGGAACACTTTATGCGATGAAAACCGCCCGGTAGTTTTGGAATCAATTACTTTCCCCGAACCGGTTATTTCTATCGCCGTCGAACCGAAAACCAAGGCCGACCAAGAAAAAATGGGCGTGGCTTTGGCAAAATTGGCCGAAGAGGACCCGACCTTCCGGGTAAAATCCGACGAAGAAATAAACCAGACTCTAATTTCCGGCATGGGAGAATTGCACCTGGATATTATTATCGACCGGATGAAGCGGGAATTCAACGTTGAAGCTAACGTCGGCAATCCGCAGGTAGCTTACCGCGAAACCGTAAAAAAGTCGGCGGAAGCCGAAGGAAAATATATTAAGCAATCAGGCGGCCGCGGACAATACGGCCACTGCTGGTTAAGAGTTGAACCGAATGAAGCCGGAAAGGGTTATGAATTTTTGGACGAAGTAAAAGGCGGATCTATCCCTAGAGAATTTATTACCCCGATTAATAAAGGCGTAAAAGAAGCTTTGGATAAAGGAATACTTGCCGGCTATCCGATGGTTGACGTTAAAGTCGCCGTTTATGATGGTTCTTACCATGACGTCGATTCCAACGAAGCGGCTTTTAAAATCGCCGGATCAATGGCGTTCCAGGAAGCGGCCCGGCGGGCTACTCCGATTATTTTAGAGCCGATTATGAAAGTGGTAGTCGTTACTCCGGAGCAGTTTATGGGCGACGTTATCGGCGACTTAAATTCCAAGCGCGGACAGATTGAGGAGATGGGCGACCGCGGACAGGTAAAAGAAATTACCGCCAAAGTGCCTTTAGCCCAGATGTTCGGTTACGCGACGCAATTACGGTCAATGACCCAAGGCCGGGCGAGCTACTCAATGGAACTCCTGCATTACGCTGAAGTCCCGAATAATGTCGCGCTGGAAATTATTGAGAAGAGGAAGAAATAAGCTTAAAATAAAACATTGTTTGAAGCAGAGCATTTGTTGGCTCTGCTTTTGTTTTTGGGAAAAGTTAAATAAATTTGCTTTTATTATCTTAATGGATGTGGTATAGTAAATAATGAGTTAACTATAATATGAGCAAGAAATATGTATAAAAAAATTCAGTATTTTATTTTGTCAGCTATTTTGTGCTTGTCTATTTTTGGAGTTGCTATAAAACTTAAGGCAGAAGTTGCTAAACCCGATCTAGCGGCTACAGATATTAAATTTACCTCACCCGGCGGGCTAGCAGGCGAAGATGGCACTATTTGGGTAACTGTTAAAAATTTAGGAGGCGATTTAACCGATTCGAAGGGTTTAACAAATACTTATTTCAACCTGTCGCTTCAGGGATTCGTATTTAACAGCGCTACTCCAAGTATTACTGATTTCCAAACCAGCCGAGCCCTGCCTACCGTCGCCAATCCGCTGAAAACCAATGAATCAATTACTTTTTCCTGGGTAGGAAAATTTTCCATCGCGGGAAACAAGATATTAACATATACGGTCGATAACGCCAATGAGCTAGAAGAGTCAAATGACGCCAATAACTCCCTGACAAAGACTATTGTTATAGGAAGTGAAAGCGCAACCGCTCCAGATCTTGCCATTACCAGCCTCAAATTCAGCGCTCCGGAAATGGAAACCGGAGTGGATGGGACAATGTCCGTAACTATTAAAAACCTTGGCGCTGATTTGACTGATGCTAAAGGACTTACTGATTTTGAACTTAATTTAGCCGGCCAGAATTTTAAGTTTAATAAAGTGACACCTGACATAAATTCTTATCAGGCCAGCCGGAACTTACCGACGGCCGCCAATCCGCTGAAAACCAATGAATCAATTACTTTTTCCTGGGTAGGCAATTTTTCTACCGGCGGCAATCTATATATGCAATTTACCGCCGATAATAAAAATGAGCTGGAAGAATCAAACGAGAACAACAATAGTATACAAAGCACGATTGTGATCACTGATAATAGCGAAAGCAAAAAATGTACAGACTCGGATAACGGTAAAGATGTAAATGTAAAAGGGACCGGCAAGGGAGTAGCTTACTGGGGCAAAGCGTTAAACCTGACGGAAAGCTTTGATGATTATTGTTTGGGCGGCAATGAATTAAATGAAATTACTTGCGGTTCGGACGGATATGTCCACCAGGAGAACATTAAATGCGAGCATGGCTGCTGGCTCGGCGCCTGTTGCGGACCCGAAGGATGCAAAAAAGAGAGCTACTGCAAGGATTCTGACGGCGGTAAAATTTACGGCCAGGCGGGGTACGTTTCAACAGTCAAATATAACGATATCCTTAAATTCAACGACAAATGCGTTGTCGTCGCGGCTACTCAAGATGGCAATAATTTTTACGTCCAGTCAGGCAATAAATATTATTCCTCGGCCGATAAATGTTCAGGAGCAGGCTGTTACATAGCCGAAGCCTACTGCAGTGGAGTAAATGATAAGTTTAAAGTGGTAAAATGCGCGTCCTGCGAAAACGGGGCCTGTACCGGCTATAGCGAAGACGAATCAAGCGGCGATGGGTCTGAATTAGCGAAAGATAATTATGACGCGCAGATAAATAAAATTAAAGACAAGGCCAATTTACTGCAAAACGACAAGGTTAATGAAATATTGTCCGAACTAAAGCTTTTAAGGGATACGGTAAAAGAACAGGCGGCGAAAATAAAATATCTAGATAGATTAGTTAAAGAATTCAAAAAAATAACGGAAAAAATGGAAACGGCTATTAATAATTTTATCACTTACGGCGTTGATGCTAACACCCAGAAATTAGGAGAAGGGGAGCGGGCGGCCGTTATATATTCTTACAAAGCCGCTTTTGACAAATTGCCGGAAACCGAAGCCGAATTAACCGAAGCGATTAAAATTGCCAACGGCCGGTTCCCAAGCGTAACAAGCGACGCGGCCGAAAAGAAAGCCAAAGATCAGTTTGTAAAAATATATAAGCGCGTGGCGGATATGAATGACGCCAAAGACGCGGCGGCTGTCAAAGTCATGGCTTACGGGTTAAGGCAAAAAGCCGAGAATCGGAATTTAAACTCGGAAAAAGCCGGCATCAAAATTTTCAAGAATATTTTCGGTAAAGCTCCAAGCACGACCGAAAACTGGAACGCCATGCAGGCGATAACCTATTCCGGCGCCACCCAGAAGAAGGACTCGGACAAGGACCTGGTCGCCGATGAGACCGAAGCCAAGCTCGGAACCGATCCGAAAAAATCCGACACCGACGGCGACGGATTCAAGGACGGAACCGAAGTGCTGGACGGCTATAATCCCAAAGGAAGCGGCAAAATAATTGAGTAGAATATCTGCCGGGCGAGCTACTCAACGGAACTCCTGCATTACGCTGAAGTCCCGAATAATGTCGCGCTGGAAATTATTGAGAAGAGGAAGAAATAAGCTTAAAATAAAACATTGTTTGAAGCAGAGCATTTGTTGGCTCTGCTTTTGTTTTTGGGAAAATTTGGCCACCTTAAAATCTTTGCAAAAAACGCCAAATAGTGTATAATATTAGTATGAAACCAACCGAAAAAAAAGCGCTTTTTTGGGATACGGACAAAATTAATGCGGTAAAAAACAAGGTGTTTGTAATCCGCCGGATATTGGACGCCGGAGATTTAGACGACTTCCGGTGGGCGAGGAAGTTTTACGGTTTGGAAGCGATAAAAAGTTTGGTGCCGGGGAGCGGGGCGGTTTTGAATAAAAAATCATTTTCTTTTTGGTGCCAGTATTTTAACATAGATAAAAATAAATGTTTGAAAAAACAGTCAGCCAGGAAACAAGGCGCGTTTTGGAAAAGATTGCCGGGAGCGGTATAGCCGATAGTTTTTATCTGGCTGGAGGTACGGCTTTAGCGCTCCAGCTTGGGCATAGAATATCTATCGATCTTGACTGGTTTACGGCCGATAGTTTTTCTTTGGAAGCCGTAAAGAAAAAAATATCCGTCCTTGGCGAGTTTAAATTGTCCGGCGAAGAAGAATGGACTCTGCATGGAGCGCTAGACGGCGTGAAAGTCAGTTTTTTACGCTACGACTATAGCCTGCTTTATCCGTTAATCGGTTGGGAGGGAATAAAGCTGGCCGATGAAAGAGATATCGCGGCTATGAAAATTGACGCCGCCTCTTCCCGAGGCAGTAAAAAAGATTTTATTGATATTTATTATTTGCTTCTAAAATACCGGTTGCCGGAATTAATCGGGTTTTTTGAAAAAAAATTTCAAAATATAAAATACAATAAGCTGCACATACTGAAAAGTTTGGTTTTTTTTGAAGATGCCGAAGATGAGCCGATGCCGATTATGATAAAAAAAACGGACTGGGAAGCGGTGAAAAAAAAGATAGCGGCGGAAGCCAATAAAATTTTAGAGGCGTGAGTTTAATATTTAACGAATATAACAAGCATAAAGACGGGCTGCCACCCGTTTTTAACTTCTTTCGGGACTCTTGACGCTTTTTTTAAATTCATATAATATTAAAGAAGATTTGAAAAGCTCTAGGGAGAGCGATTTTTCGGACTTTTAAAAATATGGAACTAAAAAAGTACAACGTAATTTTTTCCGAAGAGGCGGATGGGGGCTATAGCGTAAGCGTTCCTTCGTTGCCGGGCTGTTTTTCCCAGGGTGATACTTTTGAAGAGGCTATTAAAAATATTAAAGAAGCTATTGAATTATATCTGGAAGGAAATGAAAAAAAATTCTGCGAAATCGAGAGCGAGAATGAATTTATGGTTCCGGTAGAAGTAAAATGCAGTTATGCCTAAATTGCCCTAAATTTCGGGAGAACAGTTGGTAAAAACCCTGATAAAAGAGGGATTTGAATTAGCATCCCAAAAAGGAAGCCACATAAAGCTGAAGAAGAATAAGATAATTGTTATTGTCCCCAACCACAAGGAGTTGCGAAAAGGCACGCTTGGCAATATTATAAAAATCACTAATATTGACATTAATTGTCTTTAAATTATGCAAAACCAACTCAAGCGGGCGATGGAATTGGCGAAAAAGACCGGCGACCGGCTGATTGTTTTTGATAACGTAAAATCTGATGCCCCGTATGTGGTTTTGGCCCTGGATGAGTATGAAAGATTGATGGTTAAAAAGAGCGGGGTTCGGGGGTTGACAGAAGATGAATTACTTGATAAAATAAATCGCGATATTGCTATTTGGAAAAGTGATCAGGTTTTTTTTAATGAGTATCTGGATAAGGACTATGAAAATGGCTGTGGTGAAGAAATCGCGGATGAGGATGAAATAGAAAGCTTGCATGAAGAGCTGGAGGATGAGCTAGAAGAAGAATTCTATTTTGAGCCGGAAGAATATAAACAATTTTCGCCGAAAATGGGCGTCCAGTTTGAACAGGCGGAATTTAAAGCCGAAGAGAGGCCCGGCCGGCATGATGCTTTAAGAGATGAATCAGACTTAATTAAGGCTGTAGCGGACAAAAAATATTATTACGGCCCGTTTACCGAAGAAGAAGTTAGAGACGATGTTTCTTTGGCCGAAGCGATGGAAAACAAGCCGCGCAGATGGTCTATACCGACTGACCGAAAAAAAGCGGCGGACGAAGTAGTTGAAGAAGGAAAGAATTATTTGGAAGAGATTGATGAATTGCCCTATTAAAAAGAAGACATTTTTTATAAATAATTTATAAATTTTAATATTTTTCCGGCTGGTTCTCCCGAGTTCTCGGGAGAAAAAACCCCGATGCCTGGCATGGGGGCCGAACCAATTAAACTATGGCAGAGAAATTTGAACGCACCAAGCCCCATGTCAATGTAGGGACCATTGGCCACGTAGACCATGGTAAGACCACGTTGACGGCCGCCATCCTTAATGTTGTGGATGCCAAGGGGATGAGAGCAACAAAAAAATCGGTAGATCAAATTGACTCGGCTCCTGAAGAAAAGGCCCGAGGAATTACCATCGCTACCGCCCACGTCGAGTACGAGTCGGAGGCCCGCCACTACGCCCACGTAGACTGTCCGGGACACGCTGACTACGTAAAAAACATGATTACCGGAGCCGCCCAGATGGACGGAGCAATTTTAGTCGTTGCCGCTACTGACGGACCGATGCCCCAAACTCGGGAGCACATCATTTTAGCCCGCCAAGTCGGCGTGCCTTCAATCGTCGTCTTTCTAAACAAATGCGACATGGTTGAAGATAAAGATTTGATTGACTTGGTCGAAGAAGAAATCCGCGATCTATTGAAAAAATATGAATTCCCCGGCGACACCATCCCGGTGATAAGAGGTTCAGCCTTAAAGGCCTTGAATAACCCGTCTGGCGAAGACGCCAAGCCGGTGCTCGACCTCTTAAAAGCTTTAGACGAATCCATCCCGGAACCGGTAAGGCAAACCGATAAGCCATTCCTCATGCCGATTGAAGATATCTTCTCAATTGAAGGCCGCGGAACCGTCGTTACCGGAAGAATTGAAAGAGGAGTAATTAAAGTCAATGAAGAAGTGGAAATCGTCGGACTGGGTCCGACTTCGAAGACTGTGGTTACCGGCGTAGAAATGTTCAATAAACAATTGGACGAAGGCCGGGCCGGAGATAACGCCGGACTGCTTTTGCGCGGAACCAAAAAGGATGACGTCGAAAGAGGCCAGGTTTTGGCTAAGACTGGAACCGTAACTCCGCACACTGATTTTGAAGGCGAAATTTACGTTTTGTCTAAAGAAGAAGGCGGACGCCACAAACCGTTTTTCAAAGGCTATAAGCCCCAATTCTATATTCGGACCACTGACGTAACCGGAGAAATTGAATTGCCGGAAGGAACCGAGATGGTTATGCCTGGCGATACCGTTAATTTAAAAGTGAAGCTGATCGCGGCGGTCGCTTTGGAAGAAAAGCAAAGATTCGCCATCCGCGAAGGCGGAAGAACCGTCGGTGCCGGAGTAGTAACTAAGATTTTCAAGTAGGAACTTTTTGTCCGCACACTGCCAGTGTGCGGATTTAAGTGTTTATTTGATTGAAAAATTTAAACAGTAAATTGTAAAGCAAGAATCATGCCAGCAGTAAAAACCAAACCTGCCTCAACGGCAGTCAGGCAAGAAGAAAAGAAAGCCGCACCGAAAACACCTGCTCGACCGTCAGGCGGGGACGAAAAGCCGAAAATTCGGATTAAGGTAAAAGCTTTTGATCATAAAATTATCGACGAATCAGCCCGGACGATTATTGAAACCGCCGAGCGAAGCGGCGCCAAAACTTTTGGACCGATTCCCCTGCCGGTGGAAAAGAAGAAATATACGGTTAACCGATCGACTTTTGTCCATAAAGACGCCCGAGACCAGTTCGAAATGCGAATCCACAAAAGATTAATTGATATTATCGACCCGACGGCCCAAACGATTGAGGCTCTGTCCTCTTTGACGCTTCCGGCCGGCGTGGATGTGGAAATAAAGATGTAGCTTGTCCGCTGAACTTGTTGCCTAAAGAGGCAGAAGAGGCGGAAAAGGCGCGGTTATTTAAAATTTGGAGCCGATAATTATAGGTACTCCCAGGGGGGTTGCAAAACGCGAGGGAAAGTCCTATAATAATTAGCACCAAAGAAGAGGAGAATATTTTCTCTAAAAAAGTCTAAAACACAACAAAGAAACGGCGATAAATTGTTATGCTGGTTTTTGTGTTAAGACCAGTTTTTTTGTTTAAAGAACAATCCAGTTAAGCGTATGAAATTCATACTAGGAAAAAAATTAGATATGACCCAGGTTTGGAAAGGGGACGCCGTAATACCGGTGACCCGGGTTCAGGCCGGACCTTGTCTCGTAACCCAGGTGAAAAATTCCGATAAGGATGGTTACCAGGCCGTGCAGGTGGGCTACGGCGCGAAGAAAGAAAAGAACATGACCAAGCCGGTGAAAGGACATTTGAAAAAAGCCGGAAAGCTAGCCGGGCAAAAAGAAAAAACCGATTTAAGATACGTGCGCGAATTCAGATTGGATAAGAACGGAAGAAGCGAAAAAGCCGAGGTAAAAATGGGCGACATCATTGACGTAACTACTTTTAAAGTCGGTGATGTTATAAAAGTAACCGGCACTTCCAAAGGCAAAGGTTTTCAGGGAGTGGTAAAACGGCACGGATTTTCCGGACAAAAGGCTACTCATGGAAATAAAGACCAGCTGCGCATGCCGGGTTCGATCGGCGCTACCGAACCGGCCCACGTTTTTAAAGGGATGCGCATGCCGGGCCATATGGGCAACGCCAAGTCCACGACCACTAATCTGGAAGTTATCCAAATCGACGAAGAAAATAATATTTTGTATATTAGAGGTTCAGTCCCGGGAGCGAGAAACAGCCTGGTTATGGTCCAGGGTCCGGGAGAACTGAAAGTTGCCGTTCCGGAAGTTAAAGCTGAACCGGTCGTTGAGCCTGCCGTGGAAGTGGTGAAAGACGAGGATGTTAAGCCGGTTGAAAAGGTGAAGACTGAATCCGAAACAGTTAACGCAGAAGTAAAAGCTGAACCAGCCGCGGAAGAAGCAAAGACTGTGGATGTGAAGCCGGCTGAAGAGGTTAAGGCGGAAAATAAAACCGAAGAAAAAGCTAAATAAATATGTCAATTAAAATAAAAGTTCAAAACCAAGAAGGCGCGGAAGTCGGAGAAATGAATTTATCCGATAAAGTTTTCGGCGTGGAAGCTAATAACGAAGTTTTGCGCCAGGTGGTAACCGCCATGATGGCCAATAAAAGAAAAGTTTTAGCCCACACCAAAACCCGGTCAAACGTCCGCGGCGGAGGAAAAAAGCCCTGGAAACAAAAAGGGACCGGACGGGCCAGAGCCGGAACAATCCGTTCCCCCTTATGGAAAGGCGGAGGAATCACTTTCGGGCCGTTAAAAGAGCGCAATTTCAAATTGAAAATCAATAAGAAGACGAACCGGAAAGCGATCTGCATGGTAATGTCTGACCGGGTAAAAGATGAAAAGTTTTTTGTTTTGAACGAATTGAAATTGGAAGAATATAAAACCAAAAAATTCGAAGAGGTGTTAAATAAAATTTTAGGAAGCGGGAAAATTTCTGCCCAGGAAGTTAAGCCTGTAGGCGGACAGGGAGACAAAGCAGGCGCCAAAGCCGCCAAAAAGAAAGAAAAGAAAAGAAGCGCCATTGTCGTTTTGGATAAAAAGGACGACAAGGCGGCGAGATCGGGAAAAAATTTAGAAGGAGTCCGGGTGATTAATTTGGACAATATTAATGTTTTGGATTTATTAAAATACCGGGAAATGATAATTACGGAACCGGCAGTAAAAAAATTGGAAGAAAAATACGGCTCGTCCGGCGTTAAGCATAGCCAGCCGTCCGCCAGAAAAAGCAAACAAAAATAATAAATTAGAAATTGAGATTATATATGGCAAGCGCATTATTCGGAAAACAAGAACCCGCCTCCGCCAAAGAAGCGGCGGACAAGGAAAAAAAGGCGGTAAAAAAAGCTGACAAAAAACCGGCTAGTGTTTCCAATGCGCCGGCTAAGGATGAGAAGGAAAAAACCAGCATGAAAGATTTGTATTCGGGAGCGGCCGCGAAAGAAAGCCAAGGAGCGAAGCCCGGGGAAAAAAGAAAACTCGGCCAAGCTTACCGGGTTTTAGTTAAGCCTTTAGTAACGGAAAAAGCCTCGATTTTAGGTTCGGGGAACAAATATCTTTTTTCCGTCGCCCGACACACCAATAAGATTGAAGTGGCTAAAGCGATTTTTGAAGTTTACGGAATTAAACCGATAAAAGTAAACATGATTAATAATATGGGAAAGAAAGTCCGATACGGGCGCATATCCGGAGAAAGAAAAAGCTGGAAGAAAGCCATTGTTACTTTGCCCGAAGGAAAAAGCATTAATGTTTACGAGGGAGTATAATCCATCGAATAAAATTTTTATGGCCCTAGGGCTTTGCCCGCTATAAAAATTTTATTCGATACATTATATTTTTTGAAAGCGTTGAAAACTTTTTTTAAAAAAGTTTTCAAATATCTATGGCAGTAAAAAAAGTAAAACCAACAACCCCGGGACGGCGTCAAATGACTTTTGACGATTTTAACGATATTACCAAAACCGAACCGGAAAAGCGGCTTATAATTTTCAGAAAACAGCAGGCCGGAAGAAATTCCCAGGGAAAAATTACCATCCGCCACAGAGGCGGCGGCGCCCGGCGCTTTATTCGAATCGTTGATTTTAAGCGCGATAAGTTCGAAGTGCCGGCTCGAGTCGCTTCAATTGAATATGATCCGAACCGCGGAGCGCGGCTGGCCTTGCTTCATTATCGGGACGGAGAAAAGAGATATATTATCGCCCCGGTGGGAATGAATGTCGGCGACACGGTAGTGAGTTCAAAGAAAGAAGCTCCGGTTAAGCCGGGAAATACTATGCCCTTGGAATTTATCCCGGCCGGCGTTTTTGTCCACAATGTCGAGTTAGAACCCGGGCAAGGCGGTAAATTGGCCCGTGGAGCCGGAAACGCGATTTCGGTCATGGGCATTGAAGGAAAATTCGCCCAGCTTCGGATGCCATCAAAGGAAATCCGGCTGGTAAAAAAAGAATGCCTTTCAACTATCGGACAAGTTTCCAACCCGGAATTTAAAAATATTTCTTACGGAAAAGCCGGAAGAAAAAGGAATTTAGGCATCCGCCCGACTGTCCGCGGAACGGCCATGAATCCGGTTGACCACCCGCACGGAGGCGGAGAAGGAAAGCAATCAATCGGCCTTAAGCACCCGAAAACTCCGTGGGGCAAACCAGCTTTGGGCGTCCGGACCCGGAATAAAAGAAGAAGATCCAACAGGTTAATTATAAAGAGAAGAAGCCAGTAAAGAAGCTAAATAATCAATAAATATGTCCAGATCACTAAAAAAAGGACCCTACATAAATCAGCGAATATTAAAGAAAATAATGAATCTGCGCCAAGGCGATAAGACCGTTATTCGCGTTTGGGATCGGGCTTGCACAATTTCCCCGGAAATGGTAGGGTTTACTATCGGGGTGCATAACGGAAAGCAGCATGTCCCCGTTTTTGTTACGGAAAATATGGTTGGACACCGTTTAGGCGAATTCGCTATGACCCGGAAATTCGTTTCCCACGGCGGAAAGATTGCCAAAGAACAGGCCAGGGGAGCCGTAGTGCCGAAATAAATTTTTTGTTTTCATATATGGAAGTAAAAGCCCAATTAAACAATTTAAGGATATCGCCGAGGAAAGTCCGCCTCGTAGCATCTTTAGTGCGGGGAATGGAAGCTAACAAGGCCCTGACCCAGCTGAATTTTATTAAAAAAGAGGCGAGCCGGCCGGTGGCTAAATTGATAAGTTCCGCCATAGCCAACGCCGAACATAATTTTGACTTAGACAAAAATAATTTATTTATTAAAGAAGTTAAGGTTGACGGCGGAGCGATGCTGAAGCGCTGGATGCCGAAAGCCCACGGCCGGGCCACCCCGATAAGAAAAAGAACCTCGCACATCAGTCTTACTTTGGGCGAAATCGTAGCCAGCGGAAAAAAAGGGCCGAAGATGCAGAAAGTTGAAGCGCCGGTAAAACTGGGAGATCTCGCCCGAGGCAAAGCTCCAAAAGAAGATGATGGCGTAAAAATCAAGCATAAAAAAGAAGATAAGCCTTTGGTGAAAGCTAAAGATGAAAAGGGAAAAAAGATTGTTGACCCGAGGGCCGAAGGAAAGGGAAAACATACAAAAATAGAAGGAGCGTCGGAAAAAGGATTCATCGGAAAAGTTTTTAGAAGAAAAAGCGGTTAAATCAATTATCAGATAACAATGAGCAATTATCAATTAAAATGAAGAAGAATTAAGCCATTGAAAATTGATTAACTGACAATTGTAAATTGAATATAATATGGGACAGAAAGTAAATCCAAAAGGATTCAGAGTGGGAGTAATCAAGACCTGGTCGTCTCGGTGGTTTTCTGATGACAAAAAGCAATATATAAAAAATCTGGAAGAAGATGTTAAAGTAAGTAAATTTTTAACCCGGGAGCTTCGCGAAGCCGGCATCGACCGGGTGGAAATCGAAAGAAACGCCAATAAGATTACGATAAATATCCATACCGGCAAGCCGGGTTTCATAATCGGGCGAAGCGGAAAAGGAATTGAAGATTTAAAAATAAAAATCCATAAGAAATTTTTATGTCACTACCGGCCGTCAGACATCAACATTAACGTTTCCGAAGTTGACCGCCCGAGTTTATCCGCCCAAATTGTAGTTCAGCAAATCGCGGCCGACCTTGAAAAAAGAATCGCTTTCCGGAGGACGATGAAGCAGGCCGTCCAAAGAGTGGAGCGGGCCGGAGCTTTGGGAGTAAAAGTGCTGGTTAAAGGAAGATTAAACGGAGCCGAAATCGCGAGAGAAGAAAAATTAGCTTCCGGCAGTATTCCTTTGCATACCTTGAGAGCCGATATTAATTACGCCCGCGGAACGGCTTTTACCACCTACGGAGCCATCGGCATAAAAGTCTGGATTTACCGCGGAGAAGTTTTTAAAAAAGCCGATAACGGCAAAGGCGAAGTGGTTGGAAGAAGAAAATCATAAAGCCTGAAGCGCGGAATGCAAAAATAAATTAAAGAAAATAAAGTTAATAGCCAACAGATTTAAATATGTTAATGCCAAAAAGGACAAAGTTCAGAAAAATGATGAAAGGCAAGCGGGGAGGAAAAGCCACTCGCCTCGTTAAGGTTAGCTACGGAAGCTTCGGATTGAAAAGCATGGAAAATTGCTGGGTCTCTTCAAAACAAATTGAAGCCGCCCGGCGCGTTATGACCCGCTATACGAGAAAAGGCGGAAAAATTTGGATCAGGATTTTTCCCGATAAGCCGGTTACGTCCAAAGGCGGGGAAATGCCGATGGGAAAAGGCAAAGGAGCGGTTGACCATTACGTCGCCGTAGTCAAACCCGGGATGATTATGTTTGAGATGGAAGGAATAACAAGCGAGCAGGCCCGCGAAGCTATGGAAATGGCCGCTTATAAACTGCCGGTTAAGTGCAAGTTTATCGCCAAGTAAATTTGAAAACTTCCTGTCTGCCGGCAGGCAGGTTTTAAAAGATGAAAATATAGCATATGGAAATGAAAGAAATAATAAACAAATCCGAAAGCGAACTGCAAAGAATGCTCGCCGAGTTGCGCGATAAGCTCCGGGATTCGAGGTTTAAGGACGCGTCCAAGCAGTTAAAAAATGTCCGAGACATCCGCAAGCTCCGGGAAGACATCGCAAGAATCATGACCGTATTGAATAATAAAAAACAACCGGCCCGCCGGAAGGGAGAGAAATAAATTTGAAGCGAAATATTATTATATGGAGAACAATAAATCCAAAAAAACAGCAAAGTCAAGAAAATTTTTAGGAGTGGTGGTTTCTGATAAGATGCAGAAGACTATTGTAGTCCGGGTTAACCGGACAAAAATGCATCCCCGCTATAAAAAAAGATATGTCGTTTCCGAAAGGTATAAAGTCCATGATGAAAAGGACCAATACAAAGAAGGCGACAAGGTCCAGTTCGTTGAATGCCGCCCCTTGTCCAAAGATAAAAGATGGAAAGTTGTATATTAATTTGAAGGCAAAAAGATTAAATATTTATGATTCAAGTCCAATCGAGATTAAAAGTTGCCGATAATTCAGGAGCAAAGACCGTAATGTGCATCCGGGTTTTGGCCGGCTACAAACGGCGGTATGCCGGAGTAGGCGATATGATTACCGCCGCGGTCAAAGAAGCGGTTCCGCACGCGCCGATAAAAAAAGGCGACGTGGTGCACTGCGTCATTGTCCGGACTAAAAAAGAAATCCGCAGAGCCGACGGGACTTACCTTCGCTTTGGCGAGAATGCCTGCGTCGTAATTGATAAGGCCAAAAAAGAGCCGAAAGGCACCCGCGTATTCGGGCCGGTAGCAAGAGAGATAAGAAAAGCCGGATACATTAAAATCGCGTCCTTGGCTCCAGAAGTTTTGTAGAGAATTTGAAAACTTTTTTAAGAATATGAATATAAAAAAAGGCGACAAGGTGAAAATTCTAGCAGGAAAAGACAAGGGTAAAACCGGAAAAGTTTTACAGGTTTTTCCGCCCAAAAATCGCGCCAGCATCGAAGGCATTAATTTGCTTATTAAGCATTTGCGCCCAAGACGCCAAGGCGAGACCGGGCAGAGAATTGAATTTCCGGCCCCGTTAAACGTTTCTAATTTGATGCTTATTTGCTCGAAATGCGGAAAACCGACCCGGGTGAATTATAAAATCACCGTTTCGCCGGACGGAAAGAAAAAGAAGTTCCGGGAATGCAAAAAATGCAAAGGCATAATCGACTAAATTTATGAGACTTAAGGAAAAATACCAAAAACAAATCGTGCCGAAAATGAAAGAGAAGTTCGGCTATAAAAATGGAATGGAAGTGCCTCGAATCATAAAGGCGACGATTAATGTCGGCGTGGGAAGGAATTCCAAAGATCATAAATACGTGGATGAAGTGGTAAAAAGCATTATCCAGATTTCGGGCCAAAAGCCGGTCCAGACCAAGGCCAAGAAATCAATCGCTTCCTTTAAGTTAAGGCAAGGGACGATTACCGGGGTGATGGCGACTTTGCGTGGCCGGAGAATGTATGATTTTCTGGAAAAATTGGTTAATATATCTTTTCCGCGGGTAAGGGATTTTCGGGGGATTAGCGCGTCGCAAGTTGACCGGACCGGAAATTTAACTGTCGGATTTAAAGAGAATATAGTTTTTCCCGAGATAAGCCAGGATGAAGTCGAGAATATCCACGGCCTGGAAATAAGCGTTACGACTAATGCCAAGACCAGGGAAGAAGGATTAGAATTATTAAAACTAATTGGCTTTCCTTTTAAGGAAGAGGAAAAAAAAGGCTAGCGCAACGCTAGCATCCGCGCTCCGCATTTCGCGAGGCGGGATTTAAAGTAATTATATGGCCAGAACGGCAATGATAGCAAAATCGAAGAAAACCCCGAAATATTCATCCCGCAAGGTGAACCGTTGCTGGCGTTGCGGCCGCAACCGGGCCTATATGAGGGACTTTAACCTTTGCCGGATTTGTTTTCGGGAACTGGCGACGCAAGGAAGCATTCCAGGGGTTAGAAAATCTTCCTGGTAATAAGCCCAATTGTCAATTTTCAATTAACAATTATCAATAAGAAATTATCATTTAATAAAATATGACAGACCCAATCGCCGACATGCTTACAAGAGTTAGGAACGCGCTAGCCGTCCGGAAGGAAGAGGTGGTTTTGCCTATGAGTAAAATGAAATATCAGATCGCGAAAATTCTTGAAGAGAACGGCCTTGTAGAAAAGGTCTCGGAAGCCGAAGGCCAGGGAAAGAAAGAGAAGACTAAATTCAAGGAAATAAAAATAGTTTTAAAATACGACCGGGCCGGCCATCCGGCCATCTCCTCAATAAAGAGGATTTCCAAGCCAGGGCTTCGGGTTTACGTAAAGAAAAGCGAGTTGCCGAGAGTTTTAAATAATTTGGGAATCGCGATTATTTCCACGCCGAAAGGGTTAATGACCAACCGGGAAGCCAAGAAAAAAGGTTTAGGGGGAGAAGTTATTTGCGAGGTGTATTAGAATTTGAAAACTTTTTTAAAAAAGTTTTCAATACTTTCAAAAAATATAAGGTATCAAGTCAAAATTTAATAGCGGACAAGTCCTACTGCCATTAAATTTTGACTTGATGAAATAAGAATATATGTCGAGATTAGGAAAATTGCCAATTGAATTGCCGGCCGGGACCGAAGTAAAACTTCAGGGAGGTTTTATATATGTTAAAGGGCCGAAAGGCGAATTAAAAGAAAAAGTCCACGAAAAAATAAAGCTTGAATTGGGCGATAAGGAAGTAAAAGTAAGCGTTGCCAATCCGGAAGAGAAAAGCGAACGCTCGCTTTGGGGAATGTTCCGAGGCCTGGTAAAAAACATGGTTGACGGCGTCAACAAGGGTTTTGAAAAGAAATTAGAAATTTCCGGCGTCGGTTACCGCGCGGCGGTAAGCGGCAACAAACTAATTGTCAATGCCGGCTACTCCCATCCGGTTGAATTCGTTTTGCCGGAAGGGATTTCCGCCAAAGTGGAAGGGAATGTTATTACCCTGTCCGGAATCGATAAATACCGGGTCGGGGAATCGGCGGCGCAAGTGAGAAGAATAAGAAAGCCCGAGCCTTACAAGGGTAAAGGGATAAAATATTCGGATGAGATTTTAAGAAGAAAAGCCGGAAAGACCGCGGCTAAATAATATATTATGTCGAAAGGAATTTCAAAACAATTAAAAAGACAGCGCCGCAAAAACCGCATCCGCGCTAAAATTTCCGGAACCAAAGAACGTCCGAGGCTTTCAGTATTCAAATCCAATAAAGGGATTTATCTGCAATTGATTGATGACTCAATCGGAAAAACCTTGGTCAGCGCGAGAGTAAATGAACTAAAGGCCGTTAAAGGGATGAAAAAAACCGACCGGGGATTTGAATTGGGGAAATTTTTGGCCGCCAAGGCTAAAGAAAAAGGAATAGAGAAAATCGTATTTGACCGCGGCGGATATAAATTCCACGGCCGGGTTAAGGCGGTGGCGGACGGCGCCAAAGAAGGCGGGCTGGTTTTTTAAGGCAAGATGAATTAAGATTCATATGCGAGCTCGCTCGCACCCCGCATTTTGCGGGATAATTGCAGAGCAATTATGGAGAATGAAAAAAAAGAAAATTCAATAGAAGAAAAGAACGGACAGCCGGAGGCGAATGAAAAAACCGGAAACGGCGCCGGAGCGGATGCTGGCGCGGGAATTGCTGTCGCGCCGGAAATTAAAGCAAATCCGGAAGTTAATGCTGTCAAAGAGGCGGAAGCGGCTAAAGCTGAACCCGCGAAGTCCGGCGCTCCAGTCCAAGCCCAAAGAGGCGGATTCGGCGGCGCCCGAAGGGGCGGCTTTAGAGGTGGATTCGGCGGAGGCCGGCCAGGAGGTAGGCCGGGCGGCGGAAGAAGAGGCGGACGCGACGAAATGAAAGATGAGTACGATCAGAAGATTATCGATATTGCCCGCGTAACAAGGGTTATGGCCGGCGGAAAGAGAATGCGTTTTCGCGCTTGCGTAGCCATCGGAAATAAAGCCGGGACGGTCGGCATCGGAGTCGCCAAAGGGGCGGATGTTTCGGGCGCGGTTACCAAAGCCGTAAATAAGGCCAAGAAGAACCTGATTAAAATTAAAATTGTTAACGATACTATTCCCCATGAAGTCCGGGTTAAAGTCGGCGCGGCAAAGTTAATGTTTAAGCCGGCAAAAACCGGCCGGGGAGTAATTGCCGGCGGAGCGGTCCGGGCGGTAATTGAATTGGCCGGAATAAAGAACATCGTGTCCAAGATTCTCGGAACCAATAATAAGCTGAATAACGTCAAATGCGCGATAGAAGGTTTGAGATCGCTAAAATACGCCGAGCCCAAAGCGGTTCCGGCTAAGGCGGAAAAACAGTAAGAATATAATATGGCATTATCGCTAAATACAATTTATAGAAGCCGGGGCGTAAAAAAAGCCAAGCGAGTCGGCCGGGGCAATTCTTCGGGGCACGGCACTTATTCGACCCGCGGATTGAAAGGACAAAAGTCCCGTTCGGGCGCTTCCGGATTAAAGAGGCTGGGATTAAAGAGAATGCTTTTGGCGACGCCGAAAGTGAGAGGATTTAAATCAGCCAAGCCGTCCAACCAGGTGGTAAGCGTTCGTGATATCAACAAAAATTTTAAGGCCGGGGAAACGGTCAGCCCTAGGTCCTTACTCCGCAAAGGGCTCGTTTCCGAAACAGGCAAGCCAATAAAAATCTTAGGCCAAGGCGCTTTGAACAAGGGTTTGAAATTCGATAAAGTAAAGATGAGCGAGAAGGCCAGAGAGCGCTTAAAATAACCGGAAAGAAGCCGCGGCCGGAAATTTTGCCAAAGATTTATGTTAGAAAAATTCACCCAAATTTGGAAAGCCAAGGATTTAAGGAAAAGCATCCTTTTCGTTTTGGCGATTTTGGCTCTTGACCGGTTCGCCGCCCATATCCCGATCCCCGGCGTGGACGTAAACGCGCTTAAGGATTTTTTTGATTCCAACCAGATTCTTGGGCTTTTAAATATATTTTCCGGCGGCGGAATGGAGAATTTTTCCATCATCATGATGGGCGTCGCCCCTTATATTACTTCTTCAATCGTTTTCCAGCTCTTGACGATGATTGTCCCAAGCCTTGAAGAAATGAATAAGGAAGAGACCGGGCGCCAAAAAATCCAGATGTGGACGCGCTGGCTAACGGTCCCGTTAGCGATGCTCCAGTCATATTCGATGATCACCCTGCTTCGCCGTTCGTCAATTCATATTTTGGGGGATGTTTCCGCTGTACAGCTTTTAGGGATGATTATTACTATTACAGCCGGAACGGTATTTTTAATGTGGCTCGGAGAACTGATTAACGAAAAAAAAGTCGGCAACGGAATTTCGCTTCTGATTTTTGCCGGGATCGTTTCCCGCCTGCCCCAAGACGTCCAGCAATTTTTAGCCACTTACGATCCGTCCCAACTCTTTATGGTTATCGGTTTTATTATTATCGCTTTGGTAACGGTTGTCGGGGTGGTAATCATTACCGAAGGCCAAAGGAATATTCCGGTCCAATACGCAAGGCAAATAAGGGGCAACCGCGTTTACGGCGGGACTTCGACCCATCTGCCGCTTCGGGTCAATATGGCCGGCGTTATCCCGATTATCTTCGCGATTTCCATAATTTTATTCCCGTCCATGGTGGCCCAGTTTTTTGTCCAGGCTAAAAGCGCCTGGCTTTCTAACGGCGCCCACTGGGTAATTAATCTTTTTCAAAACCAGCTTTTTTACGGAATTTCTTATTTCATCCTGGTTTTCGCCTTCACTTATTTTTATACCGAGGTGATTTTTCATCCGACAAAAATCGCCGAAAACCTCCAAAAGCAAGGCGGGTTCATCCCCGGCATCCGGCCCGGCACCCAGACTTCCGATTATTTGGCCAATACGACCCATAAAATCATCTTTATCGGCGCCCTGTTTTTGGGCGTTATCGCCGTCTTACCTTTGATCATGCGTTATTTTACCGGCGCCCAAGCCCTATCGATCGGCGGAACCAGCCTTTTGATCGTCGTGTCCGTAGTCATTGAAACCATGAAGCAGGTGGAATCCCAGCTGACGATGCGCGAATACGAAGGCTGACAAAATTTGCAAGACATTCGGTTAAAACCAGCTTAAAGGGGCTGGTTTTTTGAAGGCTTTTTTTGTGTTATAATGAAAAGGTAATTTTTATTCACTCGCTGACTGAAAAATTATGGCATTGATGAAAAATTTTTTAACAAAATTTTAAACTCGCTCGGCTCCGCTTCGCTCAAACAGTAAAATTTTATAACAAAAATTTTTCATCAATATTTACCATAATTTTTCAAAAACTCACTCATAAAAATTACCTTTTCATTATCATTCCTATGAATTTAGCAACAATTCTAATCACCATCGCCGGATTGACGCTATTTGAAGTGGTATCGAGTATTGATAACGCCATTATTAACGCCGAAGTGCTCGGAACGATGAAGCCGAAATATCAGAAGTGGTTTTTAGTATGGGGAATTCTTTTTGCCGTATTCGTCGTCCGCGGGCTTTTGCCCTGGCTAATCGTCTGGGCCACTAATACGGAACTGGGATTTTTAGGGGCGTTTACCGCGACTTTTTCCGGCGACCCAAAAGTGGCCGAGTCGATTGAGTCTTCGGCGCCGATTCTTTTAGTCGGCGGAGGAATATTTTTAATTTTTCTTTTTTTCCACTGGCTGTTTATGGAAGAAAAACATTTTGGCCTGCCCGGGGAAAGATTTTTTAAATCACAAGGAGTCTGGTTTTACGCGGTCGTCTCCGTAATCCTCGCTTTCACCGTCTGGGCCGGTTTGCACGAAAATCCTCTGATGGCCTTTGGGGCCGTAGTCGGCTCGACCGCTTTTTTCATTACCCACGGCTTTAAGGAAAATGCCGCCCAGGCCGAAAAAAACCTTTTAGGCAAGGGAAACGGGCTTTCTGATATCAGCAAGATTTTATATTTGGAAGTGATTGATACGACTTTTTCCATCGACGGGGTTTTAGGCGCTTTTGCCTTTACTCTGGCCGTCCCCCTAATCTTAATCGGCAACGGTATCGGCGCAATTGTTGTCCGCCAACTGACTATCGGCAATATTGAAAGGATTAAGCAATACGTGTTTTTAAAAAACGGCGCCATGTATTCGATTTTTTTTCTCGGGCTTATCATGATCTTGGACAGCTTTAAATTCCACATCCCCAGCTGGCTTTCGCCGGTAGTTACCTTTGCCGTAATCGGTTATTTTTTTTGGAAATCAAAAAAAGAATTATTAAACGGAAACAGCGGAAAGAAAACAGTAAAATAATTTTAAAAAATATGACAAATCTAAAAATTTTACCCGAAAGAGGGGCCGGATTTTCTACGGAAAAATTTATGAAGAAAGTTTCCCCCGGACTTCCCGCGCATTTGAGAAATTCAAGCGATAAAAAAGCCATGGCTAATACGATGAAAGGAGGGCTGGAAAAAAAGATAAAGTATGGTTATTTAACCGATGATAATATTCGGGAAGCCATGCGCAAATTCAAGGGTGAAAATAAAGGCGTAACTGACGCTGATGTTAAAAGCTACAAAGAACGTTTGCAAGGCTATACCCGGGCGGCCGAGAGAGCTGGAAGACAGAAGGCGACGCCGCCGCAAAAAAAAGGAAAAGACAAGGTCGTTCCGTTTTCCAGCCGGGCGCCGATTGATGATCCCGGGCTAGGCTACAAAGCTAAACCTTTCGGGATTGCCGGACAAGGGAAAATAAGCACCCAGGATATGAGCAAGGGAATGATATTCTCGGCCAAACCGGGAAATTCAACTTCAGCGGTTAAATCGAAAGGCAGCGCCTCGGTGGTTAAGAGCAGGCCGAGCGCCTCGGGAAATTTAAGGCCGATTTTTTAATTTAAGAAAAGAACGTCGATTCGAGGAAATAAATAAAATAAAATATGGCAAAAAATTTTTACATCATGTTCGGGCCGCCGGGATCAGGCAAAGGCACCCAGGCGGAGATTTTAGGGAAAAGACTCAACCTGCCGACGATTTCGACCGGCGTGCTTTTGCGGAAAGAAATCGAAAATAAAACCGAGCTGGGAAAGGAAGTGGAATCAATCATGGCCGCCGGCAATTTGGTTTCTGATGAAATCGTCGCGAAAATGATCGATAACCGCCTGAAGGAAAAAGACGCCGGGCAAGGAGCTATCCTCGACGGTTATCCGCGCACCTTGAACCAGCAGGATTTTCTTTTAAGTATTTTTAAAAAAACAGCGGAGGCCGTTGTTACGCCGTTATTGGTTGATGTGAGCGATGACGAAGTGATAAAGCGCTTGGGCGGAAGAAGGGCTTGCGCTTGCGGGGCGACTTACCATATGATTTATAAACCGCCGAAAAATGATGAAATCTGCGACGTCTGCGGGACTAAACTCGTTGTCCGGCCGGACGACCAGCCGGAAGTAATAAAGGAAAGGCTCAAAGTTTACCATAAAAACGTCGATCCGGTTATTGACTATTGGAAAAAAAGCGGTAAGCTGATAATAATAAACGGAGAGCCGCCGATAAAAGAAGTTGCCGAAGAAATTGAAAAAAGACTGAAAGAAACAAGCATCGGATAGGCGCGTTCATGCTTGCGGATCCGAAAGCCGTTAGTTGGGTAATGAGGTTGTTATATGGTTTATATAAAGACAAAAGAAGAAATCGCGGTGATGCGGGAGGGAGGGAAAATTCTCGCCCGCATTCTTCATAATTTAGCCAAAGAAATTGAGCCCGGCGCAACTACCGGGTATCTGGAAGAGCTGGCTTTTAAGTGGATAACCGAAGCGGGCGGCAAGCCGGCTTTTAAAGGCTATAAGCAAGGGGCCGGCGCTAAGGGCTTTCCCACTTCAATTTGCACTTCCATAAATAATGAGGTGGTGCACGGGCCTGCCCTGCCTTCCCGGAAACTGGATGAAGGCGACTTGATATCTATCGACATCGGCATGGAGTATCCCGCCTGCGCCAAGGCTCCCGCCCGTTCCCGGCCAGAATGGCCGGGCAGGTCGGCGGGCAAGCCTCTTATGGTAACAACCGCGCCGAATCCGCCGCGCAACAAATATTCCAAAGACGGGGGATTTATAACCGACATGGCTTTGACTGCCGGAGTCGGGAAGATCGGCAAAGAGCAGGAAAAATTATTAAAAGCTACCCGCGAGGCTTTGGAATTAGGCATCAGGCAGGTTAGGCCGAACAACAGGCTCTCTGATATCGGCCGGGCAATCGAAACACATGTTTCGCGCCACGGTTTTTCCGTAGTACGTCAGCTGGTCGGCCACGGAGTGGGTTATGAGGTACATGAGGATCCGCAGATTCCCAATTTCGTGCCCCGGGAAAAGGGGTTTAAAGATTTGATTTTAAAGCCGGGCATGGTGATTGCTATTGAACCGATGGTCAACGCCGGCCGCTTCGAAGTGGAAGGGGAGGCCGACGGTTTTACCATTTATACCAAAGATGGGAGTTTGAGCGCCCACTTTGAGCATACCGTAGCCGTAACGGAAAAAGGTTTTGAGATTTTAACTTTATTGTGATCACTCGCATTGGGGGCTGGCTTAAGTCCTCGCACGAAATTGTAAATATTTGCTCGCTTATAAACTTAATTAAATTTATGAGATATTTAGGAATTGACTGGGGAAAAAAGAGGATTGGGCTCGCTATGGCTGATTCGGAAACAAAAATGGCTATTCCTTTTCGCGTCGTAAAAAATGCGGACGAGGTGATTGAAACCGTTAAAGAAGAACAGATTGAAAAAATTATTATAGGACTGCCGCTCACCCTATCCGGCCAGAACGGCGAAACCGCCAAAGAAGCGGTAAAATTCGCCGATGAATTGAAAAAAAAGACAGCGGTTACGATTGAGGTGATTGATGAAAGGCTGTCCAGCCGGGAAGCGGACGCTTTGATGAAGAAGAACATCGGCCAGGAGCGCGACGCGGTTTCAGCCATGCTGATTTTACAAAATTATTTGGACCAAAACCAAAATGAATGAAACCTGTAATTTAAAAGCGATAATTTTAAAAAGAGAGCCTTTCAGGGAATGCGATTCGAAAATAATAATTTACAGCCTGGAAAAAGGAAAGCTCGCGCTGGTGGCCAGAGGGGCGAAAAAAATTGGATCAAAACTCTCCGGCCATCTTGAGCCGTTTTGCTATTCCGAAATTATGGCCATCCGCGGCCGGCAATTGGAATATGCCGGATCGGCGGTTTGCGCCGAAGCCTTCCCGGGGATTAAAAAAAACCTCCTGAAGCTGGCGGCGGCCGGGCGCGCGCTAAAGATTTTTGACCGACTCCTAAAAGAAAATGAGCCGGATGAGAAAATTTTTTTTCTCCTTTTGGATTTTTTAAAAATGGCTGACAGAAAAAATAAAATAAACCCCGATTTTTTATTTCATCTTTTTGTCCTTAAGCTTTTCGGCGAATTGGGGCATCAGCCGGAATTATATTTTTGCGTCGATTGCCGGGAAAAAATAGGCCGGGAAGGAAATATTATTGATTTTGAAAAAGGCGGATTGGTCTGCCCGGGGTGCCAGACCAAAGAAACCGGCTCCGGCGAGGCGGCCCGGCGCGCGAATTATGGCCGGGAAGGAAGGCCTTTAGCCTTAACGGAAAACTGCATAAAATTATTAAGGCTCGCCGGGGCTAAAAGCTTAAGCGAACTTTCTTTTATTAAAGGAAGCGGCCGGCTGGAAGCGGAATTTATCGGCCGCCTGCGCCCACTTATTTTACTTGTTAATAATTGATTTTTCGAATAAATTAAGCTAAGATAAGGCTAAGCTTCAGGCAAACCTAATTATTTTACAAGATATGATGCGAACCCACACCAATGGAGAGCTAAACAAAACAAATGCCGGCCAAAGCGTTACTTTAACCGGCTGGGTGCACCGCCGGAGAGACCACGGCGGAATTATTTTTATTGATCTGCGCGACCGCTACGGCCTGACGCAAATTAAATTCGATCCGGAAATAAATGATGAAGCCTGGAAAAAAGGCGAGAACTTGCGAAGCGAATGGGTAATCCGAGTGTCGGGAAAAGTGCTTGAACGGCCGGCAGACATGGTCAATAAAAAACTAAAAACCGGTGAGATTGAAGTGGGCGTTTTAAGTTTGGAAATTTTATCCGCGGCCAAAACTCCGCCTTTTGAAATTGACGAAGAAAAAGTTACCGAAGCTAATGAAGCGCTTCGGCTAAAATACCGCTTTATCGACCTGCGCCGCGAAGAACTGCAGAAGCTATTAATTAAGAAAGATAAATTTTTTCAGTTTACCAGGAAATATTTTTCACAGCTCGGGTTCATAGAAGTGCAGACCCCGATACTAGCCAACTCTTCGCCGGAAGGCGCAAGGGATTTTTTAGTCCCGTCGCGGCTTTACCCAGGCAAGTTTTACGCCCTGCCTCAAGCCCCCCAGCAGTTTAAGCAGCTATTGATGGTCGGCGGGCTGGATAAATATTTCCAAATCGCGCCCTGTTTCAGGGACGAAGATCCGCGGATGGACCGGCACTACGGCGAGTTTTACCAGCTGGATATGGAAATGAGCTTTGTGGAGCAGGACGATGTTTTCCAAATCATGGAACCCTGGGTCAAGGACATTACCAAAAAATTCAGTAAGAAAAAAATGTTCGGCTTGAATGATGACGGAAGCTTAAAGCGCCTGGCTTGGCGCGACGCCATGACCCGCTACGGCAGCGATAAACCGGATTTGCGTTTTGACCTGGAAATTAAGCCGGTCACGGATCTGGTGCGTGGCTGTGGTTTTAGCGTATTCGCTAGTGCCGTGGAATCCGGCGGCGTGGTGCACGCCTTAAAAGTGGACAAGGGCGCGAAGTTTACCAGATCGCAAATTGACGAATTAACTGAACTGGCAAAAACTAAAGGCGCTAAAGGATTAGCTTATATTGTGGTACGAAGCGAGACTGAACTGCAATCGCCGATAATTAAATTTTTAGGCGATGATCTGACCGCGAAAATCATAAAAGATGTGGAAGCCAAAGCCGGTGATATAATTTTCTTCGGCGCCGATAACTGGCGGACGGTCTGCGATGCCCTAGGCGTTGTGCGCGGCGCTTGTGCCGACAAGCTGAAACTTAAAGACAAAAAGAAAGCAACATGGCTCTGGATCGTCGATTTTCCTATGTATGATATGTCCGAAATTGAGCCGGGAAAGATTGATTTTAGCCACAATCCTTTCTCTATGCCCCAGGGTGGTTTAGAGGCCTTGGAATCGAAAAAACCCTTGGAAATACTGGCTTACCAATATGATTTAATTTTAAACGGCTTTGAAGTTTCGTCCGGGGCCATAAGAAATCATGAACCTCTAATCATGTACAAAGCCTTTGAAATAGCGGGCTACACCCGGGAAGAAGTGGACGCTAAGTTCGGCGCGATAATCCGGGCTTTTGAATTCGGCGCTCCGCCGCACGGCGGCAACGCGCCCGGCGTAGACCGCATCTTCATGGCCTTAAACGATTTAGACTCAATCCGCGATATTTACGCCTTTCCTAAGGATGGCCGCGGAAAAGATTTACTCATGGGTTCGCCGTCGGATGTTGACGAGAAACAGTTAAGGGATCTGCATATTAGGATAAAAATCGATTAATTTTATGACCCTAAAAGAAAAAATTAAAATTGATCTCGTGGCCGCCATGCGCGCCAAAGAAGAGAAAAAACTCGGTGTTTTAAGGATGCTTAGTAGTGCGATTCAAATGAAAGAAATTTCTTTGCGCAAGGGCGGAGAGGCAGAATTATCGGATGACCAGGCAATGGAAGTAATATCCAGCGAAATAAAAAAACGCCGCGATTCAATCGAGGCTTATGAGAAAGGCGGTCGGCCGGAACTGGCGAAAAACGAAAAAGAAGAAATGAATATTTTGGAGACTTATCTGCCTGAACAGATGGCGGACGAAGAGCTGGAGTCGATTGTAATGAAAGCCGTTAAGGAGGCGGGCGCGGGCGCTAACTTCGGCGCAATAATGGGGAAAATTATGCCCTTAGTTAAGGGTAAAGCCGACGGCAACCGGGTAAGCGCTATGGTAAAGAAAGCGGCAGGGCAGTAATTAATCAGACTGGAAAAGATAAATAACCTCTTAAAAATATTTTTTCTAAATAGAATCACCCTGCCCGGTTTAAGGCAGGGTGATTCTTGAAGCCTTTTTTAGGGCAGGAAGGCTTTGATTTTCGCAAAAAGGATGATATAATTATATTAGATTTAAGATTTCATATAATCTTAGCCAAGAATAAAATGGCCAGCCTGGCGCTTATTATTATCGTTTTAGCCGTCATTTTATTCGCGGCCGCAAAAACTATGGACTCAAACCAAAATGCCGCCAAGTTCGCATTCTTTTACCTGCTTTCTTTAGTGGCGCTTACTTTCACCTCTGTTTCAGTAGGGATGATTATTTTCCAAATCATCAACAAAACCGTGGCCGACCCTTTAGCCTTAAGCATGTATCAGCCCGGCCAGTTTTCTTCCGGGGCTCTGCGCTTTGCCATTTCCGCTTTAATTATCGCCGCCCCGATTTTTTACCTGACTATCTGGCAGATTTTTAAGAATTTAAAAGACGGAAGCCTAGGCAAAGATTCCGGCGTCCGGAAATGGCTCACCTATTTTATTTTACTGGTCTCAATTATCGTCATGATCGGCTGGCTGATCGCCACCTTAAATAATTTTTTAAACGGCGAGCTCACTGTCAAGTTCATCTTGAAAGCCTTAACGTCAATTTTAATTTCGGCCGTTATTTTTTCCTTTTATTTTTACGATATCCGCCGAAAAGAAGTAGAGAAGAAAAAGGACAGCATCCTTCAGATTTATTTTTATGGCTCGCTGGTTTTAGTGGTTGCGGCGCTTACCGCCAGCTTTTTTTACATCGAATCGCCCGCGACAGTCCGGGCGAGAAACCATGACCGGCAAGTGGCGGTAAACCTGGATCAGGTTGATTCGGCCATAAACTCTTACTTCAATAAATCAAAATCCGTTCCGGAAAAATTAGGAGACCTGTTTGGGGACGTTTCGAGGGAAATATATCTAACCGAAGATTCAATAAAAGACCCCCAGACCGGGAAAGAATTCGAGTATAAAAAGAAAACTAAGGACAGCTATGAGATTTGCGCCGACTTCAGCCTGTCCAACAAAGCCAAAGACAGTTCCGAACAAATTGATCCCTATATTGACCAGCGCTGGCAGCATGACGCCGGCCGCCAATGCTTTACCAAAAAAGCCGAAGAAATCAAGAATCCGATTTCCGCCGCTAAGCCGATAAACCAGTAATGATTAATTCTCTAAAGATGCGGGACGGCGCCCGGCTTTTAAAGCCGCGGGTTTCCCGGGAATTATTGGATATTAGTTAATTTTCAATTATATGGCAAAAGGAAAAAAGCGCAAAACTCCGGTTGTTAAATCGCGTTCGGGCAAACCGAAACGTCCGGGGCCGGTAAAGCCGGGAAGAGCTAGGGTTAAAGTCCCGGCAAAAAACCCGATTCTTCCGGCCAGGCTCTTAGCTTATTTGGAAAAGGCCGGAGTCAGCCATAGCGTTCTAGTCCACAAGACCGTTTATACGGCTTATGACGCGGCCGCGACCATGAAAAAAAAATTGGATGAAATCGCCAAGTCGCTTTTAGTTAAGGCCGATAAGGATTATTACGTGGCAATTCTTCCGGCTGACCGCAATCTGGATATGAAAAAATTGGGGGCGGTAATCGGCAAGGCCTGCGATCGGAAAGTGAAGATGATAAAAATTCCCGGAGAAGAAATAATGGCCGAAGTAGTCAAGGCGAAAAATATGGCTATTACCGCTTTCGGCGGATTGCACAACCTTCCGGTAGTGGCGGAAAAAAATTTGGAAAAGGCGAAGAAGCTGGTTTTTTCTTCCGGCCAGCATAACCATTCAATCGAGATGAAGCTGAAAGATTTTTTGAAACTGGAAAAACCAATCTTGGGAAAATTCGGAATTAAAAAGAAATTGGCCAAACTAAAATAGGGCTTGCCAAAGCCTCTTTAAACGGCGCGCTGCCGCTTCAGAAGCGATTAAAAAGATTGGCCGGCTAAATTAATAATGCTAAACATAAAAATCGAAAAATTCGAAGGCCCCTTGGATTTGCTTTTAAAACTAATTGAAAAGGAGGAATTAGATATCACTAAAATCAGCCTGGCAAGAATTACCGACCAGTACATTGATCTCGTAAAAAATTCACCAGCCATCAGACCGGGCGAAATGGCTGATTTTTTAGTTTTGGCCGCCCGGCTTTTGTTCATAAAATCCAAAGCCTTGTTTCCTTATATTGAAACTGACGATGAAGAGGACAATGACGACCTGGAGCGCCAGCTTCGCATGTATAAGGAATACCTCGAAGCGGCTAAATCGATTGAAGCGATTTTGAAGAAAAACAATTTTATGTTCCCCCGGGAGTTTAACCGTAAAGCCATCGTTTTATCGATTAATAATTTTTCGCCGCCAAAAAATTTGACGGCCGGGATAATGGCTTCCTGTTTAGCGGAAATTATTGAGCGCGTCAAGCCGGCCCAGGCGGATTTGGATGAAAAAAAGCTTGAGGCGGTGATAAACATCGAAGACCGGATACTGCTTATCCAAAAGATCCTTACCGAAAAGATTAAGTTCAATTTTAAAAGGCTATTGGAGAAAGCCGAATCAAAAACCGAAATTATTGTTTCCTTTCTGGCTATGCTCGAGCTCGCCAAGCAAAATAATATTGTCATTGAGCAGGACGAGCTGTTCGGGGAAATGATGATTGTTAAAAATGGCGGCTTTTAATCATTCGCGCGGCTTACCGCATCGGTCCGGAAAAAGAAGGCTGGCCGTTAGATTATGTTTTGTTATTTGCTAAATAATTATGAGTTTAAAATCAAAAATCGAATCCTTGTTATTCATCTCGGCCAAAGCTATGCCAGTAAAACAGCTTTCCGATATTATTAAGGCGCCGGCCAAAGAAGTTGAAGGCGCCTTGTCCGAGTTGCTCGCAGAATATAAAGAAAGCGGCCGGGGAATGGAAATAATCCGGCAAGGCGGAAAATACCAGATGGCGTCGGCGCCCGAGAACGCCGGCCTCGTAAAGGAGTTTGTCAAAGACGAAGTGACCGGCGAGTTGTCCCGCCCGAGCCTTGAGGCGCTGACGATTATCGCTTACCGCGGCCCGATATCAAAAATTGACCTTGACCGCATCCGGGGAGTCAACTGCGGGATGATTCTGCGAAACCTTTTGATTCGGGGGCTGATTGAGTCGCGCGACGACAAAGCAAAGCGCGAGACTTATTATAGCGTTACGCTTGATTTTATCCGCTTCCTTGGGCTAAATGAAATAAGCCAGCTGCCGGATTTTAACAGGCTTCACAAGGAGGAAACATTGGAGAAAATGCTTGAGAATTAAAAATATTATGTTTCTTTCCATTGCCTTTACTTTGGCTTTTGTTTTTTCAACAGCCTTATTAAATACATCCCTAGATTATTCCCGGGTTTTGCCCGATTTTTTTGGCTACCGCCAGGAAGAAGGAAGCCAGATTTTAGGAATGGTGGAAAACGCGAGGGACGCGTCGCTTTCCTTCCTGGGATATAAAAAACTTCCGGTAAGCGAGGATAAGCCGGCTCCGCCGGTCATCCGAAATAAAGTGGCGGGCCTGAAAATCGCCGCCCGGAGCGCGGTGGCCGTCGACTGCCAAAGCAATAACATAATTTTTAAGCAGGCGGCGGAAGAAAAATGGCCGATCGCGAGCATCACCAAGCTGATGACGGCTCTGGTATTTTTAGATTATAATCCGGGCTGGGAAAAAGAATACCAGATGAAAAAAGGAGACCGCCGGGAGGGCGGAAAAGTTTTTCTTTTTCCCGGCGAAAAAATTAAAATCAAAGATTTGTTTTATACCAGCCTGGTCGCTTCAGACAATACAGCGACAGCCGCCTTGGTCCATTCAACCGGAATGACCGAAGGGCAATTTGTCGAAAAGATGAGGGAGCGGGCAAATCTGCTCGGCATGGTTAATACTGCTTTTTTTGATTCAACCGGCCTAAAACCCAACGAATCGACGGCCGAAGAAATCGCCAAATTCGCCCGGATCGCTTTGGAAAATGAAGAAATCCAAAAAGCCACCCTGACGAGGAATTACCGCTATAAAACTCTGGACGGAAAAGAAAAAAATATACCTTCAACCGACCAGCTTTTAAAAGAAGAAATGGGGGAAGGCATAAAAATGGCCGGCGGAAAAACCGGGTTTACCAATGAGGCCGGCTATTGCTTTGTCGGCCGGTTTTCGCATGATGGCCACGAGCTTGTTACTGTAGTTTTGGGCACCCCTTCAATTGATACCCGGTTTACCGAAACCGGCAATTTAGTTAAGTGGATTTTTTCCAATTTTAGATGGGGAGATGAAATTGCGCCGGATGGGGAAAAATGATATAATGCTGGTAGCTAAAAGGAATGGAATTAAGGTCCTCTAATTTTTGGATTTTTCGCGCATAAAAAGGAAAATTAAAAATATAAAAGGCTTATGGCAAACAAAATAGTCATTGCTAACTGGAAGATGAAACTGGGTTATAAAGAGTCGGTTGCATTGGCCAAAGAGATGAAAATAAAATTCAAGGATTTTAAAGGCGGGGAAGTCGGGATTTGCCCTAATTTTATTTCCTTGGCCGAAGTAAAAAAAAATCTGGAAGGGAGTCCCTTAATGTGCGGTTCGCAAAATGTGTTTTGGGAAGCCCAGGGAGCTTATACCGGAGAAATTTCGCCGTTAAACCTGTCAGAAATCGGATGCGATATGGCGATCATCGGCCACTCGGAGAGGCGGGAGTATTTGCTTGAAAATTATGAGATGGTTCATAAAAAATTAAAGGCGGTTTTGGAAGTAGAAAATTTAATGCCCGTTGTCTGCCTGGGCGAAGAAAAAGACGAAAGGAAATCAAAAAAAAGGGATTTCATACTGGTTGACCAGGTTAACCAGGCCTTTGGAGGCTTGAGTATTATGGAAAACCAAAAAATCGTCGTCGCTTACGAACCGATTTGGGCCATAGGATCCGGCGTAGCCATCGAGCCGTCGGACTGCGATTACGCCCACAAGATAATCCGCCTTACCTTGAATGAATTGTTCGGCTCTAAAATTTCGGAGAAATGCTTCCGGATAATTTACGGCGGCAGCATTTCTTCCAAAAACGTAAACGAGTTCGTCAATTTGGAAAATCTTGACGGCCTTTTGGTCGGGGGAGCGAGTCTGAACGCGGAAGAGTTTTACAAGGTCGCGAATATTTTAATTAACAGCTAAATAAAATTAATGCTGGTTCATATTAAAGAATTGGTTGAAGACGCGGAAAAAGAGGGATACGCTTTAGGGGCTTTTAACATATTAAATATTGAGATGGCTTTGGGCGTGGCTTACGCGGCCGAAAAGACCGGCTCTCCGGTAATTTTCCAGGTTTCCCAGAATGTAATCGAATACATGGGGGTAAAGCCGATTACCCACATCGTTTCGACGATCGCGAAAAATATCGCGGTCCAGGTGCCGGTCGCCCTGCATCTTGACCATGGGAAGAGTTTTGACGCGATTTTCGAATGTATTAATTCGGGTTTTACCTCGGTCCATATTGACGCTTCCAGCCTGCCTTATGACGAGAATGTAAATCTTACCCGGCACGTAGTTGAAGTGGCCCGGCCCAAAGGGGTCTGGGTGCAAGGGGAGCTCGGAGAGATGATCGGCGGGCACGGCCAATCAGGAAATATTATTAATAATGTTCCGATTGCCGATCCGGATAAGGTAGCGGAATTCGTCAAAGCGACAAAAATTGACACCGTCGCGGCGCCCATCGGAACCGCCCACGGAGTTTATGAAAACGAAAGAGTCGACCTCGAAGTTTTAAAAGCTATTAAGGAAAGAATATCGATTCCTTTCGTCCTGCACGGCGGTTCAGGCGTAAAAAGCGAAGATATGAAAAAGGCGGTCGCTATGGGCGTTAATATTATTAATATCGGAAGCGATTTGAAAATCGCCTTTTCAAAAAAATTAATTGAGACTTGCGTTAACAATAAAGAAGAAACCGATCCGAGAGTGTTATTAAAGCCAACTATCGAGGCAGTGGAAAAAGTCGTAAGGGAGAAAGTGAAAATTTTTGGGAGCGCCGGACGCTATCAGGTGAAAAAAATTGAGACTTAAAAAAAGCGCTATAATCGCCGCGATAAAATTGGAATAAAATAGAGAGAACCAAATATCCCATGCTTGCCCTAAAAATTCCAAGGAGGTTATTTGAATCAAAAGCTTTCAGGAGCCGGATTTTTGTATTCTTAAGCCTATTCGCCATAGCTTCATTTTTTGTTTTTTTACCAAGCGCGGCTTTGGCCCAAGAGCAAGACTTCGGGTTAAACGAAGCTTCAAGGATCGGACTGGGGTCAGCCAGCCCTGGAGTGGTTGTTGCCCGGGTGGTCCAGGCCGCTTTAGGGTTTTTAGGCCTGATTGCCGTTGTTTTAGTAATCTACGCCGGCTTTGTAATGATGACCTCGGATGGCAACGCGGAAAAAGTCGACAAGGCGAAAAAGATCTTAAAGAACGCGGTTATCGGCTTGATTATTATTTTATCAGCCTTTGCCATTGTTTCTTTTATTTTAAATAAGCTAACCGGATCGATATGGGGTAATGGCGGCGGAGGCGGCGGCGGAGGCGGCGGCGGGCTAGGCGCTTTAGGCAATGGAATAATAAAAAGCGTATATCCCGAGCCAGGGCAAAAGAATGTCGTTAAGAATACGGTCATTGTCGTCACTTTCCGGGAAAAAATGAAAGCTGATACTATTTGCGATCAAGTTGATGCAAACGGCAACTGCGCGCCGGGCGCGATGATAAAAAAAGAAAATATCCGCATTTTTGAAACCGAACGCGGCGATTCTTGCCAGGTAGCTAAAGAAAATAACGAAAATTTAGCGGGGATCGTGAATACCGCCCAGGCGGCCGTAAATAATTGCGAAGCGACGAATATTATTGATGTTTACTGCGCGTCAAAGGACAATGAAACCTTTGTTTTTATGCCAAAAAAATATCTAAATCCGGCCTCGGCTTCGGATCCGGACAATAACTGGCACACGGTTATGCTGTCGCGCGACATAAAAAAAGCCGACAGCTCGGCCGCTTTCGGTTCTTTAACGACTGGTTTTAGCTGGAGCTTTGAAGTTACCAATAGATTAGATCTCACTCCGCCGCAAGTTTTAAAGGACGGAGTTTTTCCCACTCCGGATAATGAAGCGGATATTAAAAACCCGGCATCAAGCGCTATTCGGGCCAAGGGAAGCATTAAAGTTTTGCAAATTCCGCGAATCTATTCGGCCGCCAGCGCGGGAAATCCGGTCAAAAATCCCGCGAACGCCACCTGGAGCGAAGCTCTATTAGAAGGCAGTTATAGTTGCTTTGAAGACGGAATGATCAGCGTTTCTTTAGATAATGAATTAACGGCAAGCGTGGCCGGCGTATCCGGAGTAGTTCCGGGCGACTCGGCCGGCGACAATAAAATATCTTTAGGGTGCGGACTGGATTTGGTTCCGAAAACCGGAAATTTTTCGGCCGGAAACGCCTGGAAAATAGCAGTCAGCGCCGAAAAGCCGGCCGATACTCTGCGGGTAGGCGGAGCCGACTATTCATTTAGCAGCCAGTCGGGCGAAGGGAAAATAAAGATCGGCTCCGATGCTGACGCGACAGCGGCTAATTTAGCGAGCGCCTTATCCGGGAACAGCGTAGTTTTGGCCGCCGTGTCTGAAACGGATTCTAAAATCGTGGATATTTCGGCCAAGAACGCCGGAGAGGGCGGCAACAATATTGAAATGCAGTCTTCGAGTCAGAGCGCCCTTGAAATAAAAAGCATGGAAGGAGGCAAGGACGAAGAGGTAACGATAACGGTTAAAGGGCGGAGAGATAAAGCAAGAAACGCCATAATCCAGATTAACTTCAACGAGGCCGTTAATCCAATGTCGGTTTCAGGGACGGCCGGCGAAGTGAGGGACGCCATAAAAGTAGTTAACACGAAGACCGGCAGCCTGGCCGCCGGGGCGAGCTGCGCGGAAGACTCGGATTGCCTTTCTTACAGCTGTAAAAACGGCGCTTGCAAAGACGATTACTTTGACGGGAAATTTTTGATATCAAACCAGTACGCGACCGTTGAATTCATTTCCAATATTGAGTGCGGAGTCAACGCCTGCGGAGAAAAAGTATATTGCCTTCCGGAAAATAGCCACCTGGCGGTAAAATTGAAGGCCGCTTCGTTAGCCGGCTGTACGGCTGACGGATGTTTAAACAAAGAAAGCTACACTCTTTGCGAAGATAATGTCTGCAAGGACCAAAACGGAAAAAAATACCCTCTTTCTGAAATTCCGCTTATAGGAATCGCGGACATGGCGTTAAATTCGTTTGACGGCAACCGGAATAACTACGCCGACGGGCCGGAATCCCAAAGTAATGAGCCGCCTTTTGACGAAAACCATGATGTCGCCGGCTCAACGCATGGCGATGATTTCATCTGGTCTTTCTTTATCAACGACAAAATTGATTTGACGCCGCCGGAGATTTCTTTGACTAAGCCGATTCATGACGGGAGAACTGATTCTGACCCGGCGGTTGAAATCGATTTTTCCAAGCTGATGATGAGCTCAAGCCTTACAACCGGGGAAAGAAAAATTACTAGAGAAACGGCCGGATCAGGAAACGCTACGACCACGAAAGAGATTATCCATAAGTTGATTAATATCTACCCCTACGCAGCCGAGCCGATTGGCTACTGGATAACTAAAACTAATATTGACGACGATCCGGTGGCCGGAAACGGCATTATCGGAGATGGAGAAGCGGACTGGACCAAAGCTTACCTGAACCACTCTTCTTTTGCCGATCAGGAAAAATACCGCGTCCAGGCCGGTTCCGGAGTAAAAGACATTTATCAAAACTGCTATAAGCCGTGTTCCAGCGGCTCGTGCGCCGGAGCGCCTTCCTGCTGTGGCGATGTTCCGAAGGCAGACGAATTATGCGAATAATGTAATGAAAAATAAGATTATAAAAAATTTATTCGTCCTGGCTTTAGCCGTACTGTTTTTGGGAGCGGCCCATTTCGCTTTGGCCCAAACGGATCTAGGCCTTAATGCCGCGGAGCAGATAGGGCTGTCAAATACCAGCCCAAAAACGCTGATTGTTAATATTGTCCGGGTGATGCTCGGGTTTTTGGCTTTGATAATGATAATCATTATCATGTACGGCGGCTGGCTTTGGATGACGGCCGGGGGAGAGGCGGAAAAAGTTGATAAAGCAAAAAAACTCATCCGCAACGCGGTAATCGGGCTAATAATTCTTTTATCGGCTTTTGCTATTGTAAGCTTTATTATAACCAAGCTTGTGCCGCCCTGCGAAGGGCCGAATTGCGGAAACCCTCCGGTTTGCGATCCGCCGTGCGCCGAGGGACTGACCTGCTGTCCCGGGGATTATTGCGCCGAAAGCTGCGGAACCCCTCCGCCCGAAGGAGTCTTCGCGGTTAAGGGCACAATTCCAAGGAACCAGTCAACGAACGTTATCCGGAACGTTGTTGTCCAGGCTTTCTTTAATCAGCAAATTGATAACCAAACCACCCAGGAAACGCTGGATAACAATTTTAAAGTGGAGCAAATCGGGACAGTGGCCGATAACGGGAAAACCTTCCCGCTTTTCTCGCCGAAGTTAATTGCCTTAACCGCTCTGGCCCAGACCGGAGGAATTATGGGGTCGGTCGCTACGTCCTCGGCCTGGGAGGAAATTAATTTTACGGCCGCGGCCGAGTGCGGGGACGAAGCCTCAACTACTCATTGCTTTCCGGCTAAAAGCCAAATTCGGGTAACGATTAACGGCGGTTCGGGCATAATTTCTTCCGTAGGCCGCAAATCTTTATCCTGCGCCGCCGGAGCGACTTGCGTCTTTACTTTTGCCACCGGAGAATTAATCGATACCGGACCGCCAACCGCCGGAATAATACCGGCCCAAATTTGTAAAGACGACGGCACCTTAAAGCCAGACGCCAATACGGTTGGCGGCTGGGGCCGGGATGATATTGCTATGGGATCCTTAATATTTTATTCCCAAAAAACCGGCGGGAGTGAAGAAATGAACCACCTGGAGCCTGGTAATGAGGAGAGATACCAATATCTTGATTGGAAATATGATACAACAAATTATTCTATAGGCGATGAATATACTTTTAAGGTATTAGCCAAAGATATGGCGGCCGCTACCTCAACGGCGAGTTTTATAACTAACGTAAAACCCGGACACTGCTGTAACGGGATAAAAGACGCGGACGAAGAAGATATTGATTGCGGAGGAGCGGATTGCCTGGCGTGCGAAGGCGGGGCATGCAATCGAACCGGAGTAAACCAATGCGGAGCCAGCAATTCCAATTGCGCCGACGAGCTGTGCTCTACCAGCTTTTGCCAATGCACTACGGACGCGTGTATATGTAAAAAGAGGCCGATTATTAATAAAATAACGCCGACCGGCGGATTTTGCGACGGCAATATTAATAAGTTTTGCCAGGTGGACGGAGATTGCGCGGGGTTAAGTCCGGCTACCTGCAACAAAGACACGGCTAACGGAGCGCCTAACAATTTTTTGACGATTTTTGGAAAAAATTTCGGCGTGGTGAGCAATCTTCTGGAAAATGTCTTAACTAACGTCAATTTTGAGCAAGGGACATTGGGAGGCGTACCGAAAGACTGGAGGGCGGCTAAGCAGAATCATTCCTGGATCGGGATAGTAAGTGAACCGGGAAATTATGTTTCGCCCGAAAGAAGCGTAAAGATGCATGAAGATGCCGGCCAGCCGTACCCGGGAGTCTGCGGTGAAGAGTTGTGCCGGCGGCAAGGGATTTATGATAAATTTCCTTTTGCCTGCGAGTGGAGGAATGAAGACGGAGTAAATAAATGCGTTTTCCCCCATAACGCCTATTGCGGAGAAGGGGAATGCAAAGTTAACGAAGGAAGTAATTTGAGGTGGCCGTATACCAACCGGGTGATGTGGAACGCGCTTACTTATGATATTTCGAAATTGAATTTTAAAGTTGGAGACAAATACGTATTAAGGTTCAAATACAAGGGACGGACGCAAAAAAATATAAGCATCGCCGCCGGATACTCTTTAGGAAATACGGTCCAGGCGTGGAAGAAGTCCGATTATGGGAATGATTCGAACTGCGTTGAATTAGGAGGATCATATTGCTCTAATAGCCCCGGGAAGTGCCAGTGCTCCGGGGCGCCGGACTATTGCTGTTATCACGCTCCTCTGCAAACCAAGCCTTACATTGGCTTTAACTTCTTAACAATTAGGGCCGGTGATTACAAAGATTGGCAGAGCTATGAATCATATTTTATTTACACGGCGGAAATGGACAGGCTAAGGGACAAAACCGGGAAGAAAGTTATAGAAGTCGGCTTGGCCGGTAATTATTACGCGACTGATTCGCAGGGGAGCGACATATATATTGATGATTTCCAGTTTGCCCGGGTCGCTTCAAATGCCGGAGTGAAATTTGTCGGGGTAAAAGACGACGCAAGCGATGATAGAATGGGGATTTTCCCCACTGACTTAAACCCGGCCTGCATCTCAAGCTGGACTGATAGGCAAATCATAATAGCGGTTCCCGGAAGCACGGTTAGCGGAAGCATTAATGTTACCGGAGAAAACGGCTTGACTGACGCTACTGACGATCCATACGGGCCGATGATAAAAGATTTTACGGCTAATACGATTGTAAGGCCCGGCATCTGCCGGCTGGCGAACAATAAATGCTCCGGCGATCCGCTTTGCGAAGAAGATCACGGGCTGATTGGAGATACGCTTACTTATTACGGCCTGAATCTTCCAACCGGCGCTATAGCCTATTTTGGCGACTGGTGGGGAAATAAAGTCCAGGGAGGAAATTCCGCGTTTGGCGCTAATAGCAATAAGCAAGGGACTGCCGATGTGGCGAATATCTATCCCGGGCTGACAACGAGTTTTGTAGTGAAAGGAAAGGTGGGAAGCAATTATTTGAATTTTACCAAAGATGAAGAGCCATACGCCGGCCCCCAAATCTTATCTTTTGATCCGACCCGCGGCCCGATTGGGCAGTATGTAACTATCCGCGGCCGGAAGTTCGGCAATGCCCAGGGGACTAGCAAAGTTTTTTTCGGACCGGTTTCCGGAAAAGAAGCAAGCTACAGCTTTCCCGAGGTATGTAAAGACAGCGTCTGGAAAGATAACCAGGTAATAGTCAAAGTCCCCGAAGATTTGGCTAACGGCTACTATACATTAACCATGCAAATAGGCAGTCAGACGATTGATAGTTCGGGCCTGGCAACGCCGAAATTCAAAGTCGATTCGACTCTTCCCTTAAGCCCGAGCCTTTGTAAAATTGATCCCCAAATGGGACCGGTCGGAAGCGACGTAAGTTTTTGGGGAGAATATTTTGGAACAAAAGACATAAACAGCAAAGCTAGATTCCATTTAAATAAAAACCAAGAGGGAGAGGCGATTAGTTACTGGGGAGCGGCGCCAAGCACGCCTTCAGGAATTGTTCCGGACAAGGCTTTAACCACTGTTCCCAAGGCCGCGTCCACCGGACCCGCGCGCCTCGTAAAAAATTCCCCGGAATTAGCCGGCAACGGGCTCAATTTTAAAGTCGGCGAATGTTCAAAAGACGACGAATGCGGCGGGACTAACGTCTGCTGTCCGACTGATTCTCCGGCTAAAGGCCGGTGCCTGGAAAACATTGACAAATGCTATGCCCAATTCAACTCCTGCGTTTATGAGTGGGATATTAATACCGGCGAACCGGAATTTTGCGATGGCGACGCGGCAACTCCTGGCTGTCAAAAAGACCAGAGCCGATGCGTGAATGGAAAAATCTGCGATGAATCGGATTGCCGCTGTAAAATTCCCTGCAGCAAGAGTGGCATGACCGGAGTCTGCATGCCGGATCAAAATAAATGTCCGGCCGATACTACCTGTAATAGAATTACTTGTCTTTGTAATCCCGGACCGGAGCCGAAATCCTGCTCGGGTTATGCTTTAGTCCAGTGCGTTGATTCGCTATACTGCCCGAATTCGCCGGGCAACTGCTCGGCCAACCAGAATCCGTTTGAGGCAACAGCTTGCACCGACGATTATTGTACCACCGAGTTGTGCAACGGCGAAGCTTGCTTATATCATACTGATTTAAATAAATGCATAAGAAGCGGAAACCTGGCTTGCGATTTAAACCAGACGATTATCAAAAATTATAACGGCCAGGATTATACTTTTGAAAAGTTTTGCGCCAAATATAACGGCAACACCTACTTCGAATACAAGGGCAACGGAAACTGCGCGATTCTAGGATCAAGCTTTATAAATATCGGCCAAGGCCTCTGCGTTTCGGAAACCGCGGCGGAAGTTTGCGATTTTTGCGCAGGCAATTTTAAGTGCGTTGACGAATTGGGGAAAATTGACGGCAATTCAAGCGACTATATCGGAGTCTGCGGCCTCTCTGGCGATGTCTGCGCGAACGGATTTGAGTGCGCGAACGGAGTCTGTATACAAGAAACGCCCGGATATTGTGAATGCTGCTGTGATATTAATTCGAATTATGAGCCGGGTAACGCTAATTATCCCGGCAATCCGGCCTGCTGTACTCCTTTAATCTGCGGCAATGATTGCGGCTCGGGCGGAATTGATAAGAGTAATCCTTTGAACGGGAATTATAGCGACTCGGGCGACGTAGACTTTGGCTTATGCTCGGGTTGTGCCAATATCGGAACTAACCAAGACGACCATGACCGGGCTTGCAACTGCGAAGGGACGACCGGAAAATATTGCGATATGACTAACTCGGAAGAAACCGGCGGAGTCTGCCGCGACTGCACTAGTTTGACTTTCATTTCTCCTTCCAAATGCTCGGAGCATTCGGCTTCTTGTTGCGTTGACGCGAAAAAGTCCAATAGCTGTTCCGGCCAGGCCGGCAATAAGGAGATTATCAAGGGTGACACGCCTGACTTAGCTTACTGCTCATACTATAACTGCCAGACCTCCGGGAAATACCAATGCGCGTCTTCAACCCCGACCATTGACGGGCAATATGGCAATGCTAGATGCGATAATCAGTGCGGACAATGCGTCGGCTGTTCCTGTTTTGACAGGGATACAGATAATTGTTCCTTAACCTGCGATCATCCAGATACTTATCAATGCTTTGGCGACACCGGAAATAGCGGATGCTATGATAACGCCCCTTTGCCTCCGCGCCCGGCCTGCTCCGCCGGCGATGAATCCTGCATTTGTTGTTGCGATCCGTATAATACCGGGAGTGATCCGGAACTGGATAATTATGATAAATGTAAAAAGATTATTGACCCGATAAGGGAAATATCAGGCAAATTGTCCTGTAAGGCTGATAAACGGCCCTGCACGACAAATAAGCGCGGGCTTTGTTGCGGATGTGTTGAAGATTCTAATTGCGGTAGCCCAAACAACGTGGGTTGCAGTTCTGATTCTTGCTGCCGGTCAAGGCCGACCGTTATCTCGACAATTCCGACTGACGGGATGATAAACGTTTGCCGCAACGCGGAGATAAGCGCTACTTTTGACCAAAAGATGGATGTAAACAGCCTGCCGTCTAACATGATTTTAGCCGGTGAATATGATTCGGCCTGCCCGGCGGGGACAACGCCTCTGGCTAAGGGAGCGGCGCCCAAGGGTTTCTTTAGCCGGCTGGCTACTGGGATCACCGACTTCATAAAACGAATCGTCCGCGTAAAAACGAAAACCGCGGCCGCTGACGTCCCTAATCCGGAAAAGAATTATTGTACGGCCTCAACTACGGTAATGATCTACAATAATCAAGTCATATTTAGAATAGGAAAACTGCTTGATTCAGAGAGAAAATATTTTGCCATCTTAAAAGGCGACCCTAATTTAAACGATGATATAAAAGAGGGCGTTTTAAGCACTTGGAAAGTTGGAATGAACGGCCCGGATAATATGACTTTTAACGGCGTGGAATTTAAGCACGCCAAAGTCTGGTCATTCACCACCAAGCCGGACACGGCGCCGAATAAAGGCCTTTGCACCATTGATAAAGCCTATGTCGAGCCTTACTCTTACTTATTCCAGACCGTGAAAAACAGTATTACAGAAGTCGATACTGACAGAAGCGATTTGACTTATGATACGGAAAAAGACAGCGACAAAGAATACCGGAGCTTTGCGGTTTCAGATGATAACCAGATATTGTCGCCGGTCGCGGGCTATTATTGGAATTGGGTTTGGAAAATCGATAATACGCTGGTGGCGGCCACTACGACCCGGCCAATAAATGAATTTTTAAGCGATCCGGCCAACAGGTTTACCGAATTCGAATTAATCGCCGCCCAGGAGGATATAACCGAAGGGGAAACTAAAGCCCATGCCGTTGTTAAGTTGTCAGAGTCTTCATTATCAAGCGAAGGCGACGGGAAGGAAGGAGTCGGCGATATTTACGTTTTTGTCTGCGAAAATCCCTGGCCGGCGCTAAATTCCGATAAAACCTGGTCGCCCTGGAAAGACACCCGGCGCTGTGAAGACTCGGCTGGAAAATCTATCGGCTTTTGCCCAGCTGGCGCCGCCGTTGATGAGTCATGCGTTCTCGGCCAGGGGACATGCAAAGAAAACTGCACGATTACCGACCAGGGTTGTTTCTATACTAACCAGGAAATTTACTATTGCCGGGACAAGGGGGCAAAAGGCGATCCCGCCGATGATCTGCCGAAAATATTCGGCGATGCAATCCGCGGCAGTTCAACAATCCAGGATGTGTTCAAAGAATTTTATTTCTTGAGGCATAAGTAGAAGTGTTCTATCATAGACGAAATGCGAATAGAAAAAAATTTTTTTGAAGACAAACCGGCCAAAATTAACAAATATTAATATATAAATCTAATAATATGTTTGAAAACGCCAATTCTCAAAGCCAAAACCAAAATCCGGCCGGCGGGCCGCAGGCAAATAATTCTATGCCCCGCCCTCCAATGCCCGCGGCGCCGGGAGCCGGCCCTAAACCGGAAGGCGTGGAGGATATTTTTTCCCAAATGGAAGGGGGAGAAAAGCCCCGTCCGCCCGAGCTCCGGCCAAAATCAAGCATTACCCCTCCGGCTTCACCAGAAGCTGAAAGACTGGCAATCCATCACGAAGACGACAAAAAAAAGCTGGCTATCGCCGGACTGGGTTTAGGCGGGCTGATTTTAATCTTCGTCGGGCTTTGGTATAGTTACAATATCTTTTTGCCCGGCCGCCAGGAGAAGAAAGATACTAATGCCGAAACGGCAAATGAAGCTGTTAATACAAACACTTCCGCGAACCAGGCGGCCAATAATAGCGCCAATACTAGTGAAAATAACGGTTCTGGCGCGAATACAGCCAACAGCGGGAATGCCGGATCAACAACCCCTGAAGATTTGACCGGCGCCGGCCAGCTGATTGAACAGCAAGACAAAACCAATAGTGCGTTAATCGGAGCTGATTTGCAGGAAGGAATTGATTCGGATAACGATGGCTTAAACGACACTGAAGAGCAAAGCCTGGGGACTGATTCGCAAAAAGTCGATACCGACGGCGACGGATTATTTGATAAGGAAGAAGTCTATACCTATAAGACCGACCCGCTAAACAAAGATACCGACGGCGACGGCTATGAGGACGGGAGCGAGGTCAAAGGCGGGTATAATCCCAAGGGACCGGGAAAATTGTACGAAGTTAAATAAATTATGTTTGATTTTAATAAACTTTTTCGAAAAAAAGAGCCGGAAGCTAATAAGGAAGAGAGTAAGGCGGATGAAGTTAAAAAAGAAGAGCCAGTTCCTCTAAACCTTTCCGTCCATGTTATGCCTAAGCGTTTTCTTGACGCGGCCAGCCATGCCAAGAATTCAAAAAACGCCGGGCTGATAATTCTTGCTTCCGGAATATTTCTGCTAATCGCCCTGGGCGCTGGCGGCTATTATTATTTTTATATTATGAAGCCAGGCTCTCCGGTTGAACCGAGACCGGAGCCGGTTGTTACGGAAGAAAATCCCGCCGCAGAGGCAACTACCGGCGCCGCAGAGCAGGAGGAAGAAGCGGCCCAAATTAAGGACGCCAAAAATACTTATGCCGCATTTCGAAATAAAATCACCAGCCTTGGATCGGCGGCCGATTATGACGCGCTGGTTAAAAGCCAGGCGGAAGGCCAGTTTCTGGCTGACTGGAGCGGCGTTAAAGACAAGGCTTTGGCGCTTAGCCAATCGGACCAAGATTCATTTATAGAGTATATTAAAACCTGCCAGCCGAAAATTTCTGAAATAGAGAATTTATTGGGAGGCGTACGCGATGCAAACGGAAAAATTACGCTTACGGTCACCAGCTCAAGCTTCGCGGTTTCCGCCGATTTAATGAAAGCGAACGGCGAATGGAAAATCGTCAGCGAGCAAGGATATAAATGCCTTGACGAGAGCGGCGTTCCGGCGGCTTTGGCGGAGTGGATTGATAAAAAAGCAAGCGGCGTCTTGCCTGAAAGCGGGGAACAGCTGGTTCCGGCTAAAGACAGCGACGCGGACGGATTGACTGATACTGAAGAAACGCTTATCGGAACCGATAGTGAAAAGGGCGATTCTGACGCGGACGACTATTCTGATTTGAGTGAATTAAAGAACTTATATAATCCGGCCGGAACGGGAAAATTGGCCGATAATCCGAACATTAAAGCTTACGCCAATCAGAATTTCAGCTACAACCTGTATTATCCGGCCAAATGGAATATTGAAAAAGTTACCGGCGGGGATACGATAATTTTCCGGTCGCCGGACAACCAGTTTTTGCAGGTTTTAGTCCAGCCCAATGCCAACAAAGAAGAGATTGAAGCCTGGTATAATTCCCAGTTTGAAAATGCCACCACCACTCCGGCGGTAATGGAAAAGGCCGATGCGGACGGCAAAACGCTTTGGCGCGCGGTAAAAAGTCCGGATAATTTGACGCTTTATTTAACGAACTTGGCCAAGGAGTATATATATGTGTTAAGCTATAGCCCGGGCGAGGGAAAAATTTTGGAATACCCGAATATTTATCAGACAATGATTGACAGCTTCCAAATCGGGACATAAAAAACAAAAATGGTAGAAATAAACAACAGGACTAAAGCCCGGATTAACGCGTTGCTGATAAGGAAGACCGCGGAAAAATTTTTGAAAGAGAAAAGGAAGGCGGATTACGAACTTTCCATCGCGATAGTAAGCGATTCGGAAATAAAAAAATTGAACCGGCAATACCGGAAAATCAACCGGCCGACAGACGTTTTATCGTTTCCCGGAGAAGGAAAATTTTTAGGGGAAATTGTTCTTGGTCTCGCGCAAATCAAGCGCCAGGCGAGAGAGCTTAAAAAAACCGCGGAGGATGAATTGATTTTTATTTTAATCCACGGCCTTTTGCACTTAATCGGCCTTGACGACAAGACGGAAAAAGGCAGGGTAAGGATGATTAAAGAAGGGGAAGAGTTTTTAAGGAAAAATAAACCCGTATAAATTTATTAATAGTTATATGATAAGAGCAAGAAGGCTGATAAAAAGTTTTTTTTACGCTTACAGAGGACTTCTTAAAGTTTTTCGCGAGGAGCAAAATATCCGGATCCAGCTTATGGCCGCTTTGGTTACGGCGGCCGCGGGAATTTTTTACCGGATCAGCCGGACCGAATGGTTTTTCATGGCATTCGCTTTTACCCTGGTGTTCTTAATGGAAATCATTAACTCGGCGATTGAAAGGACGGCGGATGTCCTAAAGCCGAGAATCGATAGCTACGTCAAGGAAATTAAAGATATTATGGCTGGGGCGGTAATGCTCTCCGCGGCCATGTGCTTGGTTGCCGGGCTCGTAATATTCTTGCCTTATATATTTGGCGGACTATAACATTTTTGGTATAATAATTAAGATAAAACAAGATAAATTATAGCGGGATTCGCCCACACGAACTATGAGAGAAAATATTATCGCCGGATTAGATATTGGCTCGGCCAGTATACGTTTGGTAATCGGACAAAAGAGTATCAGCCGGGAAGAGAAAAACTTCCAGATTATCGGCGCCGTAGAAGTCCCGACTGAAGGGATTAGCCGCGGGATTGTAAATTCGATTGAGGATGCGACGTCTTCAATTTCGGCTTGTTTAGAAAAAGCCGAAAGGCTCGTCGGCTCGCCGGTTAAAAGCGTTTGGGTGGGAATAAATTTCCCTAATATTAAATGCGAAAAAAGCCGGGGCGTTGTCGCGGTCGGCAAGTCTGACGGTGAAATTACGCCGGATGACGTCGAGCGGGCGCTCGAGGCGGCGCGGGCTCTTTCCGTTCCCCCGAATTATGAAATTTTGCACGTTATTCCGGTCAAGTTTACGGTCGATAACCAGGAAGAAATAAAGGATCCGATCGGAATGACCGGGGTCCGTTTAGAAGTGGAAACCCTGATTATCCAGGGATTAACTTCCCAAATCAAGAATTTAACTAAAGCTATTTACCGAACCGGCCTGGAAATAGAAGATTTGGTTTTATCGCCTTTGGCTTCGGCCGAAGCGGTAATCAACCCGAAGCAAAAAGAGCTGGGCGCGGCTTTAGTAAATATCGGGTCATCTACCACCAGCCTGGCAGTCTTTGAAGAAGGCGAACTTTTGCATACGGCCGTCATTCCCCTTGGCTCCGAGCATATAACCGCCGACATTGCCATCGGACTGCGATGCCCTATTAATCTTGCCGAAAAAATTAAAATCGAATTCGGATCGGCCAAGCCGGACCAATATTCCAAAAAAGACGAAATCGATATCAGCGCTTTGGTCGAGGAAGGGGAAAACGACGGAGAAACAACCGTTTCCCAAAAATACATTTCAGAAATTATCGAAGCGCGGGTGGACGAAATATTTGAAAAAATCGACGCTGAATTTAAAAAAATCGACCGCTCGGGGATGCTTCCGGCCGGAGTCTTTTTAGTCGGCGGCGGGGCGAAATTATCCCATATCGTCGAATCGGCTAAAAAGAAACTTCGCCTGCCGGCCTGTTTGGGAACTAACCGCGTCGCGTCGACCGTTATCGACAAAGTGGAAGACGTAAATTATTTAACCGCCCTGGGGTTAGCGGTTTGGGGCAACCAGGCTCTAGATCAGGAAAAAGGCCGGAAACTGGACTGGACGCGGAGCGGGCAGGCAGTCGGAAAATCAGTCGATAAAATTAAGCGGTGGATGTCCTCTTTAATGCCTTAAAAGACGGGCAAATAAAGAAAAAATACGAAGGAATCGCGGGACAGAATCCCGGCCTCAAATTTTGAATTTATGCGTTAATTAAGGGTCTTGCAATATTTTTGGGAATAGTTTAAACTTATCATACCTAAAATAACTCATAAAACCCAATAAAAATATGCCTGAAGTCAAACCAGCAATTGAAACCATTGCCAAAATCAAGGTTATTGGCGTTGGCGGCGGCGGCGGGAGCGCCATCAACCGGATGGTTGACGCTGGAGTCAAAGGAGTCGAATTTATTGCCGTAAATACCGACGTCCAGGCATTGCATTATAATAAAGCTTCAAAAAAATTGCATATCGGCAAAGCCGTTACCCGGGGGCTCGGGGCCGGGATGAACCCGGAGCTGGGACGGCACGCGGCCGAAGAATCCCAAAACGAAATCCGCGATATTCTTAAAGATTCGGATATGGTTTTTATCACTTGCGGATTAGGAGGCGGAACCGGAACCGGAGCCGCGCCGGTCGTTGCCGAACTGGCAAAAGATTTGGGCGCCCTTACGGTCGCCGTCGTTACCAAGCCGTTTCAATTTGAAGGGTCGCAAAGGAAAAATATCGCCGAGCGCGGACTGGCCGAACTGATTGACAAGGTAGATACGATTATTACTATTCCCAATGACAAACTATTGCAAGTTATCGATAAAAAAACCTCCCTATTGGACGCCTTTAATGTTGTTGACGATGTCCTGCGCCAAGGCGTCCAGGGCATTTCCGACGTAATTACCATCCCGGGCCTGATAAACGTCGACTTTGCCGATGTTAAAGCCGTTATGTCCAACGCCGGATCTTCCTTAATGGGAATCGGCCAGGCTTCAGGAGAAAACAAAGCGATTGAAGCCGCCAAGATGGCGATTAATTCGCCGCTTTTAGAACTATCAATTGAAGGCGCTCGCGGAATACTATTTACCATAACCGGCGGAACAACCTTGTCCATGTCCGAAGTCTCCGAAGCCGCCAAGGTAATCACCGCTTCGGCCGACGAAGAAGCGAAAATAATTTTTGGCGCGGTGATTGACGAAAAAATGAAAGATGAAGTAAAAATTACGGTCGTCGCCACCGGTTTTGACTATAAATCCGGAAAAAGGGAAGGCGAGGTTAAAGAACGGATCTATACTCCCAGCCCCTTTCTATCGTCAGAAGAAAGAAAAGACGAGCTAAAAGAATTTGTCGTGCCGGAGCGGAAGAAATCCAAAGTTTCCTCCTTAAAGCAGGCCCAGGCCGAACCGGCCCGGAAGAAAAACGATTACCAGGAAGAAGATGATGAACTTTCCATCCCAGCCTTTATTCGGAAGAAGATGATGTAATTTACCGCCAAAGCTTTGGAACAATAAATGAATACCGAGATATTTTAAAGAAAAACCGATTTTGTTCGGTTTTTTTGCGCCCTGACTTGAAAAAAATCTAAAAAAAAGCTAAGATAAATAGTCGCTCATTTAAATGACCAGTCAACAGCCCATCGCCTTTAATTTATATAGGCAATGCGCCGTTGGCTTGTTTTGAAAAGAGTAAACAGTGCAGTGAACATTTAAGAAGAGGGAGGTAGCTTCAATGGCACCTAGTCATGTTGTGCATGTCCACTCGGATTTTTGTCCAATAGAAATAGCCAATCATGGCATAACCATTTACAGTAATAACGGAAAGTGGATAAATGGCAGAAAGGTAGTCAATGGAAATGCCTGCGAAGAGGCCGACAATGCAACTACTCTTCGTATCCGCGAAGAATTGGGAAAAGCTCTGGCGGAAGGAGCCGACCCCAATGACCTCACTTTGCACTTGAGCGCATTCCAGGCCGTTAAATGGTTTCTGGAAAAGGGATTCCATGCCAGACATGTCAATGCGGCTACCTGGAATTTTTTAACCGATTTCCCTGAAGTCCGAGTTAAGTTGAGCAATTTTAACTGGGTTTCGGTGAGGGTAGCCATTTACAAGGAAATGGAGCCGGATATCGTAGTCTGCTAACCAGATTAATCATGCTGCGACTTCTCGCTTTCTCGCTATTTGTGTCTCTTTTTATCATCCAAGGGCAAGTTCAGGCTCACTCGCCATTGAACTCTGCCCTTGTTTTTTTTAGGCTGATATTACTTGAATTCTTGAGTTTATAGTGGTAAATTTAAGGGAGGCTAAAGACAAAAATTAATTATTGCTAAAAAAACACAACAATTACGCCTTTATTGACAGCCAGAATTTGAATTTAGGAATTAGTGAGGATTTTTAAAATTCACTTAAATGATGCCCAGCTACGATTTTAAAAAAATTAAGTATGTAACCGATCGGCCGACTTTTGAAAGAGCGATGGCTTTATATGAAAAAAGAAAAGTGACTCGCTTTGGTGAAGATGTTAGCGGCTACTCGGCTTTAGTACTCGGAGGGAAGTCTTATCAGGTTTCGGTATCGGCAAGACATTTTAATCAGGGGCATTGTGATTGTTATCTCGGGGAAAAAGATGTTTTATGCAAGCACATGGTCGCCCTAGCGCTTCAGGCGGTGCTTAAAGGCAAGAAAATAAAAGAAGAAGATAAAGAGCCGGTCGGTGAAGTGAGATTGAGCGGGCGTTTAGGAATTCTGACAAAAGAAGAAACGGCGGAAGTAAAAAAAGAAATTTCCGCGGCCGCGCGGCTGATTAAGTCTTACACTGGCCCTTCGCGAACTTGGTTTGCCTATCAAAATTCACTTTCCGAAGGCTGTAATCTGTTAAGTGAAGTCGTTTCCAAATTACCAGTAAGCACGCAAACGGCCGATCTCCTCGTAAAACTGCTTTTGAGGCTGGATAAAAAATTATGCACCGGCGGCGTTGACGATTCAGACGGCACGGTTGGCGGGTTTATCCAGGAAGCTGTTCAAATCCTTGTGGAATTCGTCAAAATAGATCCGAACTGCCTGAAGACATTTGAACAACTTTGCAAACAATCAACCTGCTTTGGCTGGGAGGGGGAATTGGTGAGGATGTGGGATGAGAGGGATTTGTGAGGGTTTTTAAAGTGGATGTAGTTGATTTTAAGGCAAAAAAATGCTAATTTTAAGGAAGAAATGATTATTCAATAATCAAAACTTATGGACAGGAAAGAAGCCAAGGACAAGATAAAACGGCTGGTGGATAAATACCGGGAAGTGGTTGACTTAGGCAAGATAAAAACTTACAGTGAAGAGGAAACTAAAATCGGTTTTATTCAGCCGCTGTTCGAGGCTTTGGGCTGGAATGTTCATGATAAAATGGAAGTTACGGCCGAGGAGCAGATTTCCGGCGACCGGGTGGATTATGGCTTTTACCTTAATGGCCGGATAAAGTTTTACCTGGAGGCGAAAAAATTGTCGGCCGACCTAAATCGCGAAGATTTTGCCAAACAGGCCATTCGTTATTCCTGGAATAAAGGAGCAACCTGGGCGGTTCTTACCGACTTTGAAGGCCTCATAGTATTTAACGCGTTGTCGCCGGAAAAGACTCTGGCCGGAAAAAAATATTTGTCTTTTACCCATGAAGAGTATTTAGCCCGCTTTGATGAACTCTGGCGACTTTCAAAAGAAGCTTTCAGCGAGGATATTTTAGACAAAGAAGCGGAAAAAGTTGGAAAGAAGCTGCAAAAAGTATCGGTTACGGAAACTTTGTCCAAGGATTTAAACGACTGTCGCATAATTCTTACCGAGGCTTTTTCCCAATGGAACGATAAAGTTGACCCACATCTTATTGACGAGGGAGTACAAAAACTATTAAATCGGCTCATATTCATCCGGTCGGCCGAGGATCGGAAAATTGAACCGCCGACGCTTATGCCGTTAATCCATGAATACCGGTCGAGCGGCAAGGCCGGCGAAATTAGCCCGTATTTGGCTATGGTAAAAAAATTTCGGGAGCTTGACGTTATTTATAATTCCAATCTTTTTGACGAACATCCTTTTGAAAAGTGGGAAGAGTTTAGCGGCGCCACCGAAAAAGTAATTGACATATTGCACGGCAAGAAAAATTATTTTGAATACGATTTTTCGGTAATTCCGGCTGATGTTTTAGGCAATGTCTATGAAAATTATCTCGGCCATCAGCTGAAAAAATCCAAAAAGGAAGAAGCCGCGGGCAAGAACCTGAAAAAACGCAAGGAGCAGGGCATCTACTACACGCCAAAATTCATCGTGGATTATATCGTACAAAACGCGCTTGGTCCGGTTTTGGATAAGTGCAAAAGCATAAACGATCTCCAAAAAATAAAAATTCTTGATCCGGCCTGCGGTTCGGGCTCATTTTTAGTCGCGGCGATGAATTTTCTAATAAAAAAGTACGAGGAATTCGGCTCCAAGTCTAATGGCTTATTAAAAATTCAGATCTTGCAGAATAATATTTACGGAGTTGACCTTGATCAGCAGGCCGTGGAACTGGCGCGCCTAAACCTCTTATTAAACACTTTTGACAGCCAGACAAAACTGCCGAATTTAGGCGGGAACATCAAAAACGGCAACTCGCTCATTTCCGGCCCGGACGAAGAGCTAATAAAATATTTCGGCAAGAATTATCGCGACAAGCTCCCATTTAACTGGCAGGAACAATTTCCCGAGGTATTCAAACAAGGCGGTTTTGATTGCGTTATCGGTAATCCGCCGTATATTAAGGAAGATGCAAATAAGGAAGCTTTTAAGGGACTCCATAATAGCCCGTACTATCAAGGTAAAATGGATATCTGGACTATGTTTGGATGCGTTAGCATTGATCTGCTAAAACCAAACGGTTTTTTAAGTTTTATTGCCCCAAATAGCTGGATTTCAAATTATGGAGCAAGTATTTTTAGAGATAAAATTTTAAACGAAGGCGAATTAAGGACTTTTATAGATTTTGGCGATTATAAAGTTTTTAAACAGGCTGGAATTCAGACAATGGTTTTTGTCTTTGAAAAAAATAAACCTCAAGAAAAATATTTGGTAGAATACTTGCGAATCACGGACAAAGATATTTCTGAGGAAAAATTGGTAGCTGAGATGTTCTTTGGTAAAAATAAAATTGAAATTGAACCGCAAAAATTGATTGGAAAAAATATAACTTTTTCAACAGTAGAATTAGACCAAATTTTAAACAAGATAATTCAGAAAGCAAATTATTATTTTGCTAATGACGATTTAACACAGGGGATTGTTCCTAATCCAGACATAATAAATGCCAGAAATATTAAAAAAATACCTGATAATTATGTAAAACAATTCAACATAAACATTAACGACGGAGTTTTCGTAATCCCTAAAAATTACTTGAATATTTCTGAACCAGAGAAGAAATACATAAAACCACTTTTTGATACGGGTCAAATCGGAAGATATAAATTTGATAAAAATAATGATAAAGAATTGATTTATATCCCAAAAAATGAAAAAGTATCAGAGAATTCAACACTTCTACAACATTTGAATAAATATAGGCCAATAATGGAGGAGCGCAGGAAAAATTTAAGTGGTTCTATTAAATATTATAATTTACATTGGCCAAGAAATCTAAAATATTTTGAGAAAGGCCCGAAAATAATTTCTGTTAGAAAATGTAAAGTTCCAACATTTTCATATACGGAAGATGATTGTTATGTGATGTTAACTTTTAATATTATAAAAACAGATAAGGTAAATTTAAAATACCTCGTCGGATTGTTAAATTCAAAACTTATTTGTTTCTGGCTAAAACAAAAAGGTAAACTTCAAGGAGATATGTTTCAAATTGATACGGAGCCTTTACAGCAAATTCCAATTTGTATTGGGAATGAAAAACAACAAGAACAAATAGCAATTTGGGTTGATAAAATGTTGGAATTAAACAAAAAACTTAGCGAATTAACTGAAAATTCCGATGATTGGCGCAAGCTCAAAGACGAAATCGCCAGAACCGATAAAAAAATTGACGAGGAGGTTTTTGAGCTTTACGGATTGGGGGAGGAGGAAATAAAAGTGGTAGAGGGAAAATAAAATTATGACCGAAAGTGAAAAAATAATATTAAGAACAGTAGTGAATAGGGGTGGTCTTTTGTCACCCGCCGATTTAATTAATGGAATTGCGCAAAGGGATAGAAAATCAGTAGAAAATTTAGTGGCGAGAGGATATATAGAAGAAGTACCACAGGATATAGGAGGAGTTAAATTAGGTTCGACGCATGTAGTAAATTTTTATCGCGCCACCGAAAAAGGCCTTTTAGCGTTCTCACCATGGCATGTTAAGATTTGGTCAGGAATTAAAGGCGATATTCGGACTATAATTATTTCAGTAATAACGGCTCTAATTACAACCATTATTGCAATTTTTCTTGAAAAAATTTTGGGATAGTTTTTAAAATAGATAAATTTTAAAGCCCGCCTTTTATTGGCGGGCTTTAAGGTGAAATTAGGAGATGTAGCGGGGGCGGTCTTTTAACTCTCTTAAAATCTTCAATCGTATAATTTTAATATTTTTTTGAGGTGAGTTGCTTGATTAGTACCAAACCAATCATCGGCCTCATAATGTCATTCCTATCCACCCCACCACTTCAGCCGTAAGATTTTTCCAAGCTGAGGGTCTGCTGGTAACATCCACTACAAAAATTTTATCATTCCAATCAATATGATTAAGCGCGTCATTTCGGAATCGCTCAGCATTATAAGTCGTTCTTATCAGCCAAACTGATTCAAGCGGCTTCGCCCAGTTTTTGAAGGATTCAAGATAGTTCCAAAGAGAGGAATAATCTTTTCCTGGCGCGCGTAAATCATACGAAATTAAAATAGTATTCATTTTCGTATATTTTAGCCATTGTCCCGGGCTCCGGCAGGTTAATTAACTCGCTCCCGGGTAGCGAGAAAAGTACTTCACCTTTGAGCTTACGGCATCATTTATACTCTTGTCAAGAGGCTTGACTGTATATTATAAAATCTTGACAAAAACTTGACAAAATAATAATCTTGGCATAAACTGTGGATAAGTATATAAAACATAAATTCTATGCGCATACATCCTATACAGGAAAAATTATTAAAAATTGTTCCCAAGATCAATCTGAAAAAAATGAGCTTGAGGGACATTGGTTTACTCGTTGAAGAAAGTCATCCGCAAAAGATAAGCCATCATTTAAGTCAGTTGGAAAAGAAGGGGTTTATTGAGACGGACAAAAAGACCGGAGAAGTGAGATTGGTTGGTTTAAAAACAAAGCAAAGCAATAATGAAATTGTGGTAGTGCCGATTTACGGCGCGGCTGATTGCGGAGAAGCAAAATTTTTTGCCGAGGAAAATTTAGAAGGCTATTTAAGAGTGTCGCGGCGCTTAGTTGGCAAAATAAAAAATGTTTTCGCCGTGCGCGCCAAAGGCCACTCAATGAACCGCGCTAAGGTTAACGGCGCGCAGACAATAGAGGACGGCGATTATGTATTAGTTGACCCGGCCAATAAAAATCCGCGCAACGGAGATTATGTGTTGTCGGTGATTGAAGGGTGCGCGAATATAAAAAAGTTTTTTTTGGATAAAAAGGAAAAACAGATCGCGCTCGTTTCCGAATCAACGGAAGCCTTTAAGCCGATATATATCCATGCCGACGACGATTACATGATTAACGGCTTAGTGAAAAACGTAATTAAGAGTTCGTTTTTTTCCAAAGAGTTTTCCGTCATGCAGGATGCCGCCGGTAACGACGCCCTTAAGGCTTTAGGGCCGATATCGGAAGCAGAAGCTGATTATTATAGAAATTTAAAGTAATCAAATATGAAGAAGGGGGAAATATGGCTCATTAAATTGGTTGAGGAAAAAAGCGTCGGACATGAATATTTTAATGACCGCCCCGCGCTTATTATAATGGCGAATGACATTATTAACTCTGCGAGCGTGGTAACAATTATGCCATTATCCTCTTCCGGCCGCTACCATTGGGACGACATCAATATTAAAAAAGACTTAAGCAATAGATTGCGCGAAGATTCGATCATTAAAGCGCATCATATAATTAGTTATGATAAATCAAGATTTATCCATAAAATAGGAAAAGCTGATGAAAAAATTATCAAGCAAGTTGAAAGTTATTTAAAGAAGCATTTCTGGGGTGATCAAGTTCAAAATTTATAATAATCAAAAAGGATTAATAAAATTATATGTCAAAAATAGCCCCTACTATTTGGAAATTGGAACCTCATACGGAAGCCAAGCATAAAATATTGCAAAAATATTTAAACGCATGGCTTCCGATAATAACAAGATGGAATGGCCGGGTTTTATTTATTGATGGATTTGCCGGACCAGGCGAATATATTGGAGGAAAGCCGGGATCGCCAATGATTGCTTTTGAAGCTATAATAAAACATAAATTTCCAATTTCATCGGAGATGATTTTATTTTTTATAGAAAAAGACGCCAAGCGCTGTGAGCATTTAGAAAAAATGGTTGCATCCCTGGATAAGCCGAAAAATATAAATATAACCGTTAAGCATGGTGAGTTTGATAAAACTTTATCCGAAGTATTAAATTTACTTGAAGAGCAGAAGAAAAAAATTGCTCCAGCCTTGGTTTTTATAGATCCTTTTGGATTTACCGGCATACCATTAGACTTGATAAAAAGGATTATGGAAAATCAAAAATGCGAGGTGATGATTACTTTTATGTATGAGGAAATTAACAGGTTTATTGGATTGGAGAAATTATGGCCTTCATTAGAAGAAACTTTTGGGACGGACACTTGGAAAGCGGTTATTTCCGAGAAAGATTCGAAACAAAGATCGGAGATGCTTCATAACATTTATCGCGATCAGCTTAAAAATGAAGCTGGTGTAAAATTTGTACGTTCATTTAAAATGAAAAATAAAATGAATAAAGACGACTATTTCCTATTTTTTGGCACTAATAATATCCTTGGTTTGAAAAAGATAAAAGAAGCTATGTGGAAGATTGACGAAACTGGAGCTTTTGAATTTTCTGACGCCACTTACAATCCTTCGCAAGCAATCCTATTCTCGAATAAGCCGAATTTTTATTTACTTAAAAAAATATTAATAAATAATTTTAAAAATAAGTTAGTAAAAATTAGCGATCTAGAATATTTTATAATAACAAAAACACCTTTTAGGGAAACTCATTATAAAAGTAATATTCTGGCAAAAATGGAAAAAGCGACAGAGCCGGAATTGAGAAGAAGGTGCGATGTGTGTCTTAAAAATGGTACTTGCAAGCCTCGATTAGGCACATTTCCTAACGAATGCTGTGTTATAGAGTTTTTATAAAACATGGTATAATGAAAACTGACATCCTCATGCTTAAAAAAATTCAACGAAAATCACTTCTCTATAAAAGCGGCGTTGAGTACGCTGATTATTGCGTTAACCACGCAGAAGGGTGTTCGCATGGCTGCCGCTTTCCCTGCTACGCCATGAATATGAAAAAAAGATGCGGGGTGATAAAAGATTATGACGACTGGATTAAGCCGAAAATCGTGGAAAACGCGCTGGAACTTCTGGATGAAGAAATTCCCAGGCTGAAAGACAAGATTAAATTCGTACATTTATGTTTTACCACCGACCCGTTTATGTACGGCCAAAATGAAATCGGTGAGTTAACCCTAAAAATCATTAAAAGGTTTAATCAAGACAATATTAAATGCACCGTGCTTACTAAAGGGATTTACCCGAAAGACTTAGTTGATTCGGATATTTACGGAAAAAACAATGAATACGCGATAACTTTGGTTTCGCTGGACGATAATTTTAAGAAAAGATTTGAACCGGGGGCGGCGCCGTATAACGAGCGGATAAAATCCTTGAAATATTTACACGACAATGGCCTTAAAACCTGGGTGAGCATGGAGCCTTATCCAACACCCAATCTTGTAAAGCAGGATTTAACGACGATATTGAAGGAAATAAAATTCGTTGATAAAATAATTTTTGGCAAGCTGAATTATAACGTAAAAGTTTCGGATTTCGGAAGTAATAAGAATTTTTACGAGGAGCAAGCGGGTATTGTGATTAATTTTTGCATGAAGAATAACATTGACTACCATATAAAATACGGAACTAAGAAAGTTGACGATAAAAAGACCGAGGAGATATTTAGAAGCGCGTCAAATCGGTTATTTAGTTACGCGGTTTAGAATTTAAACAGGATTGTGAAAGAGGCGGGGAAATACGCCTCTTTTTTATTCTTGTTTTGTAGGCTATAGTATTATTGAGAAGTAATTCACTACCAATGACCCAATCCCAAGCCCTTAAAATATTAAAATCGGGAGAAAATGTCTTTTTGACCGGATCGGCCGGAACGGGGAAGACTTTTTTGATAAATAAATTCATCGGCTGGCTGAAAGATGAAAAAACTAAGGCCGGGATTACCGCTTCAACCGGCATCGCCGCCACCCATATCGGCGGCCGGACCATCCATTCCTGGGCGGGAATCGGCATTGAGAAAAAGTTAAGCCAGAAAAAAATAAGTAAAATCCTTAGGAATAAAAAGACCAGGCAAAGGATTGAAGAGGCGCAAGTCCTGATTATTGATGAAATATCCATGCTGGACGCCGACCGGCTTAATCTTGCGGACGAGATATGCAAAGCGGTTAAAAATCCGTTTTTACCGTTCGGCGGAATCCAGATTGTCATGAGCGGCGATTTTTTTCAGCTTCCGCCGGTTGATAAAGACGCGAAGTTCGCTTATGAATCCTCGGCCTGGAAAGAGGCTAAGGCAAGAGTCTGCTATCTTGACGAGCAGTTTAGGCAGGATGATTCGGCGTTCACTGGAATTCTTAACCGGATCAGGAATAACGAGGCCGGAGCGGATGAAATGAGTATGTTAAAAAAGCGGCTTTATAAGCCGATAAACGGCCTGGCGAAACCCACAAAGCTTTATACCCATAACGCCGATGTAGACGCGATAAACAGCTATGAACTCTCGCGCGTTGCCGGAGAAGAGCTGGCCTATAAAATGACCGAACGCGGCCCGCGGGAGCTTATAAATTTTTTAAAGAAAGCCTGTCTGGCGCCCGAAGAACTGAAATTAAAAACCGGGGCCATGGTAATGTTCGTAAAAAATAATTTTGACGCCGGTTACGTGAACGGAACATTGGGCGTTATAATCGGTTTTAACGAGGATAATTATCCGATTGTCAAAACCAGATCGGATAAGGAAATTGTCGCCGTTTCATCCAGCTGGGAAATTGAGGAAGACGAGACGGTTTTAGCCGCAATCTCACAGATCCCCTTGCGCCTCGCTTGGGCCATTACGGTCCATAAAAGTCAGGGCATGAGCCTGGACGCGGCGGAAATTGATTTGTCGCGATCATTTGAATACGGCATGGGCTACGTCGCGCTCTCAAGGGTAAGGACTTTGGCAGGCATGCGGCTTATGGGAATAAACAAAGAGGCCTTGCGGGTTGACCCGGAAGTTCTCCTAAAAGATTTGGAATTTAAAAATTTGTCAGAATAAGGTATTATTCATACAATGGCATCAGGCGGGTGTTTAAATATTATTAAATCAATTTCTATGCCTAAACTAATCTTTGACATCGAAACTATCGGGGAAAATTATGACGAGCTGGACGAAACGACGCAGAATGTTATGACTAAATGGATAAAAGGCGAAGAAGGGGAAGATGAGCATGACGCCGCGGTTCGCGAGATAAAAAAAACCCTCGGCCTTTCACCTTTAACCGGCGAGATTGTTGCTATCGGGGTTTTGGACGGCGACAAAAACAAGGGCGCGGTCTATTACCAGGCGCCGGGAACAAAAGAAAAAGATTCGGAAGAAGACGGTATCAAATTCCGGCCAATGGATGAAAAGGGAATGCTGAAGACTTTTTGGGAAGTCGCGGAAAAATACGATGAGTTTATCAGTTTTAACGGGCGCGGTTTTGATGCGCCGTATCTAATGATCCGTTCGGCCATCCATGGACTGCGGCCAAGCCAGGATTTAATGTTTAACCGTTATTTAGGGAGCCAGAAATATAATAATGCTAAACATATTGATTTAATGGATCAGTTGTCTTTTTACGGCGCCACCCGTAATAAAAGCCTGCATCTCTATTGCCGCGCCTTTGGGATAAAAAGCCCGAAAGCGTACGGAGTTTCCGGGGATGACGTAGCCGGGCTCTTTCGCGAAGGCCGTTTCCTAGACATTGCCCGGTATAATGTCGGGGATTTAGTCGCCACTAAAGCTTTATACGAGCGCTGGGAGAAGTATATGAAGTTTTAATGTTTATCCACAGTTCTTAATGAAGATTCGGGGTTATCCACAGGGGAAAAAATGAAAAAAATTTTAAAAAGTACGGTTTGAAATTCGGCCCGGCAAGGGCCTTATTTTTTTCTGTAATGTTAAATATAATTTTTTAGGTTAAAAAGACTTGACTGAATCAATCGGAATGATATAATTAAACAAGAGCGTAAACACTATATATTGTGTCAGGAGTAAAAAAAGAGACTCAATATGTTGTTTAGACTAAATTAGAGTAAGATTTATCGATTTAGTCAAATTTGGACTCTGGAGCCGCCGCAAGTTGCGGGGGTGAAGGTAAGGAGGGAAGAAGGATTGGGTACTTTAAATGGCCGCAGGATCAAAATGAACAGGCTTCCTGCCTGGCGTCAGGCAGGTTTTTTATTGGACGGGCCACTAAATTAATAAGGCTTTAATTCGGACGCGTTATCCTTTAGGGATATGCGTCTAACGAACTACATGAAGTGTCCCATCTGCTACTATAAGGATACTAAAGTGGTGGACTCAAGGGTGGCCTCTGACGGTTTTTCGATAAGAAGGCGGCGGGAATGTTTAAAATGCCTTTTCCGGTTCTCGACTTACGAGGAATTGGAAATCCTGGAAATGATGGTTATTAAGCGGGACGGGCGGAAAGAGGCGTATCAGCGGGAAAAGCTTGAAAACGGACTTAAAAAAGCTTTGGAAAAAAGGCCGATTACCAAGGACAGTTTCAAAAAGCTCGTTAATTTGATCGAAAGGGATTTACAGAAATTGCGCAAAAGCGAAGTGACGGCGGATCAGATCGGACACTTAATTATGAAGCACCTGAAAAAAATCGATAAGGTAGCCTATATCCGGTTTGCAAGCGTCTACCAGTCGTTTAAGGACATTAACGAATTCTCCGAGGAGCTGGATAAACTTTTGACGAGAAAAGCTAAGGAAACCAAACAAAAATAAATTAAATATTTTATGGAACCCATGCAAGTCGAAAACAAAGTAACGCAGATTTTAAAACGTTCAGGCGATATAGCTCCGTTTTTGCCGGAAAAAATTACTGAAGCGATTTTTAAGGCAACCGAAGCTATCGGCGCGCCGGACCGCGAATTGGCGAAAAAGTTAAGCGCGGACGTAATCGAAACCTTAAACAAAAAATTCCACGCCCGGTCTATTCCGGCCGTCGAGGAAGTCCAGGACATTGTTGAAGAGGTTTTAATTTCTAACCGCCAGATTAAAGCCGCTAAATCTTATATCCTGTACCGCGACCAAAGAGCGCGCCTGCGGGACATGAAATCTTTGGTTGATTACGCGAGCCTAGTTGACTCGTACATTAATAATACCGACTGGAGAGTAAAGGAAAATTCTAACATGTCCTACAGCTTGCAAGGGTTAAATAACCATATCGCTTCGGATATTTCTTCGAATTATTGGCTGAATAAAATTTATACGGCCAATATCCGCGAGGCTCATAAAGACGGCGATCTGCATTTGCATGACCTGCAAATTATCGCCCCCTATTGCGCCGGCTGGGATTTGCGCGATTTGCTTACGCGCGGATTCGGCGGTGTTTCGGGAAAAATCGAATCCGGGCCGGCCAAGCATTTCCGAACCGCGTTAGGCCAGGTGATTAACTTTTTCTATACCGTGCAGGGCGAAGTGGCCGGCGCTATGGCTTTTTCCAACTTCGATACCTATCTTGCCCCCTTTATCCGCCGCGACAATTTAACCCGAAAAGAAGTCCGCCAGTCTTTGCAGGAATTTTTATTTAATATTAACGTCCCAACCCGGGTCGGCTTCCAAACCCCATTTACCAATATAACCCTGGACTTGGTAGTTACCGGGAGCTTGCGAGATGAGCCGGTGATTATCGGCGGTCAGCCCCAGAAAGAAACCTACAAGGAATTCCAGGCTGAAATGGATATTTTTAACGAAGTTTTTGCCGAGCTGATGATGGAAGGGGATGCTAAAGGGCGGGTCTTTACTTTCCCGATTCCGACTTACAATATAACCAAGGATTTTGCCTGGGATTCTCCGGTGGCGATGAAAGTTTTCGATATGACCGCCAAATACGGCATTCCGTATTTTTCCAACTTTATCAATTCGGACATGTCGCCGGAGGACGCGCGGTCTATGTGCTGCCGGTTGCGCCTTGATAACCGGGAACTCCGAAAAAGGGGCGGCGGATTGTTCGGCGCGAATCCCTTGACCGGCTCGGTCGGCGTTGTAACCATCAATCTTCCCCGCATCGGGTATCTCGCGAAAACCGAAGAAGAATTTTTCGAGCGCTTGTCCAATTTAATGCAAATTGCCAAAGAAAGTTTGGAAATGAAAAGAAAAATTTTGGAAGATCTTACCGACGGCGGGCTTTATCCTTATGCCCGGCACTATCTCGACAGCGTTAAGATGCGCTTTGGCGGCTATTGGAACAACCATTTTTCAACTATCGGCATTATTGGCATGAACGAAGCGCTTTTAAATTTCGCGCCGATCAAAGCTTCAATTACGTCCGCGGCCGGCAAAGCTTTTGCCGACAAGATGATGAATTTCATCCGCGAGAAAATGATGGATTACCAGAATTCCACCAATCATCTATATAACCTGGAAGCGACGCCGGGCGAAGGGTCAACTCGGCGCCTCGCCAATCTGGACAAAAAGAAATACCCGGGATTAATCGTGGCAAACGACAAAGACGTTATGGCCGGCAAAGCTTCGCCTTACTATTCCAATTCGACCCAATTGCCGGTCAATTACACCGACGACATGTTTGAAGCCCTGGACTTGCAGGACAACCTGCAGACCAAATATACGGGCGGAACGGTTTTCCACGCTTTTGTCGGCGAAGCCCTGCCTTCGGCCGAATCGGTTAAAAGCCTGGTAAAAAAAATCGCTTACAATTACCATCTGCCTTACTTTACTATCACTCCGACCTTTTCGGTCTGCCCCAAGCACGGCTACCTGGCCGGCGAACATTATTTCTGTCCCAAGTGCGACGCCGAGAACGGGATTGTTGAATTAAAGACTGATAAATTTAGAGAATCCGGATCCGGCGGCAATGGGCCTGGCCGGAAAGCGGGTTATGAAAATCCTAAAACTAGCCAGGGAATTAAAGGAGAAGAAAGAGGCGCCGAATCAGCGGGAAAAGACAAAGTAAATCTGGATCGCGATTTAATCCGGCTGCTTGCCTGATTAATATGCCTAGAAGTATTTTTACTTAAATATATATAATTAAATATTGGATTTAATTTTCCCCATGCAAAAATGAAAATTAAAACCAAAAAAAGAAAAAATATGAGCCCAATCGAAACAAAAAGACAGCCCTGCGAAGTTTACAGCCGCGTCTGCGGTTATCTCCGCCCGGTCCAGCAATGGAACGATTCCAAACAGGCGGAATTTTCCAACCGGAAGATGTTTAATGTAAAAGAATGCGATGAGTAATGGAAATCGGCGGATTACAAAAATTCAGCTTGCTCGATTACCCGGGAAAGATCGCAGCCATTGTTTTCACCCAGGGCTGTAATTTCCGCTGCCACTACTGCTACAACCCCGTGCTTGTCTGGCCCAAAAGGCGAGGCAAGGTAAAATATCCTTCACCAAAAGGTGAAGGGCAAGAAGGTCATCCCCGAATTAAGGAGGGTGATCTTTTTGATTTTCTGAAAAAAAGAAAAGGGAAGCTGGACGGGGTGGTAGTAACCGGCGGAGAGCCGACCATCCAACCTGACCTGCCCGAATTCCTCGCCAAAATAAAGAAGCTCGGCTATCTCATCAAACTGGATACCAATGGCTCGAACCCAAAGATGCTTTCCCGGATTTTTAAGGAAAAATTAGCTGACTATATTGCCATGGATTTAAAGGCCGCGCCAGAAGAATATGAAAAAGCCTGCGGCATTAAGTTCGGCTTGGATAAAATAAAAAAAAGTATTAAAATAATTAGGGAAAGCGGGGTGGCGCGCGAATTCCGGACGACCGCGGTTCCCGGCCTGGTTGATAAAAGCGATATTGAAGCCCTGGGAAAACTTATAAAAGGGGAGGAAAATTGGTTTTTACAGGGGTTTAAAAAAGAAACCGAACTGGTAAATGAAAGATTTCGGGGAGAAAAAGCGTATAATATGAAAGAGATGGAGGGACTTCGGAAAATTGCTTTGAAATACGTAAAAAATTGCGGGATTAGATAATTAATAAATTATCAAGGTAAACAATTTTCAATGGGCAATTTTTAATAACCGCTTTAAGGGCGGGAAAAAATTGATCATTTCTAATTGAAATCAGAATCTATGAACGGCGAAAATTCAAACAACAAACAGTTGGAAGAGCTTATGGAGAGAAATCTCCAATTGACCGAAGAGATTCACAAAATGACCAAGGGCATAAAAAGCTATATAAACTTCCAAAAGGTGATGAGCATAATTTATTTGTTAATAATTGTTCTTCCGATTATCGCCGGTTTGATTTTTCTCCCCCCGCTTTTAGGAAACATGATCGGCCAGTACCAATCGCTTTTAGGAGGGGAAAGCTCTAATCTGGGTTCGGATTTTTTAAAGGCCGTAAACCCTTCGGACGTCCGAAATGTTTCGCCCCAGCTTAAAAATATCATGGACAACCAATAGAAAATTGTAAATATTATGGCGGTAAAAAATAAATTAACTGATTTTGAAAATGAAGTCCTGGAGGTTATAAAAAAGATTAAAAAAGGAAGAGTGTCAACTTACAGGGAAGCGGCGAGAGCCCTGGGGAGGCCTAAGGCCGCCCGGGCGGTTGGCAACGCTTTAAATAAAAATCCGCACGCGCCAAAAGTGCCTTGCCACCGGATCGTAAAATCGGATGGAGCTTTGGGAGGTTATGCCGGAGGGGCGAAAAAGAAAGCCGAACTCCTTGGGCGCGAGGGCCTTGCGATAATAAAAGGCAAAATAAAAGATTTTAATGAAAAATTCATGAGACTGTGAGGAAATATAGATGCTAGCATTTAATATATGAGTGAAGAAAATAAAAAGTTCTTAAGCACAATAGTGATAATTTCAATTATTGTAAGCTCGATTTTTGGCGGAGTGGTTGGTTTTTGGTCCGGGGTGATCTCGCAAAACGCCGATTTGAGCCGGCTGGGAGGGACTTTTAGCTCGGGCGGAGTAAGGGTGGTTAATGAAGAATCGGCAGTCGTTGACGCGGTAAAAAAAGTTTCACCGGCGGTAGTGAGCATAATAATCTCTAAGAACCTGCCGGCCGGCAGTCAAAATGATTTATTTAATAATTATTTTTTCCGGCAGTTTTTCGGCAATGATTTTAACTTAGGGACGCCGAACAACGGAAACCAAGATTACCAAAATCTCCAAAAACAGGAAATTGGCGGAGGCAGCGGATTTATTCTGACTGCTGACGGCTATATCGCTACCAACCGGCACGTAGTTTCCGACGATAAAGCCGATTATACGGTTTTGACTAACAGCGGAAAAAAATACCCGGCCAAAGTATTGGCCCGGGACGCGGTTAATGACTTGGCGATTTTAAAAATCGACGCCGCCGGCCTCCCGGCGGTTGAGCTGGGCGATAGCTCGAATCTGAATGTCGGCCAAACCGCCATCGCGATAGGCAATGCTTTAGGCGAATTTAGAAATACGGTTTCTGTCGGAGTGATCTCCGGGTTAGCGCGCTCGGTCGTGGCCGGCGGCGGCTTTGAATCTTCCGAACAGCTTTCTAACGTTATCCAGACTGACGCGTCCATTAATCCGGGAAATTCCGGCGGCCCGCTTTTAAATGCCGCCGGGCAAGTGATCGGCATCAATACAGCGGTTGTCGCCGGCGCGCAAAATATCGGCTTTGCCATCCCGATTAATGAAGTCAAGGGTTCAATTGAAAGCGTCAAAGCCACTGGCCGAATCGTCCGGCCCTGGCTCGGCCTCCGGTATGTTTTAATTAACCAGGCTCTGGCAGACAATAACAAACTGCCGGTTAATCATGGAGCTTTAATAACTAAAGGCCAAAACGCGTCTGATTTAGCCGTAATCCCCGGTTCGCCCGCCGACAAAGCCGGCCTTAAAGAAAACGATATAATTACGCAAGTTAACGGGCATGACATTACCGAAACCAACCCGCTCGCGAATGAACTCTCGCGTTTCAAGCCCGGTGATGAGGTGTCCTTGAAAATTTTACACGAAGGAAAGGAAAAAAATATTAAAGTGAAGCTGGAAGAGATGAAGCAGTAGGCATGTGAATAATATAAATTTTTTTTAAGAAGGCGGATTTTTATCCGCCTTTTATTGACCAATATAAGGAAAAAAGATACCATGAAGATGTGGTTTTATGTTTTAATTATGGAAAACCTCTTAAAACAACTGGAAGAGCTAAGGGAAAAAATCGCCCAAACGACGGGGATTTTGGATATTGAAAAAAAGAGGGTTGAGGTGAAAGAATTAAAAATGGAAATGGGAAAAGCCGGATTTTGGAATGACCGCGAGCATGCTGTTGAAGCCGGGCGGCGCATGGAAAGCCTGGAATCTGAAGCCGCCGAATGGGATGAGCTGGAAAAAGAAGTAAGGGAGCTTGAAGAGTTTGTCGCTTTGGCGGAAAAAGAAGCCGAAGAAAGTCGTGAAAAAGAAAAAAAAGACCGCAACGAAAAAAGCGCAGGCAAAAAGAAAAAAGCCGGCGAGGGGGATTTGGATGGCAATGGAATAGATGTTGGCCTGCATGATGAGATGCGGGAAAAATTCAATGAGCTAAAAAAGAAATTTGAAAAATTGGAATTCAAGGTTTTATTTTCCGGAAAGTATGACTCCGAAAACGCAATCCTTTCGATCCACGCCGGAACCGGCGGAACTGACGCCCAGGACTGGGCGCAAATCCTGGAGCGCATGTTTTTAAGGTTTGCCGAAAAGAAAAAATGGAAAGCGGAAATTTTAGACAAAAGCTACGGCAACGAAGCCGGAATAAAAAGCGCGACAATACGCGTTAAGGGCGATTGGGCATACGGTTATCTCCGCTCGGAAAACGGCGTCCATCGGTTAGTCCGGATATCGCCTTTTGACGCCGAGGACATGCGCCATACATCTTTCGCTTTGGTTGAAGTAATTCCCGAACTGGCGGACGCGCCCGACTTGGAAATAAAAGACGAAGATGTCCGGATTGACGTTTTTCGCTCTTCGGGGCCGGGCGGCCAAAGCGTCAATACGACCGACTCGGCCGTCAGGCTGGTGCACAAGCCGACCGGCATTGTTGTAAGCTGCCAGTCCGAGCGCTCCCAGCATCAAAATAAGGAAAACGCCTTTAAAATATTAAAATCAAAATTAATCAAAATGCGCGAAGACGAAAGGCGGGCTGAAGAATTAAAGCTCCGCGGCGAAGCCCAAAAAGCCGAGTGGGGAAAGCAAATCCGGTCATACGTCATGCAGCCGTACAAAATGGTAAAAGACCACCGCACCCAGCATGAAACCCAGGATATCGACGGCGTATTAAACGGAGATTTGGACGGGTTTATGGAAAGTTATTTGCGGAAGAATGTCTAGCTATTTTACCAAATCAAAAATTTTGTTGTTTTCCTGTTTGTCGTTTATCGCCGGCATTGGGCTGGCGTCATTTTTTCCGGATGGGTGGCTTTCTAAAGAGACCTGGTGGTTTGCCGGGGCGATAGTTTGGATTATAATGCTCATATTGGCGTGGAATTTAAAGAAACGGGGCCTTGGCCTTGTTTTTTTGTTTTCCGCGGTTCTGTTTTTTGGAATCTGGCGCTACTCTGTCTCCATGCCGAAAAATTACATTGACCGGATTTGGCATTATAACGGCGAAACAATTAAATTTACCGGAACCGTGGCGGATGATCCGGATATTCGCGAGAGCAATGTGAAATTAAAAATTGACGCAGCCAGTCTCATGATGGATAACAAGAGACTGCCGGTCAAAGGGAGAGTCCTCACAACCGTAAATATTTTTCCCGAATATAACTACGGCGACCGGCTGGAAATAGAATGCCATTTAAAACAGCCGGACATGATAAACGATTTTTCATACGACCGGTATCTGGCGCGCTATGACATCTATTCGGTTTGCTATTATCCCAAAGCGAAATTGGTGAAGAAAGCAAAATATTCCATGCTGTCGCCCCGTTGGTTTTATAATCAGGTGCTGGAATTCAGAAAAGGAATTAAAAGAACAGTAAATTCCAGCCTGGGGGAACCCGAGAGCTCGCTCGCCCAAGCTATAACCTTCGGCATCCGCCAAAGCGTGCCGGCCGGCTTGAACCTGGCTTTTTCCCAAACCGGACTGACGCACATCATGGCCGTCTCCGGAATGAACGTAAGCATCCTGGTTGTCCTGATCATGAACGGACTTTTGATGGCAGGCGTAAAAAGAAAGTATGCTTTTTACGCGACTACGGCCTGGATAATCGGCTTCATTATCCTCGTTGCCATGCCGGCATCGGCCATCCGCGCCGGGCTGATGGGCTTTCTTCTTTTATGGGCCTTGAAGCTTGGGCGGCTAAATAAAATGACTAATTCGATAGTGCTCGCCGCCGCTATAATGCTCCTTGCCAATCCTAAAATTTTAAGGGATGACGTCGGCTTTCAGCTGTCGTTTATGGCAACCATGAGCCTGGTCTACTTCTATCCCCCTTTAAAAACGTGGTACGGGCGAGTCAAGCTTCTAAATTTTATCCCAAAGATTTTTACCGAATCAATTCTTGTAACTTTGGCCGCCCAAGTCCTTACTCTGCCGATTTTGATTTATAATTTCCATTTTATATCTTTAATCGCTCCGGTTGCGAACTTAATCGCCTTGTGGACGATTTTGCCGATAATGATTTTTACCGTCCTCGGCATAATATTCGGCTTATTTATTCCTTTAATGGCAAAGATTGCCTTTTTCCCGGTTTGGCTCATGATAAAATATTTAATTGGAGCAACAAAAATTCTTTCTCTTGTTCCGTTTTCCCATCCGCAAATACAACTCAATTATTGGCCTTATTTTGCAATATATTATTTAATATTAGCTTTTTTTATAATAAAGAGGAATAAAGCCGAAATTTCTATTGACTTTGGATGATTTTCGTGTTATATTAGCTAGACTTGATTATCCCCAAGCCTTTTAATTAAGCTAATCGAAAAAAATGTTATGCCGGCCGAACAGGCAGGTGTTTAGGGGGCGTTTGCAATTTTTATGGACGCAGTAAAAATCAAAATTGAGGATTTATCAAACTTGAATCCTTCGGAAATTACCGAGGAGCTGCTTTCGCGTCTAAAAGAACGGGAAAAAGACATCATCATCCGGCGCCACGGCCTAAAGGGAGGGGAAAAAGAAATTTTGGAAGGCATCGGGAAAATCCACAACCTTACCCGCGAAAGAGTAAGGCAAATCGAATCAGCCGGACTGCGGAAGATCCGGGAATCAAGGGACAAAGTTAATCTGATCGCCCTGGAAAATTTAATTAAAGAATTGATTGCCGCCCACGGCGGGATGATGGAAAAAGACCATTTGTTTGAAGTCCTGGCCTATTACGGATTAAAAGGAAAGCCGGCCGGCGAGGAAAGCGCTTTCAGAAATTTTTATAATTTTATTATTTTAAAAATCCTTGACGGTTTTGAAGAGGTCAATAAATCAGACTCATTTTCAACCCACATCAAGCTTACCGGAGAGGATTTAAGCCACTGGGTAAAGCTAATCGGCGAATTGAAAAAAAAGATCGGGGAAAAGGGAAGCATCCTTTTGACTAAAGAACTTTTCTCCTTGGCCCGCGAAGCCGCCGCCGCGGCCGGACTGGAAGAAAGCCTTGATAATGTTAAAGTTGAAATCGACCTCTCGCCTTACTACCAGGATAAAATTGAAACCGAACCAGGCAAAGAGAAAAATATTTTATACTCGATATTCAAAGCGGCCAAAGCGATTGACCGCAATGTTTTCGGGCATTGGGGGCTTTCCCATTGGCCGGAAATCAAGCCGAGGAATTTAAACGAAAAAATTTATCTGGTGTTAAAAAACGAAACCCGGCCGATGCATTTTGCCGAAATCGCTAAAAAAATAGACGGGGTTGGTTTTGACAAAAAAACTACCAATATCGCTTCGGCCCACAACGAGCTGATTTTAGACGACAAATTTATTTTAGTCGGCCGGGGGATGTATGGCTTAGCCGAATGGGGGTTAAAGCAGGGGACGGTGGCTGAAATTATATCGGAAATCATCGATAAAGCCGGCGCCGCCCTTACTCGGGAAGAAATCATTGACCAGGTATTAAAAGAAAGAATGGTAAAAAAGACCACTATCGCCCTGGCTCTAGCCAACAAAGAGCGGTTTATGAGAGACGGGAACAGCTACCGGACCAAAGAACCGGCTAATATAACCAAAGAAAATTAAGCTTCCTTATACCAGCAAAAAACCGCTCCAAGCTCTGGGGCGGTTTTTGTTATATCGGCCGAATTATGGTAAAATAAATTAAAGAGATTATATGGATTTTGTAATTGATTTAAGTACGGTCGTACAATTTTTCAGTTTGCCGGTGCATGAGATATTGCTGAAGATTTTTTTTGGCGCCGGCTGGCTGCCGCTTTTCATCCTTTACCTTTTCGGGGCGCGGACTGTCTGGCTGTATTATATCCAGTTGCAATACGCCAGAGCCCAGAAATACGTCTTTTTGGCGATTGATGTTCCGCGCGGCAATGAGCAGTCGCCTTTGGCGGTAGAAAATATTTTTAATTATCTGGCAGGCGCCCACATGACCATAAATGTTTTTGAGCGCTGGTGGATGGGTGAATGGCAGCTTCGTTTTTCGATGGAAATCGTGTCTATCGACGGATATATCCAGTACGTCATCCGCAGTCCGCTCCGGTACCGGGATCTGGTTGAATCGGCGATCTATTCCCAATATCCTGACGCGGAAATCACCGAGATTGACGACTATACCCGCGATACGCCGGATAGATTTCCGGATGAAGCCTGGGATCTGGTTGGAACTGAATTCACTTATACCAAGCCGGCGGCTTATCCGATTAAGACTTACAAAAAATTTGAAGTTGCCAAGCCCGGCATTGACGAAAAATCGTCTTTCAAAGACCCCAACGGCACGCTAATGGCGCTCATGTCATCTTTAGGCCCCGGAGAGCAGATGTGGTACCAGATATTGCTCCAGCCCATCGGGTTTGACTGGATGGGTATAGCCGACGATGAAGTCAAGAAAATTTTCGGGGAGGAAGTGGGAAAAAAAGGCATTGGCGAAACCCTAATTGCCCTCTTTCTTCAGGCTCTGCATGATTTAAGCGAAGCGATATATAAGCTCTGGGGGGACATAGAAGACGAAAAGAAAAAGGAAGAGAAAAAAGTGAAGACCATGATTGAGCTTAATCCGGCGGAAAAGAAAAGAGTCGAAGCCATCCAGGAAAAGGTTTCCAAAGTCGCTTATAATACTAAAATCAGGTTTATTTATCTGGCCAAAAAGGAACTTTTCCATAAAGGCAAATCTTTCGGCGGCTTTGTCGGATATATGAAGCAATTTGTCGATAATGATTTAAATAGCTTAAGGCCGGACATGGAGCTTACTATGACCCGGGCTCATTATTTTTTTGTCGATGAAAGGAGAAATCTTAAAAAATATAAAATTATGAAAGGCTATAAAGGCCGCGACGGAGCGATCGGAAAATTGCCGATAATCATGAATGTCGAGGAGCTGGCCACTCTTTGGCATTTCCCGCTGGAATCGGCGGTCAACGCTCCGCTTTTGCAAAAAGCGCCGGGCCGCAAAGCCGAGGCGCCGATGGGCCTGCCAATCCACTCTGAAGGCGAAGTGCAGGAAAAGATCGAATTCTTCGAAGATATCCGGCCCGAGCCGGGAATTTCTTTCCAGGAGGAAAAGCCTTGGGCTGATGAGGAAGAAAGGAGAAATGAAAAGGAGGATAAAGCGAAACATAAGGGCGAAGCGCCGGAAAATTTGCCTTTTGCCTGACTTTGTTTTCTTTAATTAAAAGTGATTATAATGAATAATATTGTAAAGTAAAGCGTAAAATTAATACGCGAGTAAAAAAGGCTTCAATAATAGTTCTATAAATACGGCACTTGATATGGACATGGATAAATTTAACAATGAAAAATCCGCCAAGGATAGCGATATCACTCTTTTTGGCATTACCACTTTCCGGAACAAAAACCAGACTTTTGGGATTAAGCTGGACGACCGGCGGCGGCACATGTACGTCATCGGAAAAACCGGCATGGGAAAATCGACGCTTTTGGAAAATATGATTATCGGCGACATCCTGGCCGGGCGGGGAGTGGCGGTTGTTGATCCGCACGGCGATTTGGCGGAAAAGGTTATTGACTTTGTGCCGGCTGAACGGATTAATGACGTCATTTATTTTAATCCGGCGGACATGGAATTCCCGATCGCGTTTAACGTTTTGGAGCGGGTAGAGCCGCACCTTCGGCACTTGGTCGCCTCGGGGTTGATCGGCGTTTTTCAAAAACTTTGGGCCGATTCCTGGGGGCCGAGATTGGAATACATTTTAAGGAATACCATACTCGCGGTTTTGGATTATCCCGGGTCGACGCTACTCGCCGTAACCCGGATGCTTTCGGATAAAGATTTTAGGAAAAAAGTCATCGACAAAATCCAGGATCCGGTGGTAAAAACTTTTTGGGTCAAGGAATTTGCCGGTTACGCCGACAAGTTCGCTTCAGAGGCCGTATCGCCGATCCAAAACAAAGTCGGTCAATTTTTGTCGAGCTCGCTAATAAGAAATATTATCGGCCAGGTTAAGTCCTCGATTGATGTCCGCAAAGTTATGGATGAAGGAAAAATTTTAATCCTTAATTTGTCAAAAGGCAGGATTGGCGAAGATAATTCGGCGCTTTTAGGGAGCATGATGATTACCAAAATCCAGCTCGCGGCCATGAGCCGGGTTGACGTTCCCGAGGCCGATCGGAAGGATTTTTACCTTTATGTCGATGAGTTCCAAAATTTTGCCACTGACAGCTTTGCCAACATTTTGTCCGAAGCCCGGAAATATCATTTAAATCTGATCATGGGCCACCAATATATCGAACAGCTGGGAGATATGGTTAAGGCGGCGGTTTTCGGCAACGTCGGCACATTAGCCGTATTCCGGGTCGGGGCCACGGACGCTGAAGAGCTGGTTAAAGAATTTACTCCGACTTTTACTGAAGAAGATCTGGTTAATTTGCCAAAATATGAAATGTATCTTAAGTTGATGATTGACGGGGTTTCTTCAGACCCGTTTTCGGCCCGCGGACTGCCTCCCTTAAAGGAAATACTGCGCACCCAAAGCACCGGGAAGGTAATCAAGGTTTCCCGGGAGCGGTATTCCAAGAAAAAAAACGAAGTTGAAGAGAAGATTTTCCGCTGGCACGCGTTTGACGAAAAAAAAGAAGAAGGGCCGGCGCCAAGATCCTCTTCAAAGCCGAAAGGGTTTTCTTCCGCCCGGGGACAAAAAAATTCGGCCGGCTCAAATAGCCCAAGGAACGGGCGCGATGAAAAAAAGGCCAAGACCCCGATAAGAGAAGCAAGGGAATCAAACGGCATCCGGGCGAAAGAAATTGCTTTATTGCCTAAGAAGGATGAGCAAAACAGCCGCCAAGAGTCTTCGGCGGGATTTAGGGAGGATAATAAAGAGATTTACAAATACAACGCGGCTTGTTCCCGTTGCGGCAAAGATACTAAAATTTCATTTCCTCCTGACGGGATCCGGCCGGTATTTTGCAAAGAATGCCTTACAGTGATAAAGAAGGAGAAAAATGAAGAAGTCGAGGAGCGAAGGAAGAAAAAACTTCTGGAACTTGCCCGGCTGGAAGAGGTTAGCGGGACTGAAGCCCCTGCGCCAAAAGAAAAACCGCCGGTTAGCGGCTTGAGGTTTGCCGGAACCGAAGGCGAGAGTTGGAAAGAAATTACCTTAAGCGATTTAAAGAATATCGCGCCCATAAAGTTTGGTCACCTGAAAAAAGCCGAACCCGAAGCCGCCGCAAGCTCTAAACCCAGGGAAGGAAATAATCCGAAAGAAGAAAAGAAAATAAAAGCCGGTGAAACGATTAAATTCGACTAAAACAAACTATGCAGTTAAAATCGAGCCTCCATATCCATACCAAAGAAGATTTTTCCGACGGTCACGCTATAAGCTATGATATTTTCGAGCTGATAGACCGCGCGTCAGAGCTCGGATTTGAGGTGCTGGCTTTAACCGGCCACCGCAAGTTCGTTTACCGGGAAGAACACGGCCAGTATGCCCGGTCAAAAGGGATAGTTTTAATTCCGGGGATTGAGCTGGCGATGAAATTTTTTTTCCGCCAAAACCACGTCTTAGTTTTAAACTGCGGCCCGTCAGTCGAGAACGTAAAAAGCTTTACCGAACTGGCCCGGTATAAAAAAGAGAACCCGGAAATTTTTATTATCGCGCCCCACCCAAACTTTAACTTTCTTGCCTCAATGGGCCGGAAGCGGCTTAGGAAATTCATTAATATGTTTGATGCCATTGAGCACAGCTGGTTTTATACGGTTGGAATGAACCGCAACAAGAAGGTGGAAAAAATCGCCCGCGACCACGACCTGCCCTTCATCGCGACGGCCGATATGCATTATTTAAAATATTTTGACACTGATTACTTAATGATCGACGCCGAAGAAAAAAATTCGGCCGCGGTCCTTTGCGCCATCCGGAATGGAAATTATATTAATTGCACCCGGCCTAAGCGTTTACGGAGCCTGGTCCGGACTTTCAGTTTTTTTTATTTAAAATACCTCTTAAAGTATCCCTTAAAGCTTTACCGCCTGCGCCAGGCAAAAGTAGCCGTTCGTGAATAATTTCTCCATAAAAAGGGCATTTTATTGACTAATTTTAGCCATCGCGATAATATCGGCATGAGCGTTATCTGAAAGCCGCTGGATGGCCATTAAACATGCCAGTGAAAAAAATTGATTATCTAAAAGTGGGCAAGGCAACGGACTTGTCCGGATCTGACAAAAAGTTATACCGGGCGCTTGAAATGGTGCCGGGGATTTTTTCTTGGGGAACTTTGGTGATTCTAGTGGTTTTTTCGTTCATAAAGCCGATTTGGGTCGCCTATTTCATTATCGCTTTTGACGTCTATTGGTTATTGCTCGTTGTTTATCTCGGCATTCATCTTTTTGCCTCTTATAAAAAAATGAAAGCCAATCTAAAAGTAGACTGGAAAGAAGCCTGCCGAAAACTTCCGGGCTGGGAAGAGATTTACCATCTGGTAATTTTGCCGACTTATATGGAGTCGGCGGAAGTTATCCGGCCAACTATACAAGCGATAAAGGACGAAGGCTATCCGGCCGAGAAGATGATAGTAGTTTTGGCGGTTGAAGAAAGGGAGGGAGAAGCCGGAGTTTTAAAAGCCGGCATCATCCAAGAGGAATTTTCAAAATATTTCGGCGATTTTTTAATTACTTATCATCCGGACACTCCGGGCGAATTAAAAGGCAAAGGCGCCAATCAGGCTTTCGCGGCGAAAAAAGTTAAGGAAGCAATAATTGACCCGAAGAAAATTAATTACGATAAAATATTAGTGAGTGTTTTTGACGTTGATACAATAATCCATCCGGGTTATTTTTATTGTTTGGCCAAGACTTTTCTAACCGTCCCGGATCCTTACCGGGCTTCTTATCAGCCGATTCCCTTATACCATAATAATGTCTGGCGGGCGCCTTTTTTTGCCCGCGTCGCCGCCTCTTCTAATACTTTTTGGCAGATGATGCAACAGGTGCGGCAGGAAAAATTAGCCACCTATTCTTCTCATTCGATGACCTGGCGGGCTTTGGTAGAAATGGGCTTTTGGTCAACGACCATGGTTTCGGAAGACTCGCGGATTTTTTGGCACGGGTTTTGCTACTACAACGGCGATTACCGCGTTGAACCGCTTTACTTTCCGCTTTCGATGGATGTAACCATGGACATAACTCCCTGGCAAACCATGAAATCGCTTTACCGCCAGCAAAGGCGCTGGGGCTGGGGCGTAGAGAATGTCCCTTATCTTTTTTTCAATTTCATCAAAAATTATAAAAAGGCGCCCAAAGGCAAATATTTAAGCCGCATTTTTGTCCAGCTTTACGGCTTCCATTCCTGGGCGACTAACGCCCTAATCATCGGCGTCATCGGCTGGCTGCCGGTATTCTTCGGCGGCAAGAGTTTTAACGCTATGGTGATTTCGTCCAATTTGCCGTTTGTTACCAGAAGCTTGATGACTGTCGCTATGATAGGATTGGTTTTTTCAGCCGTGGTTTCCACCATGCTTTTGCCGAGCCGGCCGAAAAATTACGGCATCGGAAAAAGCTTAACTATGTTCCTTCAATGGATAATCTTGCCGGTAAGCATTATTGTTTTTGGCTCAATTCCGGGCCTGGAAGCTCAAACGCGTTTGGCGCTCGGGAAATACATGGGGTTTTTTGTTACGCCGAAGGAGAGGTAGGCAGGAGGGGTATTCAATTTCTTACTCGCTCGCTAGCTGAAAAATTCAGGAATGACAAAAAATTTACGGACAAAATTTCAAACTCACCGCCCCGAGGGGGCGTATCAGACAGTGAAATTTTGTTTCCTCAATTTTTTGCCCATTCTATTCTGAATTTTTCAAAAGCTCGCTCATAAAAATTGAATATCCCCAGCCATAAATTTAAAAATGATAATTAATAAATTAACAAAATCTTTAATTGCGCTCGCTTGGTTTTTATTGGTGTTCCAGTTGGTTACGCTTCCGATGCCGCATTACCCGGAAGCGGTGGAAAAAATCACCTACGGCGATAAGGTGGTGCATTTTTTGCTGTTTGGACTGCTTTTTTATTTTATTGCTAATGCTTTTATAAAAAAAGATTTTTCCAAGGCGCCCGAGCGGCAAATAAACCCGCCTCTTCGGCAGACAAGTCGGCAGGCAAGCCCGCCTCTTCGGCGGGCAGGCTGGCGGTGGGCGGTTTATCCGGCGTTTTTTTTCAGTGTTTTCTTTTCATTTTTTACCGAATACCTGCAAATCTATATCCCGGGCCGGACTTCATCTTTACTCGATACGGCCGCGGGCGTAATCGGAATTGTCTTTTTCGTCTGGCTGTTTTGGAAAATAAACGCGCCGAAAAAGCCTAAACTGCTTTTGCATATCTGCTGTGTCGGCTGCGGCGCTTTTACGAGCCGGGAGCTGGGAAAAGAATTTCAGGTTGTCCTGTATTTTTCCAATTCCAATATTTCACCCAAAGAAGAACATGATAAAAGGCTGGAAGAAGCGAAAAAAATCGCCAAAAAATTGAAATTAAAATTAATCACGAGTCCCTATAGGCATAAAGCCTGGCTGAAAAAAGTTCGCGGTTTGGAAAAAGAAAAAGAACGCGGAAAAAGGTGCCTGGTCTGCTATAAGGCCCGCCTGAAAGAAACCGCCCGAGCGGCGAAAAAACTAGGCTTTGAATATTTTACTTCCACGCTGACAATAAGTCCTCATAAAGACGCGAAAGCCATCATGTCCATCGGCGCCGAACTGGAGAAAAAGCATAAAGTAAAGTTTCTCGCCCGGGATTTTAAAGAGAATGACGGCTTTAGGAAATCGTGCGTTTTATCAAAAGAATTAAAACTTTACCGCCAGAATTATTGCGGCTGTGAGTTTTCGATAAGGCCCGGTAAAAAGGGTTAGCCGGTTGCCATATTATTTATTGCGCGATTGTTGCGCGATTCTTGCGCGAATCACTATTTTGTGACATGATGTTAATAGAAGCTAAAAAATATGTTTAATCCTAAATATAAGCTAACTAACAGGATTTTGTCCGACCTTACGGCTATCGCCGAAGCCAAGGGCATAATTGATCGCGCGAAAATACTCCCCCAACAAGAACTACGTTTGCGTCGCCAGGCCATAATCCGTATGACCTACCATTCTACGGAAATAGAAGGCAACCGCCTGAACATGGGCCAGGTTGAAGCTTTATACGCCAAGAAAAAAATAGACGCGCCTGATCGGGATGTTTATGAAGTAAAAAATTATTTGAACGCCTTAAAATATATTGAAAAAGTCGTGGCCTTAAAAAAGCCGATTAACGAAAAAGTAATTTTAAAAATCCATAAATTAGTAACGGATAAAACCCTGGATTCTGAATTTTCCGGCCGCTATCGGCCCGGTCCGATTTATGTAGTGCGCCGGCGGTTCGGCGTGCCGCTGGAAACTCTTTATACCGGCCCGGAAGCCGGGCAAGTGCCAAAACTTATGGCTGATTTCGCCGTTTGGTTAAAAGACAGCGAAGAGAAAGAAATAAATCCGGTGGTCGTTGCCGCGATCGCCCATCTGGAAATCGCGGCTATCCACCCGTTTAACGACGGCAACGGCCGGACGGCCCGCGCTTTGGCCACCTTAATACTTTACGAACGGGGATATGATTTTCGGCGCTTGTTCGCTTTAGAAGATTATTACAATACTGATAGGAAGGCGTATTACAAGGCCATCAATGTAGGAAAAACTTATGACGAGCGGCGCACGGATATTACTTCTTGGCTGGAGTACTTCGTCAAAGGGTTTAAAAAAGAAATTTATGAGGTAAGGGATAAAATATTGGCGTTATCCACCCGTAAGGCCGAGGGAAAAGTTAATGGGCAAATATATCTTACGCCCGAACAGCTAAAAATCATAGATTTTTTGGATCAAGTCGGACGAATCACCGTAAAAGACATAGAAGATATTTTTTCCTGCCCGCGGCGGACGGCCCAGTTGCATCTGCAAAAATTGAAAAAAATAAAAATGATTAAGGCGGTTGGGAAAGGCAAAGCCACTTCCTATATCGCTAACTCCTAGAAGAGTAAAAAAAATGACAAACAGAAAAATAGTAATCGGAATACAAGGTGAAAGCGGTAGTACCAATGAACGGGCGGCCAAAATTTTTGCCGAGAAGCATGGCTGGAAAAATTACGAAATCAAATATTTGATTTCAACAGAAAATGTCTTAAAAGCTTTGGATGGCGGGGAAGTCGACTTTGGGACTTTTGCCTGGGAATCCCGGGCCGGGCTGGTTGATGAAACGCAGGCGGCCATAAAAAAATATAATTATGAAAAAGTCGGCGAAGAAAAACTTCAACTGGACCATGCGCTTTTGTCAGTATCGGAAATTGACAAAAATAAGACCGTCAATATTTACTCCCATCCCCAGGCTTTAAAAGAGCATGCCGCCTTTTTAAAAAAAGAATTTCCTAAATTAAATTTGGTTAAAGAAGCCGATACCGGCCTGGCGGCAAAAAATTTAAGCGAAGGAAAATATCCGAATAATTCTTTGGCCATTTCTTCGATCGTCTGCGCCGAATTGTACGGGCTGGACACCTACTTAAAAGATCTTCCCAGTAATAAGGGTTATTTTGTAGTAATATATTTGGTTAAAAAATGATGGAACAAAATATACACGGCTCCCTGTAATCGTGAAACTAGCTAATTTTTTACAATTTTTTACGATTATATTGACAAAAGAGTGAAAAAAGCAGAAAAATGTATTACGAGGCGTTTAAGGAATTTGGCGCAAAAGGCACTGCCAATATAATGGAATAATAAAAATATAATATCTCAATATGTCTTTCACGCATAACGCTCTAAAATTGACGAATGACAAGAATTTGATTTTCACGGCCATGTCAAAGCATTTATTTTATTTTAGGATGCATATTTCTAAATATGTTTTTGAACAGCATGGCGTGCCGTTAAATCCGTTCATGATATCCGAATATTTTTTATTAGACACGGTTGACCGGGACTTAGTGCGCGAAGGAAATAATAACCTGGTGAAAAGAGCTGATGAAATTTGGGTATTCGGTCCGATCTCTAACGGAGTCCTTGCCGAAATAAAAATCGCCAAAGAGCTTAGCAAGCCGATCAGATATTTTAAAATTGAAAAATCAAAAGAAATTATTCCGGTTCCATTTGAGGAAGTAGAATTTGAGGAAGAGGTTAAGGAGTTTAGGTATGTAGTTAGGGATTAATTTAGATATATGAAAAAGCCAAGCTTAGCGCTTAAAAAGGATAAATATAAATCGGCCCGCGGCGGACATTCGCGGCTTTTAGATGTCCTCTGCCGGAAGTGCGAGAGCCAGATTCTAGTTTATCAAAAAGACGGGCCGGGAAATTTGAAGCGTTTATATTTTGACCGGATTTTTTCTCCCGGCCATCTAACCGGTTTGCAAGCTTTGAATATAAAAGATGTTTCAGCGCTAAAATGCAAAAAATGCGGAGAGATTTTAGGATCGCCATATATTTATCCGAAAGAAAAACGAAAAGCGTTTCGTCTTTACCAGGACGCGGTACTAAAGAGAATTAAAAAGCCATGAAAAATGCGATAATATTACATGGCACCGGAGATTCACCGGACAAATATTGGTTTCCTTGGCTCGAAAAAGAATTGGAAGCCCGGGGATTTGAAGTCTGGCTTCCGGCTTTACCAAATGCCGAATATCCGAATTTAAAAGAATGGCTGCCATATATCCTGGAGAACGGAGAAATAAACGGCGGAACTATTTTGATCGGCCATTCGGCCGGAGCGCAAATCATCTTGAGTGTTTTGGAATACATTAATGTTAAGATAAAAAAAGCCATTTTGGTGTCCGGCTATGCCAAGGCTTTGCGAAAGGATGTGAATGCCTCTAAAGATTCCGAAGAATTTAATTGGGAGAAGATAAAAGAAAAAGCCGGAGAATTTATATTTATTAATTCCGACAACGATCCTTGGGGATGCGATGATAAGCAGGGGAAGATTATGCAGGAACATCTTGGCGGGCGGCTTATTATCCGGCATGACGGGCACATGGGTTCGACTACCTATAATCAGCCGTATAAAGAGTTTCCTTTATTATTGGAACTTATCTAAAATAATAATAACTGGCTGTGAGGTATTGGCCGGAAAATTTAATTTTTTATATTAACAACATGCTTTGGCAAGACATCGTAATAGCAATCGCCTGTATAATTTTTTCAGTGTCGCTTATCCCGCAGATTTATCAGGGCTTCAAAGAAAAGAAGGGGCACATCGCCTACGCCACTTCCGTTCCGACCTTTATCGGCTTGTTCGCCATAACCTACACGTATTTTACTTTGGGTCTGGTTTTTTCGGGAGTAATCAGTTTTATTACCGGAGCACTGTGGCTGACTTTATTTATCCAAAAATTGATTTATAACAAACAGCCTAAATAAATGTCCCATAAGATATTTGACCAAAAAAAATTGTGGAAAGGGAAGTGGGAGGCGGCTGCGCTCAGGGCGGCCAACGGTTTTGCCAAGCGGTGTTTTTTATACTCAAAGAAAAACAGCCGGCATAAAACGCTTCTTGATTTGGGCTGCGGGCTGGGGCAGGATTCGGTTTATTTTGCCAAAAAAGGTTTTCGGGTTACGGCTTTGGATTTTTCCGACGCCTGCCTTTCAAAAATTCCCAAGAATATAAAGAATCTCAAACCGGTTTGCATGAGTCTTGATAATCTTAATTTCAAAAATAACTCCTTTGATATAATTTACGCCCACTTGAGCCTGCATTACTTTGACGGCAAAACCACGGCAAAAATATTCGGCCGGCTTTACGCCATATTAAAAAAGAACGGGTTGATTTTTATCAAATGCAAATCGACCGGCGACGAGCTCTGCGGTAAAGGAAAAAAGATCGGCGCTAATTTATATTACAGGAAAAAGCACCTGCGGCATTTTTTTGATAAGGATTATATGGAATCGACGCTGTCGAGATTCAAAATTATCAGAATAAGAAAAAGCTCTTCGGTCTATAAGCACTACAAATCTAATTATATAGAAGCCATCGCAAAAAAGATTTGATATTGTAAAAATCAAGGGTTTTGGGGTATACTCTAAGAGCTTATATCTAGTACCAAATTATGGATATTTCGCAATATTTTAAGGAGGCGATCGAAAAAAAAGCCTCGGACATTCACTTGGTTTCCGGGAGCATTCCGGCCCTGCGCTTAAACGGCGAGTTATTGAAATTAAACCACAAGCCTTTAGACGGTGAAGTCCTGAAAAAGGCGATTTTTTCTTTGCTTGAGCCGGAAACGATTGAGAAATTTGAAAAGAAAAAGGAGCTTGATTTATCCAAGGAAATTCTCGGGGCGCGCTTCAGGGTTAATTTGCATTACCAGGAAGGCAAGATCGCCTTATCAGGAAGGCTGGTTCCAAAATACGTTCCCAAACCCGAAGAAATCGATTTTAGCGAAGTGCTTTATAAATTGACCCACTTGCAGGACGGCTTGATTCTCGTTACCGGCCCTTCAGGCAATGGAAAATCGACGACGCTCGCCACTATGATCGACGTAATTAACCAGGAAAGAAGATCGCACATCATTACTATTGAAGACCCGATCGAATATTTGTTTGAGGAAAAGCAAAGTATCATCGAACAGCGCGAGGTCGGAGCCGATACGAAAAGCTTCGCCTCGGCCTTGAAATACGCCTTGCGGGAAGATCCGAACGTTATCATGGTAGGCGAGTTGCGCGACTTGGAAACGATTACCGCCTGCCTTACGGCGGCGGAAACCGGACATCTAGTTTTGTCGACCCTGCACACCTCGACGGCGGCGGAAACAATCTCAAGAATTATCGACGTTTTCCCCTCCCACCAGCAGCAAGAAGTCCTTAACATGTTTTCAACCGTGCTTCGGGCGATTATCGCCCAGCAGCTTCTCCCTAAAGTCGGCGGCGGACGAACAGTCTGCCGGGAAATATTATTAAATAACCAGGCGGTGGCGAGCCTCATCCGCAGAAACCAAATCGGGCAGATTTCCAATGTTATCCAGACCAGCCACAAGGAAGGAATGGTAACTATGAACAAAGCCATTGACCGGCTCCTTGACCGGGGGCTGATTACCGATGAAGTCGCCAAAAACCGGAAAAGGAACCTTGAGACCCAAGCCGTGTACTACTAATTTTTGAGTTTACTGCCGCGCCTTTAAAACGGACAGGCTGTTGATTGAATTAAATTTATTTAAACTTATGCTGCCGGACAGATGGAAGGATATTTTAGGAAATATCAAGGACAATTTTAAAGTTGAGGAGGAAGGCGCTTACCGGGTCGATGAGGAAGGCGGCATTGACGTTGAGTTTATTGTTTTTAACGGCCCGCTGGGAAAAATGAGGCTTGAATTTATTTCCAAGCCGGTGGTATTGGACAAGAAAGTAAGTTTTTCTAACCGAATCGGATCCCAAAGCGAGGTTAAATACATCTATAGCGAAGATGAAAAGTCGCATAAATTGATGATTTCCAAATGGGACGAGGGGCAGGACGATTGGGTCGAAGTGGATGCTAAAAATTTTAACTTGGGCTAAGCCGACTTTGTATTTATAATCTAGCCGCCCGAAACTTTCAGCCTCCGGACGCAGACTGATTTATCAAAAAAACGCTAACATCTTAAATCCATATTATGACAAGGAGATCAAAATTCGTAATGTACGTAGTCCTCGTGGGCTTGCTGGCCGCGGTTTCGGCGGTTATTATCACTTCAAGGGGCCAAAATCCGAACTCCGGCTCTTTTAATCAGGCCCTGGCTCCGGTTGATCATGAAAAGCTGGTTCGAGACTACAAAAGAGGCGCCCAGGCGGCAATCGCCGAATATGCCGGCTTAAAAGTGAGAGGGGATTTTACTTTCGATGAAATTGAAAAAGTGAAAAAGGAGCTCTTGGCCCTGAAGGTTCCCGCCGAGTTTAAAGAACTGCACGTCCAATTAGTTCTGGCTTTGACTAAGATTGAAGATTCTCTGGGTTCCGGCGGCTCCGCGGCAAGCGAGGAAGGGCAGAATAAAATCGAACAAGCCAAAGCCTCTTATAGCTGGCTTGAGTAGGCGGACGGCACGCTTAATCCGCCGGCTTAATCAGACGATAAAAAAAATGAAAGCGCCCCAATACATAACATATTTCGCGCCAATTTTAATTTACGCTTTTACCGAGCTCTTGATTTTTTATCCGAAAAATTATTGGGTGTTTTGGGCGGCAATCAATTTAGTTGTTTTTTACTCGGTTTACCGGATCGCGAAAAAAAGCGGCTCGGCCGCCGGAGGGTGGCAGAATTTCGCCATTTTGCCGTTTTGCCTCATAAACAGCGTTATCGCGTACGCCCTGGTACTGGCTAATCCCGCGCTGATTCAGGGGCTTATTTTTCTCGCGATAGTAATAATTTACTTCTACATTAACGCTATATTCTTTTATCATTTTTTTCCCGCCCGCTATAAAAGCTTCCAGATCGAAAGCATTTCTTCTTATGGGAATTTTTTGGCCGTCTTTTTCCTATCTTCAGCCCTCTACGGGATCCAGTCTTTTATCGGCTGGCCGGTTTGGCTGGTTATGATTATTTTGACAATTTTCTTTTTGCTTGTTATATATCAAGTCAACTGGGCCAACAAAGCGGCGATTTCCGATTCAAGCGTTTATATTTTCGTCTTGACTTTAATCCTTGTCGAAATCGCCTGGACGCTTTCATTTCTGCCTTTAAGCTACAGTATTTTAGGGATGATGCTTTCGGCCGGATATTATGTATTAATCGGCATTTCCAAGCATCATCTGCAAGGTACTTTAGAAGGAAAAATTATTAAAACCTACCTTGGGGTGGCGGCCGTCTGCCTGGTTGCCATCCTTCTTTCGGCCCGCTGGATATAGCGGGGCCTCGCGCCGGTTCTTAATTAAATACAGGCTTTAATATGTATAAAAAAATCATAAAAAATAGATTTTTTCAAATCGGCGCGCTGGCCCTGGCCTTTAGCGTGCTGGGCGGAATAGTCTCTTTGGCCGCGGCCAAAAATTATTTTGGCTCGGATTATTTTTACGGGCCGGTTGACGTTTCTTCTTCATTAAATAACGGGAATGTGATAATCCGCGAGCCGAAAAACGTAATTGTCCAGGAAAGCGTAAAGATAAACGAAACCGCCGGATCGGTTTCTGACAGCCTGGCAGGCATATTTAAAAAAAGCGCCAAAACGAAAAACGGAGGGGAATTGAATAAATATTATATTATAAGCCAGGAACAGGCCCAGGGCATCGTCATAACGAGCGACGGGTGGATATTGGCCAAAAATTTCGAAACGGCTGAAAAAAATGTTATCGAAAATTACCAGGTCGTTACCCGCGATAAAAAAGTTTATGATATCAGCCAGGCGGTTTTCGACAAATTAAGCGGCTACGCGTTTTTAAAGATCCAGGCCAACGGGCTTTCAGCGCCGAGCTTTTCTTCGGTTTCCGCCATTTATCCCGGCCTGACGGTTTTAGCGGTAAGCTGGGACGGCATACTTTCTTCGGGAAACGTTGCCGAGGTCAAAAATCCGGGAGGGCAGATAAAATCAAGCGATTATAATCCCAGGGAAATTGTCCTAAACATAACCCCCAGGGATGAATTTAAAGGGACGTTTATTTTTTCCATGGGCGGGGATTTGGCCGGATATATTAACCGCGACGGCCGGATTGAGCATATAAATAATTTTCTTCCGGCGATCCAAAGCCTTTTATCCGTGCACGCGGTTAAGCGCCTCGGCCTGGGAGTTAATTATATCAATTTAAAAGACCTGGTCGGCTATCCGGAAGAAAAAGGCGCCCTTATAGTAAAAAGTTCGGACGGCACGGCGGTTAAAAAAGACAGCCCGGCCGGCGCCGCGGGATTGGCCGAGGGCAGCCTCATACTTTCCGTAAACGGACTGGAAATCGATAAAAATAACGACCTGGAAGCGATTTTAGGGAGTTATAAGATTGGCGATAAAATAAAAGTTAAGGTTTTAGATAAAGGAAAAACCCGGGAGGTGGAAGTAAAGCTGGGAGAATTTAAGTAATATCCGGCTGGCGCGCTTTAAAATCGGCTTTCCGGCCCGGGGCCGATTTTTTTTTGCCTTAATCTGTGCTATAATGGGGTTAATAAATAATCTAGCGGTATGGCGGGCCTGAACCCGCGGATTTTTAGCGCATTGGCCTGCGCGCCGCGGCAGAGTCAGGCAGGCGGGTTTTTTTCAGGGAACTATGACAATCAAGTCAATTCAAGATGTTAAAAATTTAAGCGGCCGGCTGGTTTTTCTCCGGTCTGACCTGAATGTGCCGGTGAAAAAAGGCAAAGTGCTTGATGATTTTAAGATTGCGGCCAGCCTGCCAACCATAGAATATCTTCTCAAACATAACTGCCGGATAATAGCCGCAAGCCATCTGGAACCAATCGGCGGCGAAAAAAACGCGAGCCTTAAAGGAGTCGCGAAAAGGCTCGGTGAACTGCTCGGCGGGAAAGTAAAATTCGTACCGGATTGCATTGGCGAAAAAGCGGAAAAAGAAGCGGAAAAACTTAAACCCGGCGAAATAATCCTCCTTGAAAATTTAAGGATGCATAAAGGCGAGAAAGGGAATGATCCGGAATTCGCTCTGGCTCTCGCGCGGCTGGTTCTAAAATCGGCCGGCCCCAAAACAAAAAAAGTTTCTAGCCGGCCGGCGGGTCAAGCTTCCGCAGACGGCGAACCAGAGGCGCGCGGTATTTATGTTAATGATTCTTTTGCCGTAGATCACCGGAACCATGCTTCGGTAAGCGCCATAAAAAAATTCCTTCCCGCTTACGCCGGGCTTTTGGTTGAAAAAGAAATCGAAAATTTAGAAAAAATCGTCCGGCCGGAAAAACCGGCAACGGCCATAATCGGCGGCGCGAAAATTTCTACCAAAATCGCTTTGATAAACAGCCTATTGCCTAAATACGAATCAATTTTAATCGGCGGGGCCATGGCCAATAATTTTTTTGCCGCCCAAGGGCTGGAAGTGGGAAAGTCCCTGGTTAGCGCCGAAGACGTCGAGCTGGCCAGGAAACTAATCCGCCAGCCGGCCGGGAAAAAGATAATTTTGCCGGCCGACGTCATTGTTTCGGCCGGAAAGGAAAAAGGGGAAATTAGGCATTGCCAGATCGATAAAGTGAAAAAAAATGAATACATATTCGATATCGGCCCGGAAACGATAAGGGCTTACGCGAAAATTATCAAAGGGGCTAAAACCCTAATGTGGAACGGGCCGATGGGGCTTTTTGAAAACCCCCATTTTTCCCAAGGGAGCTTATCAATCGCCAGGCTGGTTGCCAGCCGGGCATCGGGAAAAGCTTTCGCGGCCGTAGGCGGCGGGGAAACCATGGAGGTCTTGGAAAGAAGCAAAATGAAAGAATACATCGACTGGGCCTCATCCGGCGGCGGGGCAATGCTTTCTTATCTGGGCGGGGAAAGAATGCCGGGCCTGGAGGGATTAACCGGGAAATAATTTATTTAAATACCTAAAATTAATCAAAATAACCATTTAACCAATATGCGAAGCAAAAAAAGCTCGGGCTTTACCCTAATTGAATTATTGGTTGTTATATCCATAATCGGATTTCTTTCCACTCTGGCCGTAGTTGCCTTAAAAAGCGCCAGGGAAAGGGCTCGGGACGCGAGAAGAAAAAGCGATCTGACGCTTATTGCCAAAGCGCTTCATATGTATTATGAAAATAATGGCCATTACACGGTCGATAATAGCGGTAGCAACGGAAACGGACAAGGCTGGTTTAGTTATGACTATGACGGAGTAAGCGGCCCCTATGATTCAGTTGCCAAGGAACTAAAGGATTTAGGTTATGTCGGGAGTGTTATTATTGATCCGTCGGGGAATGTTTCTGGCTATAACAGTATCGGCAGTGCTTATATGATTAGAGCCACTGTTACAGGTTTTACCTTATGGACTTCCCTTGAAAACCCTTCGGCTATTGATACTGCCACTCAAAACACCTGCTACTATTCAGACTATAACAACTTTAAGTCCGATAATCCTAATCCGTTTCCCGTTAACCGGCGCATGAATTATTGCGTAAGCTATCAATAAAAAATCAGTATGAGTAGAATTAAAAAAATTGTTGCCCGGGAAATTTTAGATTCGCGGGGAAATCCGACCGTGGAAACCGAGGTCGTTTTAGATAATGGAGTCACGGCTAAGTCAAGCGTCCCGTCCGGCGCTTCAGTCGGCAAATACGAAGCTTTTGAATTGCGGGATAATGACCGGAAGCGCTACGGCGGAATGGGAGTTTTAAAAGCGATAGAGAATGTGAATGATATTATCGGCCCGGAACTTATCGGCATGGACGCCGGCGTCCAGGAAATAATCGACAAACGGATGATTGATTTGGACGGGACCGAAAATAAATGCCGGCTGGGCGCGAACGCCATCCTTTCGGTATCGCTTGCCGTCTGCCGCGCCGGTGCAAAATCAAAAGGACTTCCATTATTCCAGTATATCCAAAAGCATTTTAATTTTAGCCGGCCCAAATTGCCGATCCCCTGCTTTAATATTTTTAACGGCGGCCGGCACGCCGACACTAACCTGGATTTTCAGGAATTTTTAGTTATTCCCGGGCAAACAAAAAAAAGCTTCCGGGAAATGGTTCGGATGGGAGCGGAAATTTTCCATATGCTGGGCAAAGTTTTGCGCGAAGCCGGGTTTGATACCGACGTCGGAGCCGAGGGCGGATACGCGCCGGACATGCACTCTTCTATCCAGGCCATTGAATTGATTTTAGCCGCCGGAGTAAGGGCCGGCTATAACCCGGGAAAGGATTTTGGCCTTGGGATTGACGTCGGCTCTTCGGCCATCTACAACAAAAAAACCGGAAAATATATTTTTAAGCTGGACCAGTCAAATTTTACCGGCGCGACTTTGACCGGGCTTTATTATGAATGGTTTAGAAAATATCCGCTCGTCTATTTGGAAGACGGATTATCGGAAGACGACTTTTCCGGCTGGAAGGAATTGAACCGGGAGCTGGGGCGCGAGATGATGGTGGTTGGCGATGATTTATTCGCCACCAGCATCCACCGCCTAAGACAGGGCTTAAAAGAAAAAGCGGCCAACGCGATAATAATTAAGCCCAACCAGGCCGGCACCTTAACCGAAACTATTGATTGCATAAAATTGGCGCAAAGCCACGCCTTAAAAATTATCATATCTCACCGTTCGGGCGAAACGACCGATGATTTTATATCGGATCTGGCGGCCGCGGCCGGCGCTGATTATATCAAAGCCGGATCGCTCTCGCGCGGCGAAAGGGTTGCCAAATATAACCGGCTGATGGAAATCGAAAACAAACTATGATAAATCCGGAAAAACCGAAAAACAAAAATAATCCGCCCATGATCTTGGTAATATTGGACGGCTGGGGAATTAATAAGCCTTCAAGAGGCAATGCCATCACCCTTGCCAAAACCCCGGTTATGACCGGCCTCCAAAAAAAATATCCATACACGCTTCTAAAAGCATCGGGAAAAGCGGTCGGTCTGCCGCCCCAGCAAGCGGGAAATTCAGAAGCCGGGCACTTAAATTTAGGCGCCGGGCGGCTTGTCGAGCAGGACGCGGTAGCCATTTCCAAAAGCATTAATCAGGGGACTTTCTTTAAAAACCCGGCATTTCTCGAAGCCATAAAAAATGCCAAGGAAAAAAATTCCAATCTGCATCTTATGGGCATGCTTTCAAACGGCATGAGCGCCCACAGCGATCCGGACCATCTTTTAGCCCTGATAACTTTCTGCCGGCTCCAAAAAGTAAAAAACGTCTGCCTTCACTTATTTACCGACGGCCGCGACTCTCCTAAATACGCCGGCCTGAAACTAATCCAGGATTTAAGGAAATGCTTCAAAAACGGCGAAGTAATCGCGACTATAATCGGCCGGTATTATGCCATGGACCGCAAGAAAAAATGGTCCAATACCGAAAAAGCTTATAACGCTTTGGTTTTAGGGGAAGGAAGGAAAGCCGAAAGCGCCGAACAAGCCATAACCGAAAGCTACAACCGCGGCGACTCGGATGAATTTATAGAACCCTATGTCATTACGGACAAGGGCAAGCCAACTCCCCGGATTAGAGACAATGACAGCATTATTTTTTTCAACCTGCGGTCTGACCGGGCGCGCCAGCTTTCAAAAGTTTTTGTCCAAAAGCATTTTTGCCAGATGAACGCGAAATGCTTTATCCCGAAAAAGGCGCCAAAAAATTTGGTTTTTATCGCCATGACCGATTTTGGCCCGGATTTGGGAAATATTCTTTCCGCTTTCCCAAGCATTGACGTAAAAGAGACCCTGCCGATGGTTTTAAAAAATATAAGCCAGGCCTATATCGCCGAGACGGAAAAATACGCCCACGTCACTTATTTTTTTAACGGCGGATATTCGGGCAAAGTGAACGGGGAAGACCAGATTATGATCCCTTCGCCGGACGTTAAATCCTATGACGCTACCCCGGCGATGAGCTCGGCGGCCCTTACCGAGCTGGTATTAAATAATCTCAAGGCTGGAAAATACGATTTTACGGTTCTGAATTTTGCCGCGCCAGACATGATCGGCCACACCGGAAACTTAAAAGCCGGGATCGAATGCGTAAGCGCGGTTGACGGCTTTCTCGGGAAGATTGTTGAAGCCTATTTAAAAGTTAAAGGAACGGTTTTGGTAACCGCGGACCACGGCAACGTAGAATCAATGATTAATTTAAAAACCGGAGAAATCGATACCGAGCACAGCACGAGCCCAGCGCCTTTTATTTTAGTGAGCGACAGCCATCTAAAAACCCGCTTGAAAGACAATGGAATCCTGGGAGACGTCGCGCCGACCATACTTCAATTATTGGATATAAGAAAACCGGCGCAAATGAAGGGAAAATCGCTAATAATATAACTCGTAATATAAATTGGTTGTAAAAATTTTTGCAATCGGCTATTATTCTAACTGGAACCAGGAACTGGTTTTAAAGAGGAATTAACGAAAGAAATTTTATTTATTATGGCCAAACAAAATAGCCGGCCAAAGCCGGTAGTGCTTGTTGTTTTGGACGGCTGGGGAGTAAGCCAGCCATATTCAGGCAACGCCATCAGCCAGGCAAAAACTGAAAATTTTAACGAGCTTATCGCCCACTATCCTTCCGCGACTTTAATGGCGTCGGGCGAGGCGGTCGGGTTGCCTTGGGGCGAAGCGGGAAATTCGGAAGTCGGGCATCTTAATTTAGGCCTGGGGAGAGTTGTCTATCAGGACTTGCCGCGGATTAACAAAGCCATCAACAACAATAGTTTTTTCGAAAATAAAGCATTGAACGAAGCAATTGAACACGCGAAAAAAAATAATTCCAAACTCCATCTCATGGGGCTTTTGTCAAACGGCGGAGTCCATGCCTCAATCGACCACTTAACCGCTCTCCTGGCTTTAGCCAAAGAAAAAAAAATCGACCGGGTTTATATCCACGCCTTTTTGGACGGGCGCGATACGGCTTTTAATTCGGGCCTGGCTTTTATAGAGGAACTGCAAAAAACCATTGCCGAATACGGCCGGGGAAAAATCGCTTCGCTTTCCGGCCGGTTTTACGCCATGGACCGCGACAACCATTGGGACCGGGTCGAAAAAGCCTACCGGGCTATGGCTTTAGGGAAAGGAAAAACCGCCGCCGATCCGGTTAAAGCCATTGCCGAAAGCTATGATAAAAAAATTTACGACGAGGAATTCGTCCCGACGGTAATTACCGATGCCGAAGGAAAGCCGGAAGGAAAAATTGAAGACCATGACGCGGTCATATTTTTCAATTTCCGCCCGGATCGGGCCCGGGAAATTACCAAAGCCCTTACTTTGCCCGCTTTCAATAAATTCAGCCGGCCAGCGATAAATGATTTGTATTTCGCCGGCTTTACCGAATACGAAAAGGAACTGCCGGCCGGCGTGGCTTTTAGCGAAGAGCCGGTAAAGAACACTTTGGGCGAGGTGATTTCCAAGGCGGGCTTAAAACAGCTGCGGATCGCCGAGACGGAAAAATACGCCCACGTCACTTATTTTTTTAACGGCGGCCGCGAGGAAAAGGGAGAGGGTGAGGATCATGTATTAGTCCCTTCGCCGCGGATCGACTCTTATGATCTGAAGCCGGAAATGTCGGCTTTTGCGTTAACCAAAAAAGTTGAAGAAGCTATTGAGGGCGGCGCTTATGACTTTATTCTGATAAATTACGCCAATGCCGATATGGTCGGCCACACCGGCAACCTGAAAGCGGCGGAAAAAGCCGTCTTGGCCGTTGATAAGTGCCTAAAATCCCTTACCCGGGCGGTTTTGAAAAGCGGGGGAGTCATGGTAATTACCGCCGATCACGGCAATGCCGAATCGATGTTTAACATGCAAACCGGAACGATGGAAAAAGAGCATTCAACCAATCCGGTCCCTTTTATTTTAGTAGGAAAGGAATTTGAAGGGAAAACTATCGGCGGCCAGGATACGATAGGCGGCGACTTGACCTTAATGAAGCCGCAGGGAATTTTGTCCGATGTCGCCCCAACCATAATAAAAATAATGGGCTTGGCTAAGCCCAAAGAGATGACCGGAAGGTCTTTGATTTAGTAAATTTTGTTTTTATATAATGAAGATCTCTTAAACGTAGGAAAGGAAATAAAATCCCAAGAGGCTTACGCTTAACCCTAAAATCGCTCCGGCCGCCACTTGCGCCGGCGTATGTCCGATTTTTTCCAAAAGCCGGGGATAATTCCGGTCAAGCAAATCGTCTTCTTTTAAGTCATTGACCAGGACGTTTAGGACTTTTCCCTGGGCGCCAAGATACTGCCGGAGGCCGAAGGCGTCTCTTATGATAAAAGCGGCCAGGACGAAACTGACGGCAAAAATCGGCGAACCAAGGCCTTCTTTCAAGGCGACAATTGTCGCTAGCGAAGAAACGATGGCCGTGTGCATGGAAGGCATGCCCGAATAGGCAAAAAGGTTGTGCCAGGTAAGCCGGTAATTATTGGTGCGGATAAAAAATTTGATAAATTGGGCCATAAGGCCGGCCAGAATCGGGAGCAGTAAAACATCGTACATGTTTGTTAACATTCGGATTATATTTGCCAGACAGCCCTTGCTTCAAAAATTACAAATATAATCCAATTGCGCTAGAAGTAATAAACTATTATTATTATACCATAGCAGGATAAAAACGCCATGTCTTTAGCCGATGACTTAATAAAATCAAAAGCCGCCAAAAGCCCGGCGGTTATATCGGTTTGCCGGATTTCGCGCCTTTTGATAAAATACTGGTATCCGCGGCGGCCGAAAAAGCGCCCGCAAACCTGCTTAAGCAATTAAAGGCGGGCGGACGGATGGTAAGCATGAAGATTAAAAATTTTTATTTTCAAATATGGCAAAAAAAATTATTCTAGTTATTTTTATATTAGCCGCCGCCGGGTTAGGCTTTGGCTGGCAAAAGTTTAACCGCCCGGCTGACCCTAACGGCGCGGACCAGGCTTTTACCATTAAAGAAGGCGAGGGCGTGCACCAAATCAGCCAAAACCTTCTTGGCCAAAAATTAATTAAGTCCAAGTTTGATTTTGAAACTTACATTTGGCTGAAAAAATGGGGGAGTAAATTCAAAGCCGGCGATCACCGCTTAAGCCCTAAATTAAATATCAGGGAGATCGCCAATACTTTAGTCAAGGGAACGACAATCAGCCGCGAAACCGATATCCGGATAATCGAAGGCTGGAATTTAAAAGAAATCGGAAAATACCTGATTAAGAACGGCTTGGCGGCGGAAACCGGATTTGAAGAATTTGCCGCGAAAAAAGCCGGCTACTGGGCCAGCGGGCCGGCGGAAAAATTGTTATTTTTAAAAGACGTTCCGAGCGAAGCCGGGCTGGAAGGCTATCTTTTCCCGGACACTTACCGGATTTTTAAGGATTCGGGCCTGGAAGATATCGCGGTAAAAATGCTTTCCAATTTCGAGAAAAAATTAACGCCGGAAATGCGCGCGGAAATAAAAAGCCAGGGAAAAACTTTGCCCCAAATTATTACCATGGCGTCTTTAATCGAAAAGGAAGTCCGCACCCCCGAAGACATGAAAATTGTTTCCGGGATTTTTTGGGACCGGATAAAAATCGGCCAGCCGCTCCAGTCCTGCGCGACGCTTGCCTATATTTTAGGGGTCAACAAAGACCAGTATTCCCAAGCCGATACCCAAATCGATTCGCCGTATAACACCTATAGAAATAAAGGCCTTCCGCCCGGGCCGATTGCCAATCCGGGCTTAAACGCGATTAAAGCCGCGATTTACCCGACGGCTACCGATTATAATTATTTTTTGACGGCCGAGGTTAATGGCGAAGATAAGGTAATTTATTCAAAAACTTTTGACGAACACGTGCGGAACAAGGGAATTTATTTGAAGTAATAGAAAATTGGCGCGATAAGAAAAAACCGCCTCATTTTTCGGGGCAGTTTTTATTTGTATTAAAATTAGCGGCTATGATATAATTGGATTATATGAAGGTGAAGATTTTCATCAGTTTTTTTATCGTGGCCGGCGTTTTTAGCGTTTGGTTTTTTAATGCCGATTCAGGAAATGATAAAGCCGCCCAGGGAGCCGGATTGGCCGAATACGAACCGGGGCAGATACTGGTAAAATTTAAATCCGCCAAAGAAGCAGTGAAAGTATTTTTGGCCCCTTCGGAAAGCGTGGAAGAGGCTGTCCGCCAATATAAAAAGAATCCGGAAGTGGAGAGCGCCGAGCCGAATTACACATACCGGGCGGTGATTATCCCGTCCGACCCTTTTTACGGCGAACAATGGTATTTAAAAAAAATAAAGGCCCAAGAAGCCTGGGATAGAAAGCGCGAAAGCCCGAACGTAACCATAGCGATAATCGATTCCGGCGTCCAAATCACCCATCCGGATTTGGCGGAAAATATTTACGCCAACCCGGACGAAATCGCGGGCAATAAAATTGACGACGACCATAACGGCTATATTGACGACGTGAACGGCTGGGATTTTGTAAACAATGTTTCTGACCCGTCGCCTAAATTTAAGCCGGGCTTTACCGAGGGCGGGGTAAACCACGGAACGATCGTGGCCGGGATCGCGGCCAGCGCGGGCAATAACGCGACCGGAATCGCCGGCGTAACCTGGCGGGCGAAGATTATGCCTTTAAAAGTATTGGACGATGCCGGGCAGGGAAACACCTTAAGCGTAATTAAGGCCATAGATTATGCCATTTCCAAGGGCGCCAATATTTTAAATTTCAGCTTTGTCGGCTTCGGGTATTCAGAAGCTTTGAATGAGGCGATAAAGCGGGCCCATGATGCCGGCGTATTGGTAGTGGCCGCCGCCGGAAACGAGTCTGAAGACGGCCAGGGATTTTTTTTGGATCAGACTCCCATGTACCCGGTTTGCCACGACGGCCCGAACGGAGAAAATTGGGTAATCGGCGTGGCGGCTGTTGATTCCATCGACCAAAAATCTAAATTTTCCAGCTTTGGCTTTAAGTGCATCGACTTGTCCGCTCCGGGCGAGAGCGTTTTTTCGACCGTGGTTTATAACCCGTCCGCCTCTATCGGCGAAAAATTTTTCAACAGCTATTATGAAGGCTACTGGTCCGGAACTTCGGTAGCCGCGCCCCAGGTTTCCGGCGCGCTGGCCCTTCTTTTGGAAGTTAATTACGGCTTGTCGCGGAAAGACGCGGTTAATCTTTTGCTGGACAATACCGATAACATCAGCCGGGTGAATCCGGCTTTCTTGGGCCAGCTCGGCCGGGGGAGGTTAAACGTCTTGAATCCGCTTGATTTGGCGCTCGCCCAGCTTAACTCTTTTTCCGGCGATATTGTTACCGCGCCTTTGGCGGGCTTGCCGGCTAATTTGAAAATTTCCAACAGAGACGGCGAAAAAATCAGCGAGTTTCCGGTTTTTAACCAAAGTTTCCGCGGCGGAGTGAGTTTAGCTTCGGGCGACATTGACGGCGACGGAAAAGACGAAATAATAGCCGGCGCGGGCGCCGGCGGCGGCCCGCACGTCCAAATTTTTTCCGCCGATGGAAAATTAAAAAGGCAATTTTTCGCTTACGCCCCGGGCTTCCGCGGCGGAGTGAACGTCGCGGCGGGCGACATTGACGGCGACGGCATAAAAGAAATCATCACCGGGCCGGGAAAGGGCGGCGGCCCGCACGTCCGGATTTTTGACGGCTCGGGAAAAGTCCGCCTCCAGTTTTTTTCTTATGACAAAAAATTCACCGGCGGAGTGAACGTCGCGGCGGGCGACATTGACGGCGACAATGCCACGGAGATTATTACCGGGCCCGGCGCCGGCGGCGGCCCGCACGTTCGGATTTTCGACCGGGCCGGAAGATTAAAAGGCCAGTTTTTCGCCTATGACCAAAAATTCCGGGGCGGAGTCCGAATCGCCGTTGGCAACGCCTACAATTTATCCCGCAAAGGCTATCCCCAAATTATTACCGCTCCGGGGCCGGGCATGCCTTCGCAAATAAAAATTTTTGACAACACCAAGATGCTTTCCTTTTTCTTCGCCTATACCCAAAGTTTCCGCGGCGGAGTGAGTTTAGCTTCAGGCGATATAAATAACGACGGACTTTCGGAAATTATAACCGGCGCCGGCCCGGGCGGCGCGCCGCACGTGCGTTCCTTCACTTCCGGAGGAGTGCTTTTGGGATCCTATTACGCCCTCGCGGCGGATTTTAACCAGGGGGTTAATGTGGGGTATATTAAGATAGCTAAGTAAAAGATATTTTCATTAACTAACAAATTATATGTCTAAGCACGCAATTTTTGATAAAAAAAACATACTGGTTACCGGCGGCGCGGGATTTATCGGCTCGCATTTATGCGACGAGCTTTTGAAAAATTCCAAAGTCATCTGCATCGACAATTTTATTACCGGCGACGAAAGGAATATCGACCATCTTCTCTCCAATCCTAATTTCGAATTCATCCGGCACGACATCGCCGAACCGCTTGATTTAGAAGCTATGCCCGAATTGGAAAAATTCAAAATAAAATTCCAGGGCATCCAGGAAATCTACAATCTAGCCTGCCCGGCTTCGCCGAAAAAATTCGATGAGAACAAAATCGCCACCCTGCTCGCTAATTCCACCGGGACAAAAAACATGCTGGATATCGCGGTTAAATACAGCGCCAAGTTCGTCCATTTTTCTTCTTCGGCCGTTTATGGCCCCGGTCGCCAGTCAAATGAAAAAATAAACGAAAGCGACGCTGGACAGGCGGACCCGGTTTCCGAGCGCAGCTCCTACGACGAAGGGAAGAGATTTTCCGAAACCCTGGTCGCGAACTACCGCCAGGTCTATAAACTGGATACTAAAATACTCCGCGTTTTCCGGGCTTACGGCCCGAGGATGAAGCTGAATGAAGGGCATATGTTTCCGGATTTTGTAATAAACGCCCTGGATAACGCCGAGCTGATAATCCATGGCGGCGAAGATTTTTCTTCTTCGATTTGCTACATAAGCGATATGATTGACGGGGCGATAAAAGTAGCCGAATCCGATGTCTCGGGGCCGATTAATTTAGGCTCGGAAATCGAGGTAAGATTTGCCGAGGTGGCCGGGAAGATTATTAAGATTCTTGATTCAAAATCAAAAATCAAGTACGATAAGGAAATTCTTATTATGACTCCGCTCTGCTTGCCGGATACGTCAAAAGCCCGCCAAGAGCTCGGCTGGCTGCCGGTCGTTACCTTGCAAAAAGGCCTGGAAAAAACCATCGACGATTTAAGGGCGAGCCAGCGGCTTATGAGGGTAAAGTAAAGCTTAATAGATGTGTTATGAGAATATACTGCGTTATCCCAGCTTATAACGAAGAAGATACAATCGTTGAAGTGCTAAAATCCGTCAAACCGGCCGTGGATCAGGTTGTTGTCGTTGACGACGGATCAGCTGACAAGACTTTTGAGCTTTCCAAAGCCCAAGGGGTTGCCGCGTTAAAGCACATATTTAACCGCGGCCAAGGCGCGGCGCTTGAAACCGGAAATGAATACGCTCTCCGCCGCGGCGCCGATATAATCGTCCATTTTGACGCTGACGGCCAATTTTTAGCCGAAGAAATAAAAGAGCTAACCGCGCCGATTGAAGCCGGGCAAGCTGACGTCGTATTCGGCTCAAGGTTTTTAGGGAAGAAAAACAACATGCCCTGGCTAAAAAGGCGCGTGATGATGCCTTTGGCGCGCCTTATGAACCGGGTTTTTTTCAGCGTTAAGTTAAGCGACCCGCAATCCGGGTTTAGGGCGATGAATGCCAAAGCCGCGAGGCAGGTAAAAATCACCAATGACGGCATGGCCCATTGTTCGGAAATTATCGGCAAAGTTTTTCAAAACGAATTAAGGGTTAAGGAAACGCCGATTACCGTAGTTTACCGCACCTTCGGCCAGGGGCCGGGAGGCGGACTGAAGATTATTAAGGATTTAATTATTTCAAAACTGCTCGGCTAAAAAATAATATGGATAACGCGCGGAATATTAAGCCATTCATAACCGCGGTCATGGGCATAAGTATATGATTCAGCAAATTTTAGCGCTTATAGTCATAATTTTTTTCCTTTCCCGGCTTTTTTGGCAAAAAAAGAAAGACGAGTTAGAAAACGCCGAATTCGTTTTTTGGCTCGTCTTTTGGGCTTTGGCCGCCGCCGCTATTGTCTTTATAAAATCAATTGACCGCTTTGTCGCCGATTTAGGCTTTTCCGCCACCGGCATTAACGTCCTCTTTTACGTCGCCGTTGTCTTGCTCTTTTATATTATCTTCCGCCTGCGCCTGCGGATTGAAAAAATGGAGCGCAACATCACCCGGATTGTCAGGGAAGTGGCGCTCCGGGAGAAGTAATAAGGCTAACATTTTCCCCTGGCCAATAGCGGGTAATACCCGTTTTTTTAAATAGCAAAAACCCATTACGTCCGGTAATGGGTCATAAAGTTAAAATTTGGCATGACTCCGCAACTCGGTTACTCGTTGTGGAACCGACCGAGGTGCTTACAGCTTCGCCTTGCCTGTTTCAAGGCTTCGTTAAGATGAAGCCCTTCGGCCATGCCTTTGTTTATAAAAACCTCCTCGGCTTTTACCCTGATTTTTGACAAAAGCTCCTTTATTCTTTTCTCGGCGTCCAAAAGCGAAGACCAGTTGCGGACACCGTCCAGTAAGCAACGTACTTTGTCGCCCGCTTGAGGCGACAACTCATTAAGATCATCAAGATTAAAATTTTTCATAGCCGCTCCAAGCGTTTGGTTTTTGTTAAAAGTATTTGAAAGGGCAAAATTACTCGTTGGGATTTTCCCGGGTTAAGATAACAATCTCCTGTCAAGGGCTAATGATTCCTTTTTAGCGAGTATATAAACTCTCAACTGGGTTGTCAAAGTATTTGTATTGTTGAGCTAATAAATAAGTGCTAATATAATAGAATAGCTTAATTCATATAATTGGAGGGTTATATGAAAATTAAATTCGCGAGGACTATTTGCATATTGCCGGTCATTTTTTTGGCGGGTATTTTTGTTTTTGGGGCTTTGGGGAGCGCGCCCGCGGTTAAAGCCGCCGACCCAACTGACGCGGCTGATTTTGGTGTTTGGCATTTCGATGAAAATAGCGGAACCGTTGCCTACGACTCCGGGCCGAACGGAAATAATTTAGAGTGGGGCCATAACCCCTGGGGCGGGGGAAAAATCGCGCCGGAAAGAGTTCGAGGCCAATGGGATTTAGGAATAAACTTTAGCCAAACCGAAGAATTGTATTCCCGGCAATTTTCTCCTGCTGTTTCATGGCCCGACGGATTAACAGTCGGAATTTGGATAAAAACGGATGTTGACACGCCACAGTATACCCGGTTTTTTTGGCTGGGAAATACTTTTGATTCAAGCGGCTCGCCGGCTAATCATTTTATGCTGGCAATAAAGGATGGCCATGCCGTCATAAAATTTAAAAAAGAAAACGAGTGGCAAGAGGAATTGGTTTCAGAGGCTCTGGTTAACGATTCAAACTGGCATTTTATCGCTGTCAGCCTGACTGCGTCCGGCCAGGCTAAGCTCTATATTGACGGAATAAAAGACGGGGAATTAAGTTTTGCCCAAACTATTCCAGCGGCCGAAAATATCGTAATCGGCCGGCGCGAAGATTATTACGCGCCTTACGCCTTAAATAATTTTAAAGGAGTAATTGATGACGTTTGGATCCGGTCGGAAAGCCTGGATGACAGTAAAATCCTGGAAATTTTTCAGTCCGCTAAGCCCTATAAGTCTGAAATAACTGAAACCGCATTAGCGCCAATCGCGGTAAAAGCTATTTATCATTTTGATGATACCGGAGATACGGCCTCCGACAGTTCGGGAAACGGCTATAACTTAAGCTGGGGCGCTAACCCTTGGGGCGGCGGAGAGCCGTCGCCAAGACGGGTTTCCGGGCGGTTTGATAAGGCAATAAATTTTAATAAGGTTGAAGATTTATTCAGCCGGAACGTTGACCCGCCGGTAAATTTTGAAAATGGGATTTCGGCCGGCGCCTGGATTAAGACCGGCGCCCAAAGCGATCCGGGAGCCCGTTTTTTAGTCTTAGGCGGAAATAATAAAGAAAACAATATTGTCCTTTCCGAAAAACTCGGCCAAGCGTTTTTGACAGTCAATTTTTCCGATGGCTGTACCGCGACAACTAACGGCCCGGCCTGCTTTTACCGGACATATAATATAACCTCCAGCCAATCCATTAACGACAATAACTGGCATTTTATCTCCTTCACCTTTGATCCGCGCGCCCATAATCACACGCTAAAACTCTATATAGACGGCGAAGAAGAGGGGAGCGAATTTATTCCGGGTAATCCGCCTTCTTTCGGGCAAGTTAAAGTCGGCTACCGGGAAGATAATTCTTGCGGACGTTTCTGCAATTTCATGGGAGACGTTGACGATTTATTCATCCTTTCTTCAATTTTATCTCCCGAAGAAGTAAAGCAAATTTACGAAAGCGGCCAACCCTTTGCCTGGCCATTAGTAAAAGAAAAAGATCCAGTGATTATAGTGCCGGGGATTTTGGGGAGTTGGCAAAGCTTGAATATAAAGCTGATTGATCCCATCCTGCATACCTATGATAATTTAATAGAGGCTTTAATCCAGAGCGGATACGAATTGGATAAGAATTTATTCGTTTTTCCTTATAATTGGCGGCAAAATAATGTGACGACCGCCGGCCAGCTAAAAGATAAAATTCAAGAGATAAAAGAAATAACCGGTAAAACAAAAGTGGATATTGTAGCCCATAGCATGGGCGGATTAGTGGCCCGGTATTATGTTCAAAGCAGTGAATATCAAAATGACGTTGATCAATTAATATTCTTAGGAACCCCGCATAAAGGCGCGCCGGAAGATTATTTAGCTTGGGAAGGTTCATATTTTTTGGCCAATAATTGGCTATTAAATAGTGTGCTAGGACTTGAAGCGGCTGAGCATAAATACTTAAATATTATTAAGTATATCCATGAACAAGCGCCCAGCGTGGAGCAGCTCTTACCGACTTATAATTATCTGCAAAATAAACTTGGCGATAGTTGGATAGACAGAATTTACCCGGTACAATACCCGAGGAATGAATTTTTAGAAAACCTTAATACGCAAGCCGGGATTTCCGCGCTTAAAGGAAGGGCTAATATTATTAACATATTCAGCCATTCGCTAAAAGCTAACACAACGGTCTCGAAAATAAGGGTAATTAGTGATCCGGATATATATGACAGCAAATGGATGGACGGCTATCCGGAGAATCTAGATGATGGCAATGCTGATTGTTTGATTCTAGGTGACGGCGACCGTACGGTCCCCAACGAAAGCTCTAACAGCTTAGCCGGTGTTAAGACTATTGAGCTTTCCGGATATGATCATCGCCAGATGGTAACCGCCGCGCAAAAAGAAGTTATTAAAGAACTAACGGGAAAAACGCCGGACAAGTATATCGATAGCTTGTGGTCAGCTATCAAAAGAATTTTTTTCATAAGAGTTTATTCTCCAGTTGATTTTACTATTATTGCGCCGGACGGTAAGAGACTGGGCAAAGATTTTTTTTCAAATACAGATTTAAACGAGATTGACGGCGCTTTTTATTCAGGTTTTGGGGCAGAAGAAGAATTTGCGACAATTTTAGAGCCAATGGACGGCGAATACAAAATAGAAATTCAAGGAGTTAGCCGAGGAGGACAATATCAATTAGGTACCAGTTTGATTAATACCGATAACGAATCGGAAATCGAGAAAAACTACCAAGGCAATATTGCCGAAAATCAGGTTCAGGAATTTAGAATTAACTATTCCAGTACGTCGGATAATCCGTTAAGCGACCCCGAGCCCATTGATTTAGTAGCGCCAACTATTAATATTACTTCTCCAGCTGAAGGAAGTAATTATTTGCATAATGCAACTATGCAAATTGAATATAGCGCCACCGACGATTTTTCAGGTATTTCCGCAACTTCAACTCTCCTAGACGGCCAAAGCGTAGATAATGAAAAAGCTGACTTATTTTTCCTAAAAACCGGAGAACATTTATTAGAATTTAGGGCTCTTGATAAAGCGGGAAATATGGCTACTTCAACAGTCAAATTTAATATAACCGCTACTCCGGACAGCGTAATTTCAGATATCCAAAGGTTATATAATCTTAGGTGGATATACGACCGGATAACCAGTAAATTACTGATAACCGAGATTGAAGAAATTAAATGGAGATTGAAGCTGTTAAATGAAGCAAAAAATATAATTATTAGGACCAGAGGAAAAATAGAAGCCAACAATTCAATCCCAGCTAAAACTAAGGTTAAAATGTTCCAAAGATACAATGAAGAGCTGGAAAGGTTGGACAAGGAAAATGATAAAAAGTTGAAAGTAGTTTTCGACCGGATGGAAAAATCGCTTTGGAAATATTTGACTAGGCATTTAATTAATCAAAAAGCTTATGATATAATTAAAGATGACTTTAACTATTTAAAAAATAATTTATAAATGTATGATTGATTTTAGAGAGTATTATAAAAGACAGCAGAAAATGAATATTTACATGCTGAGTCTATTTTTATCATTTATTTTTTATTGGCTATTTTATGAATTATATCTATGGATATTTAAGCCAATAATGACCGGATACAGTATGTTTAATATAATCCCTGAGTGGCTTGGTAACGTGATCGTAGGTACAATTTTTGCTCTATACTTTTTTATACCACTTCTAGTATTTTCGTTTATTCAAAAAAATACTTTTCAAGCTTGGATTATGGGGGCATCAATCCCTCTAGTCTTCGCATTACTTGGCGGAGGTAAATATCTATTGGTCGCGTTGAGCTTATCAATTATGGGTTGGCTTTTGGCACAAATAGTCTTATTGGTAAAAAAACAAGTTTCAAAATAAAGCCAATTTTTTCATCAAATCTTAATCCAATCTTAATGTTGATTTAATATAATATCGGCGTTCGTTTTTTGGTTAATTTGACAGCAGGATTTTATTATTGTGGCCTATAAAGGTCTATTGACCAGTTAGAAGGGCTGTGCTACTTTTAAAATGTTAAATAATAACCTAACCGGATCCTATGCGGCAAGTTTTTCCACCATGCCAACTTGCAAAAACCGGTAAGCTCATTGAGCCTAATTTTATGAACCGCTGAACGCGGTTTTTTGTTTTTTCGGGATAAATTTTTTAGATATTTTCTTAAAACAAAATTAATTATCTTTTAAGAATAAACGTATGAGCAAGTTTATTAAAACATCTCTAAAGAAACGCGCTGTGAAATGGCCGGTCTTCGGCTTACTCGGCGCGTTTTTAATTTTTGGAACAATCTTCGCGGTTAATTATGTTTTTGCCGTTGGAGACGCGACCATTGCCCCTGCCAGCAATGGAACTAATGTGTCTATTGATACAACTTCGGCTCCTGGCGGATCGGGAACCTGGAGAACTCTAAGCGGACCGACTATTAATGAAACCGCGCCCGGAAGCATAGAGGTTGGAACGCATACTTTTAATCTTCCGGATGGATGGGAATTTAATACGGGATCAACTGTAACCGTGGTAAGGACTGTCGGCGATATTGAACCGGAGAGCCAAGTGATAACGCCCGGCCCGAATTCTTTTACTTTTTCGATCACAGGAGCTTCCACGGCAAATAGCGGCCTCGCTTTTATTATCAGTAGTATGAAGGTCCGGCCGACGGGTATTGCTCCCTCTACCGGCAACATAACCCATTCAAGTGTAGATGGTGCCGCTATTGCAGGGGTTACAGATGGGGTTGGAGGTACCAGTTTTGGCACTTTATCTACTATTGCCGGAGCGCCAACACAAGTTAAGATTGAAACCGCGGCTAATGGGAGCGGAACTGTAATTTCGCCGCAGGATGTGATTTCCGGAAATACCTTAACTGCATATACCATTGAGAGGGATCAATTCAATAATTTCGTAAATAATGTCGCGGCTACTTGGTCATTAATCGATAAGACCCCTGACGTTGTCGATGCTAATTTAGTACCGGCCGGAGATAGCAAAAGCGCGACTTTTACCGGGGTTTTAGTGGGAAGCGGAGTAATCCATGCGGTTGATGGCTCTTTTACGGACGATACTGGCACTTTAACAGTTGTACCCGGTCCGGTTAGCGCCGATAATTCTATTGTTGCGGTAGACAAGGACAGAGAAACTGTAAGTGGCGGAGATAATATTATTACCATTACGGTAACGGTAAAAGACGCGGCCGGAAACGTAATACCTAACTCTAGCGTGACAGTCGACTCAACCGGAACAGAAAATGAACTTAATCCTGTACCAGCGACAACAAATGCTTTAGGAGTAGCAACGGTTACCTTCTCTTCCACTAAAGCTGAAGAAAAAACTATTACTGCGACCGCTGATGGTACTTTAATTGTGCTGACCCAGGAAGTTACATTTAATCACGATGTTGCCAGCCGATTAGAAATGGCAACACAACCTTCGGCAACTGCAACGGCGGGCGAAGCTTTTGCCACTCAACCAGTTGTAAAAATTGTTGACCAATTTGGCAACTTGATCAGTGAAGATGATTTATCAGTAATAACCGCAACGAGGAACAGCGCCAGCGGTAGTAGGGACCTCGGAGGAACTTTGACAGCGACTGTTTCTGGAGGCATCGCTACCTTTACTAACATAGTTTATACCGAAGCGGTAACTATAGCTTTGAATTTTAGCTCGGACAGCCTCACTCCTGTTACTTCCAATTCAATCGCTGTAGCTCCAAATGTACCATCAGTTGTAACTTTCTCTACGGCGCCAGCGGCGGTCATAACCGACACCGTAGACAATCCAATCTCCACCCAACCAATAGTGCTGGTCAAAGACGCTTATGAAAATAACGTGGCCAACGGAACTGATGTTCTTCTTACTAAGGCTAGTGGTGCGGGCGATTTGCGGGGAGCTCTTAGTTTGGCAACTACAAACGGTTTAGCGACCTTTACTAATGTTGCTTACAGCCAGGTGGATATCTTTAAAATCACTGCGACCGCTGGAACCGTTTCAGCTACAAGCGGCGACATCGGTCCGCTTAAAGCCGGTGTAATCACCGCTTTCACGCTAACCGCCCCGACTCCAGTTACGGCTGGAACCGCATTTACGGTTAGCGTCGCCGGAGCAGTTGACCAATTTGGCAATCCTGCTTCCGGAACCGTTACTGTTTCTGCTAGCTCTGGCGGTGGCGATTCTCCAAGCGGCGCACACCCTGAATATAATCCAATCACAGTTACTGACGGAACGGGAAGCGCGGAAAGCACTTTGTTTAACGCAGTGAGTACGGTTTTGCATGGCGCCGCAGGATTGGCAGCTGACGATACCGCAGCAATTACTGTTAACTCGGACGTGGCAAATAAAGTGGTCGTAACCAGCAGCAAAGCTTCTGTTAACGCCGATGGTGTTGATAGTGCTGGAATTACCGGCCAACTAAAAGATCAGTATGACAACAATAGGCCTCAAGCCGGAGTTTCCATTACCTTAACAAGAACCAAGGGAACTCTTGATCCGGCTGGAATGCAAACCACTGACGCTGACGGAATTGTTGTTGCAACCCTAACCTCGGGAGCCGACCGAACGGCCGGGACTGCTACGCTTAGTGCCACTTCTGCTGGCCTGATCATTATAGATGCTTCAGTTGATTTTATAGATGTTACTCCGCCGGAAGCCCCTGTAATTACGAACCCGGCCGCGGCAACAGTTGTTATTAACGAAACCACAAAGCCGACTCAAGTGATTTCCGGGACAGCAGAAGCTGATTCAATAGTGGAGATATATATTGGAATAGTACCAAGCGGAGTTACTACTACCGCAACCGGAGGCAATTTCAGCTTTAGTAATTTACAGTTGGAAACCGCCGGAATAGTTAGCGAATTAGATTATGACGCCGCTAAGGTTGTAACTGTAACCTCTACTGACGCCGCAGACTTAGAAAGCGCTCCATCAAATTCAGTTTCTTATACCCAAGACACTACTAGGCCAACCTTCGCTATTCAATATTATTCAGATGCCGGCCTTACAACTGAATTAACTGACAATAAGAGATTAAAAGTCGGGACCTATTATATAAAGATTACCGCTAACGAAGCTTTAAGCGAAGCGCCAAGAATTTCGATTGACGCGGAAGGTACAGCTAATGACGTAAGCAGCGTCGATGCTACTTTAGTCGCGGGAAATGATTATAAATATGACCGAGTGATCGCCAGTGATGTTGCCGCTGTCGGCGAAGTTTTAGAAAATATTGCCATTACCGGAACAGACGCAGTTGGCAATACTGCTACAAATATTAATCCTACCAATGAAGCTACTAAAGCTGCATATACCGATACAGTTGCACCGACAATCACAAGCTACACTCTAAATGGAAGCGGAGCTAACGTTACTTTTGACCCAACCAATCCCGCAAGCGTATCCATCGTAATTAATGCCAGTGAAATTATCGACAATTGGGTTTCACTGCAGGTGGTGCAGGGAGGTGTAACTAAGAAAAGTTATATCCCTGCAACTGATGATGGAACCGCTATTTTGAATGAAGCTTGGGATGGGTCATTAAGTGCAGGTGGCACTGCTCCTGATGGTGTTTACACAATGGAGGTGCATATGATTGACCGGGCTGGAAATGAGGTTGATAATGTTGCATTGGACACTTATACTATGACTGTTGATACGGGCACCCCGACTATCACTGGCTTCACCGCTCCCGCGCTTGATACAGTATATAAGGATAATATCGCAGTGGCTTTTACGCCTAACGACCCGGGGCCTGGCACGGCTTTAATTTGTAGCTATACAGTTGACAGCCCAGTGCTTGAAGGAACAATTCCTTGTACCACCGGCGTGCCGATAAGTACAACTATTTCAGGAGCCTCTGATGGGCGCCACACCCTAACGGTTACTGTTACTGACGCGGCCGGAAACACCGTTTCCGAAACATCCGCTTCGTTTGTATTAGATACAGACGATACTTTGACCGTTGATGATACGGCTCTTAATAATCCTGATTTTGACACCATTCAGGAAGCTGTTACTAAATCAACTGCCGGAGATACAATTGATATTGCTGCCGGGACGTACGACCAGGGTGCCAGCGAGATAACAATAAATAAATCTCTTACTATAGCCGGCCCGAACGTCAGCATAAGCCCTAACGGCGGGTCGCGTGTTGCAGAGGCAATTATTGAAGGTTCTGCTGGCGGAGGACCTGCAACTTTTAATATAACTTCAGGGACCGCGGTTGTAACTTTTGAAGGACTTACGTTCGCGACCACCGGGGCAGAAATGCGAAGCGATGCTTCCGGGGCAACTATCTCGCTCCGTAAAAATATATTCAGCGGAGCTATGACCGATGGCTTGTACTTCGAGGATCCTATCCTCACTCTAGACGATAACTTGTTTACGAGCATTGACACGCCCAACGCGGATACAGTTCAGGTTGGAGGACATTACTCGGCGAGCGCCAATACTATCACCATTACTAATAATACGTGGACCGGCATAACAAGTTCCGGCGCACTGAATCTAAGCAGCGTTACCGGCAACATAACCGGAAACACTTTTAACGGAGTCCAGTATTACGGTATGCTGATTGCAAATACTTCGGGGAATCTTAATATCTCTAATAATACATTTAACAACATTACCAACCCTGATCCGGGTACTAGCGCAACCTGGGGCGCGGGTATCCGCACCTATCACGATTTAGGCTTAGTTTATGCCGGTCCGATAACTGTTACGGGAAACACATTCAGCAATTCATATCTAGGAATATCCGTGCGCGCTGGAAGCGATATTTCCGGAGCCGAGTTTAGCGTCAGCAACAACTCATTCACCGGAAACACTACCGGCATATTAAACGCCGGAACCGGCACCTTGAACGCCGCGCAAAACTGGTGGGGAGATCCGAGCGGCCCATATAATCTGACTTCAAATCCTCATGGAACCGGCAACGCCGTTAGTGACAATGTCGCTTTTACTCCATGGTATTTTGATGCGGAACGGACTGACATAAGTTTAGTGCTTCCGACTGCAACGCTTTCCGGGACACCAGCCGATCCGACCAGTTTAACCTCGGCCAGTATAACCGTAGGCGACGCGAATATTGTTTATTATAAATATAAACTGGACGGCGGAGCATTCGGGGCTGAAACTGCAGTTGCGGATCTAATTACCTTGGCCGGCTTGTCAGACGGTTCGCATACAGTTTACGTAATCGGCCGGGATAAATATGGCAACTGGCAAGCTGAATTGAGCGCGACTACTCATACTTGGACAGTAGATACGGCCGCGCCAGCCGGCTACGCGGTAACTTTATACCCGAGCAGCCTAAAAACTTCGGCTAATTTCAACTTTACCGGAGCCGAAGTTGGCGCGAACTTTACTTATAGCCTGGACGATACCGATCCGATGACCGCGGCAGTTGAAGGAAGCGGAATCGCCACCTCAACCACTTACCACGTCGGCTCGATTAACACTTCGACCCTGTCTGACGGAGTAGTTACGCTTACGGTTGTTATGACTGACGCCGCCGGTAATTCAGGCCTTCCGGCTACTGCCACTCGAACTAAAGATACAACTCCACCGTCGATTACTATTAATAACGGGGTTGAAGCAGGTCCGGTAAAAGATGATGTTATTAATATCACTTCCAGCGATCCTCATTTGAGCGCTACTTACAATAATTATAGCTTTAGCTCCGACGCAGTTTGTAATAGTACTGACTTCAGCGCACCACTAAACACATATGTGAGCGGGGCTGATTTCACAATCTCCGGCGACCATACCGATTATCTCTGCGTAAGAGCTAGAGATAGCTATAGTAATTTTACCTACCAACTCGTCGGCCAGCTGAATACGGATAACACCAATCCGGTCATGAGCTTGTCGAGCATGTTTACGGGGCAGACTTTGACTGGCGGAAATATTTATACGATAAACTGGACGGCGACGGACTTGAATATCGGGCCGCCGGCCGGAACGCCGATTAAAATCGAATTTACTTCGGACGGGGGATTGACTTGGTCTTCGGTCGTCGGGGCGACGGAAAATGACGGCGCTTATTCGTGGACCGTGCCGGCTATTAATAGCTCTGATTGCCAGATAAGAGTTACGGTGACCGATTTGGCGACTAACGCGGATTTTGACTTAAGCAGTACCTTTACGATTACTCATTCGACCGTTGTTGATACGACGGATCCGGTTATCGCGGTCAACAGCCCGAACGGCGGAGAGACTTGGGATGAAGGGTCAACCCATACGCTTACTTGGACCGCGACTGACAATGTTACCTCGTCAGCGAACATCCTGGTTACCCTGGACTATTCAACTGACGGCAGCGCTACTTGGCATAACATCGTAACAAATACTTCAAATAGCGGAGGTCACCCATGGACTATTCCGGCCGGTGCCAATTCTACGAATGTCTTTATCCGGGCTACTGCTACTGACGCCGCGGGTAATACCGGTTCTGATATGAGCAACACAGCCTTTAATATCGCCGTACCGGTCGCTTACCCTGATCCGATTTGTACCGGTCCGGTAGCCGGAGTTTATACCTGCACTATTTCTTTGAGCTCGGGCTGGAATTTAATGTCTTTGCCGGTGATTCCGGGGAGTACGGCGATTGAAGACGTAATTGCCGGAATAAAAACAAATCTTGATACCGTCCAATACTATTATAATGGCGACTGGCAGACCTTCACGGTCCAGGAAGGCCATCCTGAATTGCCGGGAGTAGGCGATTTAGGAATTATGAAAGATGGCAACGGCTATTGGGTGAATATGAATGGCAGCGATACTTTAACAATTGCCGGAACTATCGCCCCGGAAGCGCCAAATCCGCCTACCAGCTATCCGGTAATCTCCGGCTGGAATTTGATCGGCCTTAAATCAATTTCGGCTTACAAGACTACGACTACCTATCTTTCGACTTTGCCTTCCGGATATATCGTCTTTGACCAATCGAACGCTGATAAAACCGGCTCTTACATGCAAGGCGGAAAAGGCTACTGGCTCTGGTCGACCGGCGCCGGAAATATCGTGCCTACTGACTAATGACTAACAAAAAAAGGGGGAGCCTTGCTAAAATGGCCGGGCTCCCCTAAAGTGGTGAGACATTATATTAAGATATCATTATGAAAAAAATCCTATCCCTATTCATGCTTGTCGCATTCTTAGCTCCGGCTGCGGTTTTTGGCGCTGATTCAGTTCCGGCAATTCCCTTAGTGGTTTACGGGGATTTGAAAATTGATTCCGCCAACGCCCCGATCGGAACAGTTGTTACGGTCTTTAACGGCGCGACTGAAACCGCGCGGGTTTCTTCGACCCAGGCCGGAAAATATTTTATCGAAGTGCCAGCCGCTAATGCCGGTGCGAATTTAGTTTACAAAGTCAATGGAACGTACGCAACGGAAAAAGTTTGCGTCAATCCGGTTTCGCAGGCTTCGGACAAAATTGACTTAAGCATAACAACAACGACTTCAGGCGGTTCCGGCGGATCGGGTGGTAGTGGCGGCGGAGGTGGTTCGGGCTCTGGCGGCGGCGGTGGAGCTTCCGGAGGAGGTTCGGGAAGCAGTAGTGGATCGGGGTCTGGCAGTTCTTCAGGCGATTCCAATACGAATAATGGAAGCGCAAACCTAATTAGTCCCGGCCCAAGCGTCCCTTCAACTCCGGGCCAGGTATTGGGTGAAAAAATCAGCGACCAGATTTTAGACGATATTGAAGGCGAAGCCAAAATTTTGAATACCGGGAATGTTGACAGCTTGCTAGCCCATCTTGGAAACAAAAGGGAGTTAAGCCGCGAGACAAGCGGGAAAAAGAAGTATATTGATAAGCTAATCAAGGGACTAAAAAATTATTCGGCTACTAATCAGAATGCTTACCTGAACTTTATCGTTTACGGCACCCGGCGGACTCAAGGCTTAGGCGAAGGAGAGCGGGCCGGAGTTTTAGATTCCTATAGGGCCGCCTTTGGAAAACTTCCGAAAACCGAAACTGAATGGCGGGACGCCTTAAAGATTTCTTTGGGAAGATGGCCGGCGGAAAAAAGCAAAGCGGCCGAAGACCGGGCAAAATTAACCTTTAAGAAAATCTACGGCCGTAACGCGAACCTCTCGAACGCTAACGATAACGCCGCTATTACGATAATGGCTTACGGGTTAAGGACCGCGAAAAGGAATACCAAAAACGAAGCCGCGGCCATAAAAACCTTCAAATTCATCTTCAAAAAGAATCCGAGCCTGGCTTCAGACTGGGACATTGTTCGGGCTATCGCTTATTCAGGGGCGAAAAGGTAAGTTCGACTGCTTCCTGATGTCCGAAAACGGGATATTGTTCGGTCCGCCAGCCGGCGGATTATTCAGGGGCGAAAAGATAGGAAAAGAGCTCTCTAACTCTCTAAAGCTAATTTCATGCGCAAAACGGCGATAAAATTTCTTTTTGCCTTCTTATTTTTCTTGCCTTTGGCGGCCTGGGCCGTTATTCCCGACCCGCCGAGCTTGCCGGTATTTTATTATGGGAATGTTACTATCGACGGCTCCCCGGCGGCGCTTGATACCTTGATAACGATAAAAAAAGTAGCCGATAATTCCGAATGGGCGACAACCAGCCCAAGGCAAACCGGGAAATATTACTATGAAATGCCTTGCTCGGAAATGGTTGGGGAAAATTTATTTTTTTCCATAAACGGCAATATTGCCGGTGAAACGGTTTGTCCGGACGTTGCCTCAACCGCGAGCGTCAATTTGAATTTGATTTTAAGCCCTGAAGAACGGATGGCTAACCAATGGACTAGTAGTACAACTTTTCCCTCGACTCTCGCGCCGGACGCGGAGGCCAAAGTTAGTTTTACTCCAACCGCGAGCGGAACCGACAAACAGGTAACAATCGGCGCCGGAGGATTTTTAATTAAAAGGGAAGCTACTGACCCGAATTACCGGTTTGAGATAAATTTTCCGGCCGGAACCGTTATTACCGGGAGTTCGACCTGGGACGGCTCGATTATCGCTCCGACTATTAAGCCGAATACAACCGTAACAGTCCCGAGCGACCCGGGAAAGTTAGCCGAAGTTTTAGAAACAATTGAAATCGGATTTTCGGGCGAGCATTTAATCTTTGATCAGCCGGTAAGCATACTTTTGCCCGGGCAAACCGGAAGGCGGGTCGGGTATTCAAGAAACGGCGGAGATTTTACGGAAATCACCAATGTCTGCCCGGCTAATAATGGCGCGAGCTTGGTGGGCGGCGTAACCGAATGCAAGTTTGACAACGGCGTTGATTTGTATATCTGGACCAAGCACTTTACTTTTTTTACCACCTTTGCCCAAAATCCCTTGCCTCCGCCGTCTGGTTCTTCCGGAGGTTCTTACCAATCAACCGCCAGCTGTTCTAGCGTTGAATATAGCGATTGGGGAGTATGTAAGGATGGAAAGCAAGCAAGGACTGCAGTTTCGAAACAGCCCGGCAATTGCGAAATGAGCCAAACGGAAAAAAATTCGCTGGAAAGAGCCTGTGTTATAGAAGAGGAAAAAAACGGATCAGAAGAAGAAAAAAACGAGGAAGAGAAAAAAGACAATGGAGTTGTGCTCGGGGAAAAAATCTACAAGGACGGATCTTTAATCAGCGGTTCGGATAGAAAAATATATTATATTGAAAACCAAAAGCGCCGCTGGATCGTTGATTTAATTGCTTTGAGAAAATTCAAAGGAAAAAAAGTAAACATTGTTACTGATTTTACTATTTACGCTTATCCGGCCGGTGCTCCTATTTTTGGCTATACAGAAGGCGATTTAATCCGGGGCAAGGACAAGAAAATTTACCATATTGAAAAAGGCCAAAAGGTTTATGTCCGCAGTCTGGCGGAATTAAGAAAGAAATTTTTTGGCCGGCCGATTATCAATATTTAGAAAGGGTTTTCCGGCTTCGCCAGAACTAAAAAATCATCCCGCCTAAACGCGGGATGATTTTTATAAATTTGTTTTATCTTGCGGAAAAAAACTTAAAACTTAAAGACGTCCGAAAATTTTCCGATTAAAGGCAAGGGAGCTTCTTTTCCGCCGACCGCGTTGCTGATGCCGATGATTAATAATACCAGCGTTCCTAAGCTTAAAATCCAGCTAATCGTGTACCAGAAATAAAACGGCATTATCCGGCCGATAACATTTAACAAAACTACGAGAAGAAACAGGACTAAGCCTTGCTTGGTGTGGTATTTTACGAACGAATCTTTTTTCGCGTCGCCGGTTAACAGCGGAATAAAAAATAAAATGTAGGCGATGACCGCCATCGCGGTATTTTTTTTCCCGCCGAAGACTGGAGGATTTTGGGCCATATCAATTGAATTAAAAATTAATATTAAACTATTGGCTTACTTTTATTATATTGGCGCTTACGTCCTGCGAGCCAATTTCAAAAGCAAAAGTATATACGGCGGTTTCATTACTGCCGGCCGAAACCGTAGCGCTTTTGTCCGAGATGCCGCTTTGGATAACCGGCAAGCCTTTATCGGCAAGGGCCTTAGAAAGCGCGCCCAAATCAGCTCCGGTTGCCAATCGGGAGATTTTGAATTCCATAATGCTATAGCTCGTGCTTTGGTCGGTGTAATTATTAGTATTGGCGCCGGTTAACTTCGCGCTGCCAAAAACTTTTTCTATAATTTCTTTAGCTTCGCCGGCCGCGGCTTTGGAGGCGGCGTCATAAGCCGCTACTTCTTCGGTTTCGTTATAGCGGTCTTGGGGCGTCTTGGCCGCTTCCTTTTTTTCATCTTCTTTCTGCTTAGCTTCTTCCTTGGCCGCTATCTTGGCGATTTCCTGGGCCATCTGGCCGGAAATATTGCCGCCCGCGCCGGTCATTTTATCTAAAATTCCTCCGCCGGTATTTATTCCGTACATTTGCTTTAAAATCTGGTTAGCTAATTGCTGTTGGCGCCAGCGGTTATAGCCGTAATACGCGCCGCCAAGCACGACGACGGTTATGGCGATGATAATGATGGTTTTTTTATCCATACAAGTTTATTGTTAAATTAAGTGAGTAAATTCTTCGACCTTTATATTTTATGGTTATGACAGTTAAATAAAATTTAAAACAGCACTTCTAATTTGCCCATCATGGAATTATCGATGGAAAAAGTCATGTGCAATGTAAGGCCGACCCGGGAAACGTATAGGCGGCCGCCTTCGGACTCGTCAATTTTATAGCCCAGCTCTTTGTATTTATTCTCTACCGCCTCTACGTCCGCGCGGGTAACAAGGCGCGGGAAAATATAGGTAAGCCACATGCTTTTCATATTGTCTTTCAGCCTAACCTGGTTCGCGAACAGCTGGTTAAGCATTGGCAAAAGTTCATCATTAACGGTTTGGTTTTTATCCCCCTCTACCGCGGCCGCTTTGGTATTTTCGTAATTGATAAGCGCCCAGGTTTTAGCCGTGTTGGTCGCCGGCTGGCCGGACGCGCTTTGCGTTAAAAAAGAGCAAACAGGCGTTGCAAAACTTTTTTTATACGGGCTGATATTGCGGGCCGTGTTCTTTATGGCCGGAAGTTTTTCCTTGACTTTTTTATTGATGCTCAATTTTAAGTCCGCGATTTTTCCGGCGTCCATGCTGTTCATCACCAAATACTGGCTTTGGTCTTCCAAGCTTACGCCGCGGAAATCGCGGGCGCCGACATAGCCCTCGACCTTGCCGTTTACGTCCACCTTGATTAATGCCGCTTCCTTGTAAGGCTCAAGGCTCAACATAACCATATGCTGTTTGGTTGTTAACATGCTCGCCGAAATCACGACGCCTTTGTCGGCCGTCGCCGCGATGCCGTAGCCGGACAAGTCCCGTTCAGCCTCGATTTTTTTTACCCAGACGGGATTAATGTCCGGGTCAATTTTTATAAGCTCTATATTTGAAGCCAGGGCAGTTTTTGTAAAACCGGCGGCAAGATCATGAATCACGTCCTGCATGATAACGAATTTATTGTCCGCGGTTTTTACTACCTGAAAATCGTTTGAGGCGGCGCTGGAAGGCAGATTGACGGTTAATTTTTTCGCCCATTGGTACTTACCCGCCTTGTCGACTTTTACGGCGATAAAAGCGCGCACAGTGAAGCTCGTTACCTCTTTGGAAACTCCGGCGTTCAGCCCGGTGGTTAAAATTAAATTTTCATAGCCAAAAGCCAAAAAGCCACCGTCCGGGGTCGGCTTAACCGCGCGGAAATCCCCGCCCGCCAGGCGGATTTTAGTCTTTCCTATGGTTAAGGTACTGCTTGCGTAGCTGGTGGGCGCGTTTATTTCCGACGGAATCATCTCCAGGCTTTTCGCCCAGGCTACATTCAGCTTGCTGTCCAATCTAACTATTGTCGGCAAAGCGTGCGGCACCACTTCCGGCCCTAAAATATTTTTCGGCTGGACGGTTTTAGGAACCTCAATATTAGCCAGGGCGATATAACTGCCGTCCGCCAGCCTTTCCATATCTTCGGCCTCCCAACCGAATTTTTTAGCTGTCTGCACCTTGCCGTTTTTATCAACTTTAATAAGCGCGCTGTATCTGGGAATGGTATCCGTATCGCCGTCGCCATTGCCATAGCCGGTTTTTAAAAAGCGTCCGAGAATCATAACTCCGCCGTCCGGCAAGGCCCACATTTTCCGCGGCCGATCCTGGCTATGGTTGCCGAGCATTAGAGACCATATTAAGCCGCCTTTGGAGTTCAGCTTGGTAACTAAAATATCGCCGTAAAGCTCCTTTTTATTTTCATCAACAAAATCCAAAACATCGCTAGCCATGATAATATTATTGTCAGAGGTTTCCACGGTTATCCGGCCTATCCGCCGGGAAGACATAGCTCCAAGAGCCAGGCTTTGGCTCGAAAACCAGCGGCTCCAGGAAAGATCGCCTTTTAAATTGGTTCTAAAAATAAAAGGGTAGGGCGCCGCCATGCCCGCCGCCGGAATGGTATCGCCGGCAACAAAAAAACCGCCGTCTTTTGCGGGCGAAACGCCAAAGCCGTCGGTTAAGTCGAGCAAATGGTAGGTTTTTAAAAGAGTCGAGGAATTAATCGGCGTTGCCGGGCAGGGCGCGGCGGTTCGCGCTTCTTCTTTGGGCTGGACGCTGGCGACAATTAGAAGGGCGCCCAAAATTGCTAATGAGGAAATTATCCTTGATTTGGATAAGAAAATACGGAGTTTTCGCCGGCGACGCATATAAATATATTATACCATAAATAAGTATTATATACAGCAGAGCCAATTTTAGGCGCGGTTCGGAGGAATGGAATAGAATCTCGGCCATTTTAAGGCTTTTTGGCGGTTGATTTTTCAGCCCAAAGGGATTATAATGGTTTAATAAAAGATTAACGAAAGTAAACAATAATAGGCAAAAGCTTATTGTATTTTTATATGGGAATATTATCAAAACTATTGGGCGACCCGAACGAAAAGACCATGAAAGCTTTGCGGCCGATCGTCGGCCAGATTAACAGCCTGGAAGAAAAATACCAGGCCTTATCGGATGAAGATTTGCGGCTGACGACCGCGGCTTTGCGCGCGCGGCTGGAAGAGTTAAAGAAAAAGATGGAAGAAAAGTCAGCTTTGGACGAAATCCTGCCGGAAGCGTTCGCGGCAGTGCGCGAAGCGGCCAAAAGAAAAATCGGACAAAGGCATTACGACGTCCAATTAATCGGCGGGATAATTTTGCACCGCGGACAAATCGCGGAAATGCGGACCGGAGAAGGAAAAACTTTGGTGGCGACCTTGCCCTTGTATTTAAACGCTTTAGCCGGCAAAGGGGCGCATTTAATTACCGTCAATGATTATTTGGCCAAAGTCGGCGCCGGCTGGATGGCGCCGCTTTACGATGCTCTCGGAATGGCCACCGGCGTAATCGCCCATGAGGCCGGATATGTTTACAGCCTGGGTTACAAAGACGAATCAAAATTCGACGACCGCTTAATGCATCTTATGCCGGTCGAGCGGGGCGAGGCTTACCGGGCGGACATTACTTACGGTACTAATAACGAATACGGTTTTGATTATTTGCGCGATAACATGGTCGTGCGCCTGGACGACAAAGTCCAGCGCGGCTTGTATTACGCCATCGTCGATGAAGTCGATTCGATTTTAATCGACGAAGCCCGGACGCCTTTGATAATTTCCGCTCCGGCCGAAGAATCGACTGATAAATATTTCAAGTTTTCCGAACTGGTCGGCCGGCTCGCGGAAAATGAAGATTATAACGTCGACGAAAAAATGCGGGCGGCCACTTTGACCGAAGAAGGAATCCATAAAATGGAAAAGTTTTTGAATGTCCAGAATATTTATACTGCCGGCGGAGTAAAGGAAGTGCACCATATCGAGCAGGCCCTGAAAGCCCGGGTTTTATTTAAGCGCGACAAAGATTACGTCGTAAAAGACGGGGAAGTGATAATCGTCGACGAATTTACCGGGCGGATGATGCACGGCCGCCGGTATTCCGAAGGCTTGCACCAGGCTATTGAAGCTAAGGAAGGCGTAAACGTCCAGCGCGAATCACAGACTCTCGCGACCATTACTTTTCAAAATTATTTCCGCATGTATATAAAACTGGCCGGCATGACCGGTACGGCCCTAACCGAAGCGGAAGAGTTTTATAAAATTTATAATCTGGAAACCATCGTCATTCCAACCCACCGGCCGATGATAAGAAAAGATAATAATGATTTAATTTTCAAGACTGAAGAAGCAAAATACCAGGCGGTGGTGCGCGAAGTAAAAGAGCGGAGCGAAAAAGGCCAGCCGGTTTTAGTCGGTACGATTTCTATTGAAAAAAACGAAGTTTTAGCCGGGATGATGGAGCGGGAAGGGCTCCGGCCGAACGTTTTAAACGCGAAAAACCACGAAAAAGAAGCTATGTTCATCGCCCAAGCCGGGCGGCTGGGCGCGATAACGATTGCTACCAATATGGCCGGCCGCGGCGTCGATATTATCTTAGGCGGGAACCCGGCTAATCCCGAAGAGCAAAAAAAAGTTTTAGAACTGGGCGGACTGCACGTAGTCGGCACCGAGCGCCACGAAGCGCGCCGCATCGACAACCAGCTGCGGGGCCGGGCCGGCCGCCAAGGCGATCCGGGCTCGAGCTTGTTTTTTGTTTCTTTGGAAGACGACTTAATGCGCATCTTCGGCGGCGATCGGATGAAAAGCATGATGACGACCTTGCGCGTTCCTGAAGACATGCCGATTGAAAATAAATTGATTTCAAAGTCAATTGAATCGGCGCAAAAAAAAGTCGAGGCTAACAATTTTGATACAAGAAAGCATTTGGTTGAATACGACGACGTAATCAACAAGCACCGCGAATCTATTTACCGGAGGAGAAACGAAATTTTGGAGCCGGACGCGGATTATAAGAAGCTGATTTTAGAAATGGTTGAAAATGAAATCGAGCAGGTGGTTTCGTTCCATACTGCTTCGGATTTGCTGAAAGTCTGGAACTTGGAGGAAATTTACCAGGTGGCTGGAACGATTTTTCCGGTAGAGGAGAAATTAAAGGAAGACATAACCCAAATCGCCGGTGAAAATAATAAATTGAATAAGGCGAACGGCCGGACGAAAATAATCGAGCATCTTTCCGGCCTGGCTAAAGGGCTCTACGAAAAACTGGAACAGGCGGCTGGCGGCGCCGGCATCGAATGGCGCGAGGTGGAAAAACAAATACTTTTGCGGTCGATCGACTTAAACTGGATTGAGCATCTTGAAGCGATGGATTACATGCGCCGGGGCATCGGCCTCCGGGGTTACGGCCAGCGCGACCCTTTGATCGAATACAAAAAAGAATCATTCCGGATGTTTAATGAATTAAACGCGCTAATCCAAAAGCAAGTTGTCTATAGCATATATAAAGTGGGGGACATGCAAGTGGCGCAGTCCCAAAAGAACTTGCTCGCTAACCGGCAAATAAGATTTTCGGCGCCGGCCAAAGAGATGTCAAAAGCCGGAGAAGCGGGAAGCGAAAAGGTGGAATTTGTCCAAAGAAAGCAATTAAACGCCGAAGGAGAAAAAATCGGCCGAAACGACTTATGCCCCTGCGGGTCGGGAAAGAAATATAAGAAGTGCCACGGAGCATGACATTCTGACCCTTGATTTTTGTTTAAAACTTGTATAAAATATTAACAAATGCGTTTTATGCGTTTTTGTTTTTTGTTAAATGCCGCTAAAAGAGCCTGAATTTATGCTCAAGCGCATAATCTAACCCTTATTCATCAATATGGCCAATATTCTCGAATCAATTATTCGGCCCGGCGAACGCGGAAAAGTCCGCTGGGTTTTTGTTTTAATCTTAATCCTCGCTCTCGGCGCCGGGCGAATTGCCGGCGGAAACTACTATAACAAGGGAACCGACTGGCTGGCGGCAAAAACCAATAATAGTATAAGACTGCCCAAAATCAAGGAATTTCCTTTCCGGCTGGGACTGGATTTGCAGGGCGGAACCCATCTTGTCTACCAGGCTAATGTAGATAATATCGCTTCAGCTGACCGCGCCAACGCCCTATCGGGCGTCCGGGACGTAATTGAGCGCCGGATTAACGTATTCGGCGTATCCGAGCCGGTAGTCCAAACCAACCGGACCGGCGCCGGAGAATACCAGGTAGTAGTGGAGCTGGCCGGAGTAAAAGACGTGAATGAAGCGATTAAGATGATTGGCGAAACTCCGATTTTGGAATTTAAAGAAGAAAAAGCCGGCGGTTCGGCCCTTACCGCTGACCAGAAAAAACAGATGGACGACTATAATAAAAAGGCCGAAGCCAAGGCAGCCGAAGCTTTAGGGAAAGTTATGTCCGGCGGCGATTTCTCGGCTTTAGCCAAGCAATATTCCGAAGATCCGGACACCAAGGATAAAGGCGGCGACATGGGCTGGATTACTGAAAAGGACCAGCCGGAAATCGCCGGGGCCGTAAAAAATTTAGCTCCGGGAAAATTTACGAATGATTTAGTCAAGACTGCCGGCGGATTCGAAATATTAAAACTGGAAGCAAAGCGCGACAAGAAAAATCCGTTTAACGAACAGCAAACCGAAAAAGAAGTAAAAGCTTCGCATATCTTGATTTGTTTTAAGGGCGCGACCAGCTGCACCAGCGATTTATCAAAAGAGGACGCCCTAAAAAAGATAAAAGAATTAAAAGCCCAGGCTAACCCCAAAAATTTCTCGGAACTCGCGAAAAAGAATTCAACCGAACCGGGGGCATCGGCTTCAGGCGGATCTTTGGGATGGTTTTCTTCCGGCCAGATGGTCAAAGCTTTCGAAGATACGGCCATGAACCAAAAAGTCGGGACGATTTCCGATCCGGTGGAAACCGAGTTCGGTTATCACATAATATTTAAAGAAGCCGAGCGGCCGATTACCGAATATAATATCAAAAATATTTTAGTCCGGACCAAGTCCGAAGCCGATTACACCGGCGGGCAAACCGACTGGAAAAATACTGAATTAACCGGAAAGAATTTATCCAAAGCCGTAGTCCAATTCGACCCGAACGACAATACGCCGCAGGTGGCTTTGGAGTTTGACGATGAGGGCGGCAAGATGTTCGCGGAAATTACCAAGAGGAATGTAGGCAAGCCGGTAGCGATATTTTTGGACGGCTACCCGATTAGCGTACCGACGGTTAATGAGGAAATTACCGGCGGCAAAGCCCAGATTTCGGGAAAATTTTCTATAACCGAAGCTAAACTCCTGGCCCAGCGCCTAAACGCCGGCGCGCTTCCGGTTCCGATTAATTTAATCTCGCAGGAAACTGTCGGCGCGAGCCTGGGGCAAGAATCAATCAGGGCCAGTTTAGACGCCGGATTAATCGCTTTCTTGCTTGTCGCCTTCTTTATGATTATTTTTTACCGCTTCCCGGGGCTATTGGCAGTTTTTGCTTTGACGATTTATTCGTTAATCGTTATGGCCATTTTCAAGCTCTGGCCGGTAACTTTAACTTTGGCCGGATTAGCCGGATTTATTATGTCGATCGGAATGGCGGTTGACGCTAACGTCTTAATTTTCGCCCGTTTGCGCGAAGAGTTAAGAAAAGGGAAGCCTTTAGACGTCGCTTTGGAAGAAGGATTTATGCGCGCCTGGCCGAGTATCCGCGATTCAAACTTCTTTACTATTATTACCTGCGTTATATTAATACTTTTCACCACCAGCGTAGTCAAGGGCTTTGCCGTAACTTTAATAATCGGCGTGGCGGTTTCGATGTTTTCAGCCATCATCATCACCAAAAATTTCCTAAGGCTGATTCCCGCCTCCTGGCTTGAAAAGAAAAATTGGTTAATCGGAGTTCACAAATAAATTTTCAATTATAAATGTTAAATTTACAATTGATAATTGTTAACTGATAATTGATTACTATGACCAACTTTAAGATTGTCCAGCATAAAAACATCTGGCTAACCATCTCGGCAATAATTTTTGTAGTTGCGGCGGCCGGATTAATAATGTGGAGCTTAAAATTCGGCATTGATTTTACCGGCGGAAGCCTTTTAGAAGTGAAGTTTTCCGGCGAGCGGCCGACGGTTACCCAGGTTGAAGAAAAGCTCGGCGCTGAAGGCTTAGGCAGTTTAACAGTCCAGCCGGTCGGGGAAAACGGAGTAATTTTAAGGTTCCAAAATCCCGAAAAGGAAAAAGCTGACGCGGTGATGAAAAAACTGGAAGAGCTGGCCGGAGCCGGCAGCCAGGCCGCGAAGCCGAATGTCCAGATCCAGGCCGAAAACAAGGCTTTGGGAGCCGTCCAGATTGAAACCTCGGGCGCGAACACGGTAGAACAAATCCGCTACACTTCAGTCGGCCCGTCTATCGGAAAAGAACTGAAGCAAAAAGCCATTTACGCCATCTTTTGGGTTTTAGCGGCGATTGTAGTTTATATAAGCATAGCCTTCCGCCGGATTTCCAAGCCGGTGGCATCCTGGAAATACGGGCTTTCGGCTTTAATCGCCATGATCCATGACGTAATCATCACCATCGGCGTATTCGCGATTTTAGGCCATTTCTACGGAATAGAAATAAATACGCCGTTCGTTGCCGCCGTCTTAACCGTTTTAGGCTACTCAATCCATGATACGATAGTCGTGTTCGACCGGATCCGCGAGAATTTGCCCCGTTCAGACGAGGATTTTGAAGGAACCGTCAACACCAGCTTAAACCAAACCTTAGTCCGTTCGCTAAATACCTCCTTAACCGTAATCCTTACTTTGCTCGCCGTTTTAATTTTCGGCGGCGCTTCAATCAGAACTTTTGCCCTAGCTTTAACGATCGGAATATTTATCGGAACTTATTCGTCAATTTTTGTCGCTTCGCCGATGCTTGTCCTCTGGGAAAAATGGGGGAAAAGTTAGAATAAGTTTTAAGGCAACAAAAATCAGCTAGCAAAAAATTTTCAAGATACAAAAAACCGCTCGGCAAAATGCTAAGCGGTTTTTTTATTTCTCCTCACTATGCAATTCGTATTGCATGTTGAGGAGAGTGGGGAAGAAAGAGTAGTCAACTATTCTTCCCCGAACTTGGATGAGCGGATTGTATCCGCTATGGAATTCCGGCTTGGCTATCGCCGGAAGACTTGAACGAACAGGCGGCGGATTATGAGTCCGCTAGTCTCCGGCTTAAGCGGCGCCGAAAGACGTTTGGAAGAAACATATACCCGGCTATTCTGCCGGGACTCTTCGACCCAAGCACAGTGCCTTTGAAAAAATCTTTTCTAGTCCCACCCCTTTCAGAAGGGGGCGAACATCCACACCCTCCCGATGGAGTTCGGCGGCGATGACCGCCAGGTATTCGCCAATAAAGGAGTATTTCTTTATGGCGTTGATCCCGGTGTCTACGCGCCCGGTCGCCTTTATGTATTCCGCGACCGCAATTGAAAACCCCTCCCACTCTGTCCACCAGTGGCGAGGACAGAAGTCCTCGTATTTTGGTTCCCCGTGAGTAACAGGGTCGTAGAGAACGGCAGAGAAGGGATAGGGGAATTCCATCTCCCCCTCCGGATCCCATACAACCATTATGGAACCGGCATTTTTCCTAATTTCGGGCTTCCCTCCTCGGTTTGTTACCGTGGCGGTGCCTTGAACATATTCACCTGCGTGAGTGTTCACGCTGGTGAGCATTTCCGCGCTTTGCCCCTCGTAGAGGAGCCAGCCTTGGGCCTGCTCTTTTCCCGAGACGGTTTCGCCCTCAAGCCGCCAAACAATATCGGTCTTGTGAGCGATGTTTGACGAGCAAGCTGGCTGGGTAAATGCAAATATCTGACCCTTGCCTAAAATTATGTCTTTACCTAAAGTCTTCATTTTATTTTCCTTTTCTTCTCTTCTTTCGTTTTTGGTTTTCCGGAGCGCCTTCTCAAAGCGAGCGGGCATTCCGGACTTGGTTTCGTGAGCGTCCAATCGCTTCATGACCTTAAAAAGGTCGGTGAAGCACTGGTTGGCTTCGCCTTGCTCAAGTGCGAAAACCTTTCCTAAAAACTCGGAAAAAGACAATGCGGAAAGTACATTGCCTTCCTTCTTTTGTTGGTCCATCACGGATCCTCCATTAGAAGTTATTGCAATCCCGTCCATACGGATCGGGCAGTTCGCGCTATGCGAACCGGCACTACCGACGCACAATTACGCGGGCAGGAATGAATTGGTCTGCTAACTTTAAGGCCAACTTATTTCTACCCGCGTACTCGCCTAAATTTTAAAGAACTTTAGATATGTTTTTAAGCTTTTCAGCAAGCGCTTTTGTAGTCTTACTGAACTACTAATATAGCATATCTCAATATATTTGTCAAGGATTTTTAGGGTATCAATTGATGAGTTTTATTTAATATTGGCCTAAAATTAAATGATGGTCTTGAGTTGGAAAGGCGATAAACCTGGGTTTTTTGAACGTGACCCGGGTCTTTTGACAAGCCCGAGGTATTTCCTGTAAACTGATTATACGGAAAGCAGGTTTTGGCCTGCTCTGTGTTGTGTATTTTCGCGTTATTTAAAGGTATGTTTGGAAAATTTTTGGGAAAATTCAGCAAGGATATCGGAATTGATTTAGGCACCTGCAATACTCTGGTTTACACGCCGGACAAAGGAATCTGCATCAACGAACCTTCGGTAGTCGCCGTTAATATGCGGACGGACGAAATTTTAGCCGTGGGAAGCGATGCCAAAAAGATGCTTGGAAAAACCCCGGCCCATATTACGGCGGTAAAGCCTCTGGTGGACGGCGTAATTTCCGATTTTGAAGTGGCGGAAAAAATGCTTAAATATTTTATCGATAAAGTCCATCAGGAAAGTTTCGTCCTGATGCCGCGGCCAAAGGTAGTCATCGGCATCCCTTTGGATATTACCGAGGTGGAAAAAAAAGCAGTAGAAGACGCGACCAAATCCGCCGGCGCCCGCACGGTTTATCTGATTGAAGAATCTATGGCCGCCGCGGTCGGCGCCCGCTTGCCGGTAACCGAAGCGACCGCGACTATGATCGTCGATATCGGCGGAGGGACAACCGAAATTGCCGTTATATCTTTGGGCGGAGTCGTCAACTGGAAAACCCTGCATGTGGCCGGCAATGAATTGGACAACAATATTACCCAATACGTCCGGGAAGAATTCGGAATTTTAATCGGCGAACAGCTGGCGGAAGAAATTAAAATCCGGGTCGGGTCAGCCGCGCCCCTAAAGGATCCGATCGAAATGAGCGTCCGGGGCCGCGATTTAGTGAATGGCCTGCCGCGCTCGATTGAAATAAACGACACCCAGGTTCGGGAAGCTATCGGCCGGTCAATCCACCTGATAATCGAGAATATTAAAATCACTTTGGAAACCACCCCGCCCGAACTGGTCGCCGATATTTACGAGCACGGAATCGTGTTATCCGGCGGCGGCGCTATGCTTCGCGGGATTGATAAGGAAATCGCCCAGGCGATAAAAATTCCGGTGCGCGTGGCGGACGACCCTTTGACTTGCGTGGTGCGCGGAACCGGAATACTACTCGCCAACGAACCGCTTCTTTTAAAGCTCGCCACCCCGGGAACCGCGGAAATGTAATAATCAATTATCAATATTCAATTTGCAATTTTCAAATGATTGATAATTGTTGATTGATAATTGTAAGTTGGATATGAGCTATAAAACTAAAATCGCAAAAAATAAAGTAATCGTTTTTGTAGCAGTTATCGGGCTGCTTATTTTTTTGCATTTTTTAAAAATAACTTCGCCCGCCGAGTCGGTTTTAACTTATATTTTCAACCCGTTTTTCTCCGGCTTTTATTCCTTTTCCACCAGCCTCCGGACGCAGTATAACGAGCAGATGGATAAGCGCGACCTTGTAAGGCTTATGCGCCAGATGGAAATCGAGAGAAACCAGCTTATGGTCGACAACGCGAAACTGAAGACTTTGGAGGATGAAAACGAGTCTTTGCGCAAGTATTTGAGTTTTTTCGAAAATAATAAATATCAGTACGTCATGGCGGCGATAATCGGCCAGGGAGAGCTTTCCGATCTGGGGCAGGGAATAACGATAAACAAGGGAAGCGTGGACGGCCTCTCTGCCGGCCTGGCGGTAATGAATTCGCAGGGAATTATCGTCGGTAAAGTGGCGGAAGTGAAAGACCGCGTTTCGCGGCTGGTTTTAACTACCAACGGCCAATGTAAATTCGCGGCCGCGATCCAGAACGCCAATAAAACCGTCGGCATAACCCAGGGAGATTTGGGCCTTACCATCAAGATGGATTATATCCCCCAGACTGAAAGCATAAAATCCGGCGATATTATAGTAACCTCGGGCCTGGAAAAAGGGATACCGCGCGGGCTGGTTATCGGCCGGATTTCCGAAGTCAAGCAAAAATCCAACGAGCTTTGGCAAACCGCGGTGATTGAGCCGGTTATTAACTTAAATGAGCTGGTGATAGTATCGGTGCTTTTGCCCTAGGCCGCGTAAAAAAAATATGCTAAAAAAAATCGCGATAAATTTTTTTTTGGTTCTCGGGCTGTTAACCGCCCAGTTTGGCTTAGTAAGCGGTTTGCCCGGAATTTTGCCCGGAATTAATTTGATAATCGCGTCGCTTATTTTCACCTTGGCGCTAGCCGATTTTCCGGCCGCCGCGTATCTTGCTTTAGGCGCCGGGCTAATTGAAGACATCTACTCGTTTCTTCCTTTCGGCCTGCACCTGGGATCGTTATTTTTAACCCTTATAGCCGTTAATTTTTTGTATAAAAGTTTTTTTACCAACCGGTCTTTATATTCCTTTGCCGCTCTAACCGCCCTGGCCAATTTAGCTTACCTGTTTACGCAAAAAATTATCGAACTGATAATCAACTATTTTAGCGGAGCCGGGATTAAAGCCGATTTTAGCGTAAATTTTTGGCTGGAGGCCGCGAGCATCGTAATATTAAATATTATTCTAACCGCTGTTATCTTTTATATCGTCAATTATTTAAGCCATCGCTTCAAGCCGGTGTTTTTGGTCCGGCGGAAATAAAGCGGATTAATTGCTGGAAGGAAAAAATGAATTTCTTCGGTTTTAAAAAATTCAACTCCCGTTCAAATGAGCCTTTTTTAATCCAAGAAGGCAAATTTGAAAAATTGGACGGCCGCTACCGCGAGACCTGGTCGGACGATTTTTTAATCGGCAAAGACAAATCCAAAGGGAGCCTGGGCCGCAGTTTTGATTTCAAGCGCTTGCGTTTTTTTAATATATTTTTAGGTTTGGCGCTCGCCATTATCCTGGGGCGGGCCGGCTGGCTGCAGATTGCCAAGGGAAGCTATTATTATCAGATGGCGGAGGGAAACCGCGTCCGGATTGAACGCCTGCCTGCTAACCGGGGAGTTGTTTATGACCGGAATTACCTGCCTTTAGTCCGGAATGTGGCGAATTTCATGCTTTATGTCATCCCTTCGGATTTACCGGCTGACGCCAAAGAAACAGAAGGGTTAGCCGCCCGGATCGGGGAAATTTTAAACGTAAAAAAAGAAGATGTCTTAAACATAATAAATTCAGTTAAGCGCCGGTCGTACGAGGCTTACCAGCCCTTGTTCATAGCCGACAACATCCCTTATGAAATGGCTATCAAGCTTGACCTTTTGGCCTCCGGAGAAAAAGGCGTCTTCCTTTCATCGAAAACCCGGCGCGAATATAATATTTACTGCAACTCAATGTCTCATGTTTTGGGCTATACGGGAAAAATCAGCCCGGATGAATTGAAAAAATACGGCCCTGAATACCTGCCGATTGATTACGTCGGAAAAAACGGAGTGGAGTATTTTTGGGAAAACCAGCTTCGGGGAAAAGACGGAAAAAACAAATTGAAGTCGACGCCCTGGGAAAGGAAAAAAAGATTCTGGGAGAAGAAAAAGGGGAGGACGGGAACAATTTGGTCCTGGCCATCGATTTGAATATGCAAAAGAAGCTGGAAGAAATAATCGCTAACCGGCTCGCGAAAACTAATTTGAAAAAAGCCTCGGCCATTATCATGGATCCGCGAAACGGCGAAGTTCTAACTATGATCAGCCTGCCGGCTTATGACGACAACCTTTTCGCGCGGGGCATTTCGGCGGATGAGTATAAAAAATTATTAGAAGATCCGAACCGGCCGCTATTTAACCGCGCTGTTTCCGGCGAGTTTCCTTCCGGCTCGGTTATCAAGCCGGTGATCGCGGCGGCGGCTTTAGAAGAAGGGGTGGTTGATGAAAATACCACCGTCTTATCAAATGGCGGCATCCGGATAAACCAATGGTTCTTTCCCGACTGGAAAGCGGGCGGACATGGCGTAACCAGCGTAAAAAAAGCTTTAGCCGAATCAGTGAACACGTTTTTTTACTATATCGGCGGCGGTTATGAAAATTTCCAGGGGCTCGGAGTGGAGCGGATCGACAAATACGGGAAAATTTTCGGTTTGGACGCGCAAACCGGAATTGATTTAGCCGGCGAATCGGCCGGCTTCTTGCCGACAAAAGAATGGAAGGAAAAAGCTAAAGGGGAAAAATGGTATATTGGCGACACTTATCATGTTTCCATCGGCCAGGGCGATTTGCTAGTTACGCCTTTGCAGGTTGCCCAATATACTTCCGTTTTCGCGAACGGCGGAAAGCTTTACCGCCCGCATCTTATCCGCCAGGTTTTAACTTCTGAAGATAAAATTGTGGGGAATGTCGTAAGCGACGCCGTCCGGAATTTAGTCAGTGAAAAATTGGTTTCGAAAAAAAATATTGAGATTGTCCGCGAAGGCATGCGCCAAACGGTTACGGGCGGATCGGCCCGGAGCCTGCAATCGGTTCCGGTCCCGGTGGCCGGCAAAACCGGAACCGCTCAATTCTCTACTACCAAGCCGACCCATGCCTGGTTTACCGGTTTCGCGCCTTACGACAATCCGGAATTGGTAATTACGATTCTGGTTGAAGAGGGAGGCGGCGGAGATGTTATCGCCGTCCCGATCGCCAAAGAATTTTTGGAATGGTATTACAAAGTTTATAAAAAACCGGTGGATGCCAGTAGTGCCGAAGCCACCTCGACGCCGGTTATGCTTATGCCCGGCAATAATTCGACTTCAACGCCGAAGTAATTGAGGTTGCATAAAATGTTATTCAGATGCCGAAGCCGTCATTTTAAAAAAAGTGATGGTTTTTATTTTTCCTAAAAAAAAGCGCGGGGGACAACGTATTAAACGATGCCATCCCCGCGGTAAGGGTTCGCAGCTTAAGTCCGCCGCTAGACAACATCCGTTTCAGCCTTCATTGCCGGGAGTGATGTTGGTTATCACGTGCATCCAGACCAGCGGCTTTATATCCGGGTCAATCTCGCCTAAACGCGCGAGATCCTTTCTTGTAACTTTTCCTTTTTCAAGCATCTCTTTTACGAGATTAATTTCCTCGTAAAACAAAGTAATGTTGAACACGTTCATCCATCTGGCTATAGCGCAAACCAGTGCGATCATTATAAGGAGGGTTGCCGATCCCAACAAGGCGCCGTGGTTTAAGAAATACCAATAAGCTAGATAGCTGATGTAGGGAGAGGCTATTATAAGAATCGGCGAGACGTTCCAGGCGATTTTATTCGGACGAAGCAGGCGGCCTTCAGCCGAGAAAAGATGGTTGTATGCTTCAATCATCGTTTCGCCGCGGCCGCCCATAATCTCCTTAATCGCTTGAACGATTTCGGCTTTCCGGCCGCGGTTTGATTTCCCATTCTTTCTTCTGTACATGTAAGAAAGGAAGAAAAAAACTGGCCTTATCAGCCGGCTGTCCTGCTCAATAAGAAAGTTGATAATTTCATGTTCAACTACCTCTCCGCCGCCGATTTTACTTAATTTTTCAGCCTCATTTAGCATCTGCTTCCGGGTTTTGAAAAACCAAGAGCATATGTTGAAAGCGACCAGGACGGCGATCTCGAAAGTGAATAAGTACATGTAAAGTCGCCGGTCGTTCATGATTTTTTCCGTATCTCCCAAGCTTTCCAGGTTAGCCAATATGGCTGGCAATAAGATAACGAATACTCCCCCAAAGGCGAGTTTAAGTCGCCAGCGGAAAGAGCTTTTAATAGCCTCCAGGCGTTTGTGAATTTCCAAAGCCCTTTTCCCGGTCGGGGTAGTCGGGCAAAACCTTACAATAATCGCTTCTTTGACATCTTCCGGCCGTTTCTTCATTTTCCGTCCTTTAAGATAGAGTTTGCAGTTGAAAAAACAAAAATCCCTCTTTGTATTTAAAAAGATCGATTATTGATGTTAAATATTAACCGTTCTTCACCCGCTTCCGCATCTCCATATGCTTTTCCTGCAAGAGTTCGAGGAGCTTACTTTCATTAACCAAGAGATGCCGGCGTTCTTTAATTACGAATCGGCCGTTGATCATCAAATCGCGCACCGTCCGGGAGTTATGGGTGATTATATTTCCGATTAATGAGACGGGATTATCTTTGTCATAAGGAATACAGCCGCGGTCTTTTAATTTCCAGAAAGCCAAATCCGCCTCAAAGCCGGGCATTATTTTTCCCGCGTTTGGCAAATGCATTATCCGGGCGGCGTTAATCGTCATCATTTTAAAAAGCGAGCCGAATTTTACAGTCCGGCTATAAAGGTGCGTCAGCCGGGTTTGGTAAGCTTCGGACAATAAATCCAGCTGGCTTTTACTGACTACGCTGTCAGTCCCTAAAGCGATCCGGTATTGCGCTCCGGCGTCGTAATACTGCCATAAGGGAAATGTTCCGGATTTGTGGATTGTATTAGAAGTCGGGAGATGGACAATACCGACTTTGGCGTCAGCCAGCTTCCGGATTTCCTTTTTACTTAAATAGATGGCATGCGAGACAATTGTTTTGTCATTTAACAGCCCGTATTTTTCTAAAACATCAACTTCGCTTTTGCCGTGGATTTTTTTACATTCCCGGGCAACGTTTTCCGATTCGGCCAGATGGCAAGTGAATAACAAGTTGTGTTTGTCAACCAGTTTTTTTATTTCTTTTAAAATTTCGGGCTTGGCTTTGTGGAGATAGTGGACGGCAATAGCGATCTGCGAACTGTGCCCATCCTTGTCTTTGACTAATTTTTCAATTAAAGCTGGGGAATTTTCCGGATGAGTATTTGAGGCGGCGCTAACGGCGTTAATTAAATTATGGCCGGTGATTTTAGCCGCTTCTTCATTAGCTTCAAACACCGCGTGGTGGCTTAAGGTTCTCGTAATCCCGTATTTTTGCTCTTCGGTTAAATCGCCGATCGCGGAAACCAGGTTGTCTTCGTCGGTCATGGCCCGTTCCCAGGCCGGCATAGCGGCGATGGTCTGGTCTACGGCCTCGCCTTCGTCAAGCATCATAGCCGAGCGCAAAAGATACATTGGCGGATGGGCGTGGGCGTTTATTAATCCCGGAGTTATAACAATGCCGCCCCGCAGACCGGCGTCGTAAACTAAATCAAAGTCCTTTTCATCGGGCTGAATTTCGGCCGAAGGCGCGACAGTTTTTATAATGCCGTCTTCTATGATGAGCGAGTAATTTTCCCTGGCCCGCAACTTGTCGTTTTCGTCGCAGGTAAAAATATAGGGCGCGTTATGTATTAAGACGCGCCGGTAGTCTTTTTTTGCCACCCTGATCCGGCTGTGTTCGTCGTTATCGAGCTTGATCCCGCCACGGCCGATTTTTTCTTTTATTTTTTGAAAATTATTTTGGCCCATGGTTTTATTGGAAAATTTGAAATTAAAATAAGAAAGTATTTTTTTCATGCGCGTAAAATCCGGCTGTTTAGCTACTCCCATTCTAGGGTCGCTGGCGGCTTATTGGTTATATCGTAAAAAACGTAAGAGATTTTTTTGGTAGCCAGGATCGCTTTGGCGATTTTTTCCAAAATCCGTTTTTCCATGCGGTAAAATCTTAAAGTCATAACATCGCGGGAATTAAGGGGCCTTATTACGATAGACTCTTTTCCGTCCTGGCCTGCTAATGGAATCAAGACTATCGGGCATTGCCAGATATCGTCGTAAATTTTTTCTTCGCGGAGAATATTATTGGCTATGGCGTCCATTTCGCGCAAGATTTCAATCCGGTCTTTGGATAAATATAAATCTTTATCCGGATAGGAAAAGTTGTCCGTTTTTAATTTTTCCGGATTAAGTAAAATCATCACCCGGTTTAACCCCCGGATTTTATTGGTGATAGTAGAAGCGATTTCGTCCAATTTTTCCCAGTCAATTTCTTTACTGGGCAGGCCGCTTTCGTCCCATAAAACCAAAGGATGGGCGTAAGACCTTTGATCGCCCTGGACGCCGACGGATTTTATGGCGAGCACTTTGTGCTTTATCTCTGCGCCTAAGGTGCTTAGCAAGTCTCCGGCTTTTTCATTTAATTCATTAACATCAGCCTGGTTAAGGCCTTTTTTAGCGCATAAGCACCGGACGGCGAGCCCGGGGCCGGGGAAGGGATGGCGCTTCAACTGGTCTTCGGGCATGCCTAAGAGCGCGCCGGTTTTTCTCACCTCGTCTTTATAAAATTCAATCAAAGGTTCGACCACCAATCCCATTTCAACCATCTTTTTCACCCGGTCTACCCGGTTATGGTGCGTCTTGATTTTATCGGCGTTTTTCGTTCCGCCCGAAGTGATCGTATCCGGATAAATCGTTCCCTGGCCTAGTAGCCAGTCGCCGGAATCAATTTTTAGTTTAGCGGCGATTTCGTCTTTAACGTCAATAAAGGTTTCGCCGATAATGCGCCGTTTTTCTTCGGGCTCAAAGATGTTTTTAAGCCGGGGATAAAAAGTGCTAGACGCGTCGACGGTCTCGAGATTATGGATCCCCGCGTTTTTAAAGCCTTTAACCACTTCCGCGGTTTCGTCTTTCCGCATAAACCCGGTATCAACATACAAACCTTTGACTTTTTTATCGCCCAAAGTCCGGGTTAGTAAGATAAAAGCCACCGAGGAATCTACGCCGCCGGAAACCAAGATAAAAACTTTTTTGTCCTGGACCTGCTCCCGGATTTTTTCTTCCAGATGTTTTAGTAAATCGTCAATCCGCCAATTTTTTTCCGCGCGGCAAATGTCCAGAACGAAATTTTTTATCATCTTATGGCCTTCTTCCGAATGAACCACTTCCGGGTGAAACTGGAAGCCGTAAAATTTTCTTTTTTCATCGGCCATGGCGGCAATCGGGCAATCCTGGGTTTTGGCAATAACGGAAAATCCGTCCGGCATCTTCACCACCGTGTCGCCGTGGCTCATCCAGACTGTGGTGTTGTCGGTAATGTCTTTGAAAATCGGCGAAATAAATTTTTGATCGTTCGAAGCAAGCTGGATTTTCGTCCGGCCAAACTCTCCGCCGGCTAATGACTCGGCCGCCTGGACCTTTCCGCCGAGCATATGGCTCATAAGCTGGTGGCCGTAGCAGACGCCTAAAATCGGGACGCCGAGCTTAAAAATTTCCGGGTCGACTAAGATAGCGTCTTTCGCGTAAACCGCCTGCGGGCCGCCGGATAAAATAATACCGGCCGCGTCATGGAGTTCGGCGGCCGGAACGTCGTGAGGATAAATTTTGGCGAGGACTTCCAGCTCGCGGACAGCGCGGGAGATGAGATGCGTGTACTGTGATCCATAATCCAGAATGGCGATATGTTTCATAGTGGGAATGAGTAATGTAATAAAATGCCGCTAACTTGTTAAATCGAAGAAAATATAGTATTATTACAAATATTACTATTAAAACGACAAATATGCAAGACAAGCTTAAAGACGGCTTAACTTACGACGACATCCTTTTGGAGCCCCAGTATTCGACGGTTTTGCCGGCCGAAACTTTAACGGGGAGCCGTTTTAGCCGGAATATTAAGCTTAAAATTCCGATTTCTTCCGCGCCCATGGACACGGTAACCGAGCACCGGATGGCAATCGCTTTGGCCTTAGAAGGCGGAATCGGGATAATCCATAAAAACTTATCTATTGCCGAGCAGGCGCATGAAGTCGAATTAGTTAAAAGGTTTGAAAGCGGATTTTTATTCGATCCGGCGACAATCGGGCCGGATGCGACGGTTGATGAAATTCATGGCATTTATCTTGATAAAGGCTATAAAAAAATTCCGGTCGTGGACGCGAACGGAAAACTTTTAGGATTAGTTACGGAATTGGATTATCTTTGGCCGAATGATAAAAATAAGAAAGTTAAGGACGTGATGATCCCGGTTTCTAATCTGACTACGGTATTAGACACGGCGAGCTTGGACGAAGCTAATAATATAATCTGGGCTAAGCGGCTCTACGTCTTATGCGTAACCGATAAATCCGGAAAACTAAAAGCCATTGTTACGAGAAAAGATTTGGAAAAAAATAAAAATTTTCCGAACGCTAATAAAGATTCCAATAAGCATTTGATAGTCGGCGCGGGGCTCGGCGTCGGAAAAGATATGCTCGAACGGGCGAGTGCTCTTGCCCAAGCCGGAGCAGACGTCTTAGTTGTTGACACGGCGCACGGGCATTCAATCGGCGTAATTGAAGCCGTAAAAAAATTAAAAAAGGAAAAGGGTTTAAAAAATATCGATATAGTCGCCGGAAATATAGCGACCCGCGAAGGCGCTAAAGCTTTGATCGCCGCCGGAGCCGACGGCGTTAAAGTTGGAGTCGGCCCGGGCTCGATTTGCACGACCCGCGTCATTGCCGGAATCGGCGTACCGCAGGTGACGGCTATTATAGAAGCAGCCGCCGGCCGGGGCGGAAAAAAAGAAATACCGATAATCGCCGACGGCGGAATAAAATATTCGGGGGACATTGTTAAAGCTTTGGCGGTTGGAGCTGACGCGGTTATGGTTGGCGGGATGCTGGCCGGCGCCGAAGAAGCGCCGGGCGCGACTGAATTCTTTAACGGCCGGATGTATAAAGTTTACCGGGGCATGGGGTCGCTCGCGGCCATGACTAAAGGTTCAAAAGACCGCTACGGCCAGGCCGATGTTATGGATACCGGAAAATTCGTTCCCGAAGGAATCGAAGGCCGGATGCCTTACCGCGGGCCGGTAGAAAAAATAATTTATCAGCTGGTCGGCGGAATCCGCTCGGGGTTAGGCTATAACGGCGCGAAAACCATCGCCGAACTCCAAAAGAAAGCCAAGGCCGTAAAAATCACCGCGGCCGGCTTAAAAGAAAGCCACCCCCACGACGTCCACATAACCAAAGAAGCCCCGAATTATCATATATAAATATTAATATCGGTTAGAGATCTTATCCAAGAAAAAAAATAAAAAAGGGGCAAGGATATTTGCTCTAATTTTGCAATATGCCGATTGAGAGTGAGCCGTCCATCGGCCGCGAAAATTTAATTTCCAATACAGAACCGGAAAAAAATGAGGGGCCCGGCAACGAGATTCTGATCAGCGAACTGAAAGAGTTGATTTTTTTGGCGCAAAAAAGCGGTACTAACGGAGAATTTAATTATGATGACGAAGCCGAGGATGAATATGACGAGACTTCAAAAGAGCTTGGAAGATTATACCTGGAAGCCTGGGGCAGTGTTCTTGAGAAATTGGATAATCTCCGGAAAAAGGAACTTTCGCCCAAAGAAAAAATAATAATTTCTCATATTATTTTGGGGATAATGAATACCGTACCGGAAAACTCTTACTATAGGCTGGTTGAATCTTATAGCGATATTATTTCCGACGGGGCAGTATTACTCAAGCAAGAAGATGTCGAGAAGCTAGACAAATTTGATCCAAAAGGCAAAAATCGGGAAGAGTTGATTGAGATGGAGATTCTTGCAAAGAGAAAAGAGCGGATTTTAAATACGCTGGAGCTCCCTAGTCAATGGCGTACGCTTGATTACGAGCCTTTTGATCCTTACTTGGAAATGAGGAAAATAAGGCATTTTAAAACCGGCTTGCCGAACGAGGAAAGGAGCTCTATTCAAAAAACGAGAATGGCCGAATACCAGAAGAAACAAGATGAGCAAAAAAGAGGAATTAAGAATCTGCTTAAAGATTTAAAGGAAGCAACATGGAGTGATCCCGATCTGGCTTACGAGGAAATGGAGAGCATGCTATACGGCAGAGCGGCGAAGGCCAGGCTTACTCCCCATCAAATATCGCTCTTTGAGAAAGGCCTTACGGATTACATGATTAAACACGAAACAGTAAAGACTTACCGAAGGATTTACCAAGATGACGATGAATTATTTAATTCATGCTTTGGCCGCGAACCTAAAGGAGAAATAAAGGTTCGCCAGGGGCCAATAACTTTGTATTTTCGTTGCTTTGAACTTGACGACTACTCATTAATTTATAACCAGGACTTGGTCCAAAGGAAGGAAGTAACCAAAGAAATGCGGCAAAAAGCCGACAGAAGCGGCGGCGTTTTTATTTCCCGATGCAGGATTGCAAGATTAAAAAATTGCATCATTGCCGAAAATTCCCATCATTTGCCTCCGGGAGTGGCTGACTATATTAGCGAAGAAATTTATGCCCACGAAGAACAGCATGCCATTCACAGGTTATTAGAAGGCACAGGAACCCGAGATGGATTTGGCAAGAAAGAAATTATTTCCGAAGAAGAGGAAATTCTTGAATCGCAGCTGAAAAAAAACAGAAATAAGTTTTTGGAAGACGCTAAAAATGAAATTCTGGCTTATATTAAAACGGGAAAAGAATCTTTGAAAAATATTGCTTCTATTTTATCCAAAAAAGAGGAGCAGGGGGGATTGTATAACTACTATAGAGATTGGGAAAAGGAAAGCGCGGAAGCCTATAAAAAAGTTTTTACAAAGCTGGGGCTGGAGAGTAATAAGATAGAAGAGATTTTTGAAAAGATATTTGTAAAAGAATACCAGTCATATATAACTAAAGCTCTAAAGGCTGTCGATATGCTTGAGAGAAGAGGCAGTTCTTGGCAGGATATAATCCATCAATTGGGCCATGAACCGCTTACCGAATGGCTGAATTGCGCCGGCAGGGCGATAGCTCTTGACGAAATAAGGAGCGGGAAGCCGATAAAGAGATGGCGGGATGTTATAGTGGAAAAAAATAAGATGGAAGAATGGGAGGGCCGCGGGGAATTGTTCCTTAGGCAAAACCGTAAAAAAATCAAAAAAGATAAATATCCCAAGAAAAGCAAGTTTCCTAATAAGGGGAAAGATTTTTTAAAAAAAGCTAATATTGAATGATAAATTTGATTAGATGTTGACAAATAAATTGAAGTATGATTAAATAGCAGTCAATAAAATAACACCAATTTGCGTATTAGCAAATAAGACCCCCGCGGTCTTATTTGTTTGTTTAAGAAATAAAAACCAAAGTAAACGCTAGAATTTTGGCGAAACGATAAATGGTGCTCCCGGGAAATATTTGGGAGCGATAAAGGTGTTCTTTAATCGAAGGAAGGGAGAATTAGAAGCATGCAACATTATGATTACATGGCGGAGTTTGTTGAGTTCGAAAAGGAAAAGGCCGATAAGGCCGAAGTAATTTTTGGAGTTATAAGTATGCTCGAAGCCGAGCATCGCATCTGGTGCGGGGCAGTCTGCTTTGAAGACTACTCGACAATTTGCGACCTGCTTCACGAGCTGGCTTATGAATACTTTGAACTCACCGGCGAGCCGTATGTTCCGACTTTGCCGCCCCCGCCGCCGTATGTTCCAGCATGCCCGGCTGTACACGGGCTTTTTTTCGCCGAACCGCTCGCCGCCTAACGGCACATACCCCCCCCGAAAACCCGAGGGACGAGAGCTTGTTTTTCCACAGCCCGTCCCTTTTTTCTTGCCTAAAAACAAAGGATTAGCACTCTCTTGACAAGAGTGCTAACGGGGGTATATAATATTTTTAGCTTTGGCAACGCGTTAAAATAGCCGGTTTCAGGGCTATCGCGGACGCCCATAAACGGATATGGAGGACAGAAAAAGATACATCCTAAATACTGTCATAAAAGAGTACCTAAAAACCGGCGCGCCGGTCGGTTCCGGCGTTTTGGTCGAGAAATATAAACTGGATATTTCGCCGGCCACGGTTAGAAACGAGATGTCGGCTTTGGAAAATGAGGGCTATATCATCCAGCCGCATACTTCCGCCGGCCGGGTGCCGACCGAAAAAGCCTATAAATTTTACATAAGCGAATTAAAAGAAAAAAAGTTAAACGCGGAAGATGTTAAAATTGTTACCGGGCATTTAAAAAAGGGCACGGAAGAAGCTTTTAAGCAGACGGCCAAAGAGCTCGCCCGCATCTCCGGCAATGCCATAATTTGGGCCATAAATCGTCGTAACTTATATTACACCGGAATTTCCAATCTCTTAACCCAGCCTGAATTTATCGAAAGTAATCTGATTTACAACATCTCATTTATCATCGACCAGCTGGAAGAAGTAATAGGCAGAATTTTTGACAAAGTCGAGGGCGAGCCCTTGATACTTATCGGGACGGAAAATCCGTTCAGCAATTATTGCTCAAGCATAATTTTCAAGTATAAGTACAACGGCGACCTGGGGTTAATCGCTATGCTCGGGCCTCTGCGGATGGATTATGAAAAAAGTTTGTCGCTGATGAAATTAATTAATGAGAAATTGGCGGGAGGGCGCCCGCAGGCCAGTAAGCGATAAAAATAAAGGTTTAGATTTAAAATAAAAAACTATATATGGCGGAACAATACAATTGTCCGGAAGCGGTAGCGGCCGCGTTAATATATAATGATCAGGGAGAAGTTTTTTTAACCAAAAGCAAGAAATGGGGAGACGCCTGGCAGATTCCGGGCGGACACATTGAATTAGGCGAGACTGCCGAAGAGGCTTTAAAAAGGGAGATAATGGAAGAAACCGGCTACGAAATCGATAAAATCGAATTCGCTTACGTGGGCGAAGGAATAAATCCTCCGCTATACCACCGAAAAGCCCATTTTGTCTTTTTAGATTATTTCGCCCATTTGGCCGGAGGAGAATTAGCGGAGATGAATGAAGAAATGGATGAGAATATCTGGATTAAGCCGGAAGAGGCTTTGAAAACATTGGAAATGAATCCCTATACAAAACTATTGGTGGAAAAATTTACCAAAAGGCGGGAAAAGCATGATTTTGAACATAAATATAAACGGGCTTTAGCCGATTACCAGAATTTATTAAAACGGACAGCCGAGGAAAAATCCGAGTGCGCTAAGTACGCGAGCGAAAATTTGATCCAGGCGATTTTGCCGGTTTACGACAATTTGAAACTGGCGTTAATGCATAGTAACGGCGCTAAGGATGGCAGTGATGAAAAAAATAGCGGTAAAGACGGGGCGGGAAACGGCGGGCAGATTGAAGAAGGCTTGAAGATGGTGCTCCGGCAATTTAAAAATATTTTGGAAGAAGAAGGCGTAAAAGAAATTGAAACAGCCGGCAAACCGTATGATCCGCATGCTATGGAAGCTATGGGGCACACTGCGACGAATGATAAAAAGATGGATGGAATAGTAGCCGAAGAATTAAAGCCGGGCTATAGGCTGAAAGGAAAAGTAATCGTTCCGGCCAGAGTAAAGGTATTTGAGTTTAAAAAATAGTTTACAAATAATTAGCACCGGGATTAGCGCTCTGGCCGGGTCTGCCGGACCATTGGCTAATCAGGCAAAAAAATATGAACGGATTAATAAGATGGAGGGAGCCATTCGAAGATATCGAGGGGATGTTCTCCGATTTTATTCCGGCGGTAAGAAGCCGGATGGCCAAGTCGGGATTTATCCCGGCCATCGACATGTATGAGGACAAAGACAATATAATCGTCGAGGCGCCTTTGGCCGGCATGGATCCGGAAAAGGTGGATATTTCGATTGAAAATGACATTTTAACAATCAAAGGCGAAAGCGAAAAAAGAAGCGAGGTGGAAGACAAAAACTATTACCGCAAGGAAATCCAGCGGGGGAGCTTCTACCGCAGTGTTCCTCTTCCTATGAGAGTGGAGGGCGATAAAGCGTCGGCCGCGGCCGAGGATGGGGTATTAAAAATTTCCATCCCCAAAGCGCCGGAAGCGAAGACGAATAAGGTGAGGGTGAATATTAAGAAAAATTAAATATATTGTATGTCGAAAATTTTAGGAATAGATTTAGGAACTACAAATTCGGCGATGGCCATTATTGAGGGCGGCGTGCCGAAAATTTTAGAGAACGCCGAAGGGTCGCGGACCACGCCTTCGGTCGTTGCCGTATCCAAAAACGGCGAACGGATTGTCGGCCAGGCCGCGAAACGGCAAGCTGTTATTAATCCGCAAAATACGATTTACGCGGTTAAGCGCTTGATCGGCCGAAAATTCGAGGACGACGAAGTCCAGCGCGACTTAAAAACCGCGCCTTATAAAATTGTCAAAGGAAACGGCGGAGTTAAGGTGGTAATGGGCGATAAAGAATATACGCCGCAGGAAGTTTCGGCTATGATTTTAGCTAAGATGAAAGCCGACGCCGAGGCGAAACTCGGGGAAATAATTACCGAAGCGGTAATTACGGTTCCGGCTTATTTTGACGACTCGCAAAGGCAGGCGACTAAAGATGCCGGTAAAATTGCCGGCTTAGATGTGAAACGCATTATTAATGAACCGACGGCCGCCGCTTTAGCTTACGGCTTTGATAAAAAGAAAGGCCAGCAAGTCGCGGTGTACGATTTGGGCGGCGGAACTTTTGATATTTCCGTGCTGGATATTTCCGCTGATACGGTTGAAGTAAAATCAACTAACGGCGATACCCATTTAGGCGGAGAAGATTTTGACCAAAGAATCGCCTCCTGGATTATTGATGAATTCAGAAAAGACCAGGGCATTGACCTTGGAAAAGATCCTTTGGCTTTGCAAAGAATTAAAGAATCGGCGGAAAAAGCTAAGATTGAATTGTCTTCGACTAATGAAACCGAAATCAACCAGCCGTTTATAACGTCGGACGCGGCCGGACCCAAGCATTTGCTTTTAAAAATTAGCCGGTCCAAACTGGAAGAACTGGTCGGGGATTTGGTGGAAAAAACTTTGGGCCCTTGCCGGGCGGCGCTAAAAGACGCCGGAGTGGAGACTAAAGATATTGAAGAAGTGATTATGGTCGGCGGAATGACAAGAATGCCTTTGGTGCAAAAAATGGTTAAGGAATTTTTCGGCAAAGAGCCGCACTTAGGCGTTAATCCGGATGAAGTAGTCGCGGCCGGAGCGGCCGTCCAGGCCGGAGTTTTGCAGGGCGACGTTAAGGATGTGCTGTTATTAGATGTAACTCCTCTAACCCTGGGAATTGAAACTTTGGGCGGCGTTATGACCCCATTAATTAACCGGAATACAACGATTCCGACTTCAAAGTCGCAGGTCTTTTCTACGGCCGCCGACAGCCAGCCGAGCGTGGAAATTAATGTCTTGCAGGGCGAGCGGCCAATGGCAGGGGATAATAAGTCGCTCGGACGGTTTATGCTGGACGGAATTCCTCCGGCGCCGCGCGGCGTTCCGCAAGTGGAAGTATCTTTTGACCTCGACGCCAACGGCATCTTAAACGTTTCAGCCAAAGACAAAGCCACCGGTAAAGAACAAAAAATTACCATTACTTCTTCTTCGGGCCTTTCTAAAGATGAAATCGAAAAAATGACCAAAGAAGCCGAACTCCACGCCGATGAGGACAAAAAGAAAAGGGAAATTGTTGATATGAAAAATCAGGCGGACTCGCTCGTCTTTACCACGGAAAAACTCTTGCGCGAATCCGGCGAAAAAATGAAGCCGGAAGATAAAAAGGAATTGGAAGACAAGGCAGCGGAATTGAAGAAAGTTAAGGATACTGATAATATGGAGGATATTAAGAAAAAGATGGAAGAATTAAGCCAAATAGCGCAAAAGATTGGAGCGGCTATGTACCAATCCGCGCAAGGCGGACAGACAGGAGGCGCCCAGGGTGGTGCGCAGGGTGCTCCGGGTTTTGGTGGAACTGGAGCTGGCTCGGAAAGCGCCCAGAGCGGACCTGACGCTAGCGGACAAGGCGGCGCTGAAAATAAAGACGGACAGGATAAAAAAGGCGAAGGGCCGGTCGAAGGCGAGTTTAAAGAAAAGAAGTAGATAATCTGTTATAATTAGAAATGAGTGAGCCCCGCACTATGCGGGACGAGCGAATGAGGTTATGTCATCAGACATAATAGTTAAATGCCAGGCGACTTCTGGCATTTAGCGTATTATTGAATAAGGCTGGTTAAAAGATTATGTCAAAAGATTACTATAAAATTTTAGGCGTCGATAAAAATGCTTCGCAGGACGATATAAAAAAAGCTTTCAGGAAGCTCGCGCACGTGCACCATCCGGATAAAGGCGGCGGAGATGAAAAGAAATTCAAAGAAATAAATGAAGCTTACCAGGTTTTGGGCGACGCGAAAAAACGGGCGCAATACGACCAGTTTGGTTCAGCATTCGAGCAAGCGCAAGGCGCCGGAGGCTTTGGCGGCTTTGAAGGCTTCCGCGATTTTTCGGGCTACACCAACGGATTTAACATTAACATGGATGACCTGGGCGATATGTTCGGCGGACTGGGGGACATGTTCGGCTTTGGCCGGCGATCCGGCGGAGGCGGGCGAAGAGCAAAAAGAGGGCGGGATATTGAAACGGAAATTGAAATAAATTTTCAAGACGCGGTTTTTGGCGTCGAAAAGGATATTCGAATCAGGAAGAATGTTGCTTGCGATAAATGCCAGGGGTCGGGCGCGGAACCGGGAGCTAAAATCGAGGCTTGTCCGGTCTGCAATGGATCCGGCAGGATAATAAAAAACCAAAGGACGATTTTCGGCACCGTGCAGATGGAAACTATCTGCCATAATTGCCAGGGCGAAGGGAAAATCCCAAGCCAGAAATGCTCCAAGTGCCGCGGCTCGGGCGTATACAATAACGATCCGAGCATTACCATAAAAATCCCGGCTGGAATCGATAACGGCGAATCAATCCGGTTTGCGGGCCAAGGCGAAGCCGGCGAAAAAGGCGCGCCATCAGGCGACCTGTATATTAAAATAAGAGTCAAGCCTGATTCGCGCTTTAGGCGCGAAGGTTATGATATCTATAGCGAAGCGCAAATAAAATTTACCCAGGCGGCGATTGGCGCTAAAATCGAAGTGGAAACCGTGGACGGAAACGTGGAATTAAAAATTCCCGAAGGCACCCAGCCAGGTACCGTGTTTCGGCTAAAAGAAAAGGGCGTTTTAAGGCTCCGCGGCCGCGGGCGGGGCGACCATCTGGTAAAAGTAAACGTGCGGATACCTAAGGGCTTGAGCCGGAAGCTGAAAAAAACTTTAGAGGAGTTGAGCGAGGACGGAATTTAACGGATTGAAATATTAAAAATATTTTAAAAAATATGGCAAAAAAATTTGTTTATCTCTTTATTGGCCTGGCTTTCACGGCCGGAATAATCGTTGGCGGAGTTTACGCCGTCCGCAACGGCATAACCACCGCGGTGGCCGACAATCTGCGTTTAGACGACCAGGAAGCGACCATCCGGGCGATTAATAAGGTTAAACCGGCAGTTGTAAGCGTTATCATTTACAACAAAGAAGATGATATCCGGGTAAAAAAGGGCTCGGGCACCGGGTTTATAATTTCATCCGATGGTTTGATTATTACCAACAAGCACGTGGCCGCGGTAGCCAGCGAAAAAACTTCCGAGTACCGGATCATACTGGCGAGCGGCAAAGAATATTACGCCCAGTTTATCGGCAAAGATCCTTTGAACGACCTGGCGATTTTAAAAATTTTCGATAAGAATTTGCCGTATATCGAGATGGGCGATTCGGATAAATTAGTTGAAGGGATGACGGTAATAGCGATTGGCAATACTTTAGGCCTCTACCAAAATACCGTGACCAAGGGAATCGTTTCCGGACTGGGAAGAAGCGTCGCGGCCAGCGACAAAAACGGTCAGGCGGAATTACTGGATAATGTAATCCAGTCTGACGCGGACATCAATCCGGGCAATTCCGGCGGGCCGCTAATAGATTTAAGCGGCAAAGTGGTCGGCATCAATACGGCGATTGACCAAGACGGCCAAGGAGTGAGTTTTGCTATTCCGATTAACGACGCCCGGCCGGTAATAACTAGCGTAAAAGAACGCGGCCGGATAGTTCGGGCGCGGCTGGGGGTGCACTATACTATGCTCACCCCGGAAATAGCCAAAGATAAAAAATTAGGCCGGGATAAGGGCGCTTGGATAATAGCGGGTGAAAACGGATCGCCGGCCATTTTAGCGGATTCGCCGGCGGAAAAGGCCGGTCTTCAAGCCGGGGATATAGTTTATGAGGTAAACGGGATTAAGATCGAGGGGGGAAAAACTTTGCAGAGCATTACCCAAAGGTACAAGCCGGGCAACAAGATCGGCTTGAAGATTTTAAGGGGAGGCAAGTCAATCGTCATAAACGTGGTATTGGATGAATTCAAATAAGCATTAGCAGTACAGAATATAAAAAAATTAGCCCGGACGCGTGAAGCTTCCGGGCTTTTGTATTTAGGGTTAATATTGTATGAGCTTGTCGGGCCTTTTCCCCGAGTTTTTCATTTTCTGGCAAGGCGGAAGAGAATTAAAATAATTCGTTCCGGACAAGCTTACACACTGGAGCAATAGCTATAAGCGCGGAGATTACCGCAAACACTCCGAACAATAAAGCTGTATGGAAATCGTCGGAGCCTGATTGACCTGTGGCCATTACCAAGTACAGCGCGGATAGCGCAGTAAAGAAAATTATCCAGCAAAACGTGCTGAATCTCTCCGAAAAGAAGATAATTTTTCCGTCACGCGCGCAAAAAAATATAAGTCCGCAGGAAATTATGAAAATTATGAGTGGTCCGAAGAAAAATACCTCCGTTTCGGCGCAGAGTTTGGAGCAAAAAAGCGTTGCTGCGATTACGGCCAGCATTGACGCCTGTAAAAAAACAACGGAAAGATGCACGACAATACTCATGACCCAATCCTTTCAAGAATGAAATGTACACTAAAATCCATTAGCATGAGCCTTAAAAAGCTCATCTTAAATCTGTGCCGATGGTGGGACTTGAACCCACAAGGCCGTGAGGCCACACGATTTTGAGTCGTGCGTGTTTGCCAGTTTCACCACATCGGCTTCTAGCGTCGGGGTCAGGATAGGATGATTAATCGCTAATCTGGGCTCAAAAAAAGCCCTAATCAACGGCGAAGGCTGTTTTTAGTATAATTCAAAAAGCCTAAATTGTCAAAGCGGATAAATTAAAGTATAATACTATGGTAAGGAAAAAAGTCCTAACGTTTCAATTTTGCTATGGGCAAGATTATTTCTATTGTCAATCAAAAGGGCGGAGTGGGAAAAACTACGACGGCCGTTAATTTAGGGGCGTACCTGGCCTATTTTGGCAAGGAAGTTTTATTAGTGGATATTGACCCGCAAGCTAACGCTACTTCGGGTTTAGGCATCGACCACCGGAATCTGGAGCACGGCGTTTATGAGGCTATAATCGGGAACAAGCCGATTTTTGAAGTGATAAAAAGGACTTTGCAGGACGGATTTAAAGTCGCGCCTTCGACAATTGCTTTAGCCGGCGCCGGAGTAGAGCTGGTTAGCATGCACGACCGCGAATTCAGGCTGAAAAACATACTGGATGAAGTAAAAGATGAATACGATTTTGTAATAATCGACGGGCCGCCGTCGGTCGGCCTTTTGACAATTAATAGCTTAGTAGCCGCTGATCAGGTTTTAATTCCTATTCAAAGCGAATATTACGCGTTAGAAGGGCTGGGCCAGCTTTTGGAAACTATCAGCCTGGTGCAAAACAATTTGAAGCCCAATTTGAATATTTTGGGGGCGCTCATTACCATGTTCGACCGAAGGAACCGGCTTTCCGGATCGGTCATGCAGGAATTGTACCAATATTTTCCCAACCGGGTATTGCGGACGGTAATCCCAAGAAGCGTGCGCCTGGCTGAAGCGCCGAGCTACGGGCGCTCGATATTGCATTATGACCCCAAATCAAGGGGCGGCCGGGCGTACGAAAAACTGGCCAGGGAAATAATCGACCTGTATTAAAATAATTTTTTTAAACAATGCATATGGCCAATGGACTCGGCAGGGGACTCTCATCGCTCATTCCCCAAAAAGTGAAAAAAGTTACAACCGCGGCCGGCGAGACCGTTGTTGACGTATCAAGCGATTTTGACCGCGACAAAGTTTTGCATTTGGCGCCGGAGAAAATTTCCGTCAACCCGCAGCAGCCGAGAAAAGATTTTAATGAAAAACAGCTTCAGGAATTAATGGAATCAATTTCCCAGTACGGAATTATCCAGCCTTTGGTAATAACCCGCGCCGGAAATAAATATGAGCTTATCGCCGGCGAAAGGCGCCTTAGGGCCGCGAGAGCTTTAGGGCTAAAAGAAGTGCCGGCCATTGTCCGGGAAGCCGGGGAGCAGGAGAAACTAGAATTGGCCTTGATAGAAAATATCCAAAGGGAAGACTTAAATCCGATTGAGCTCGCTCTGTCTTACCGCAAGCTGATTGATGAATTTAATATTACCCACGAAGAATTAGGGCGCCGAATCGGAAAATCCCGGCCGGTGATTTCTAATACTTTGCGTTTCCTCGGCTTGCCGGAGAAAATCCAGGAAGCGATTACAAAAGGCGATTTGAATTCCCGGCACGCCATCGCTTTAGCCGGCCTTGACAGCCCCGCGAAGCAAATGGCACTATTTGAAAGGATAATGAAAGAAGGCCTTAATACAGTTGATGTTTTTAAAGAAGTGCAAACAAAGTTCGGCGGATCAAAAGAGTCGCGGATTAAGGCCGACCCGCGAGACCAAAAAAGGGAAGAGGTTTTGCAAAAGTATTTCGGCACCCGGGCGGAAATCCAGCGCACCGGAAAAGGCGGGAGGATAATTATAACTTATTACGGAGACGAAATGCTAGATGATATAATCGATAAGATCGGCGGGATTGATTAAAACGAGAATCAGGAATTAAGAATAAAGGATCAAGGGGCTATTCTTGATTCGTGATTCTTAATTCTATTTTTATTTATGGCTAAATTTGTCCATCTCCATAACCATACCCATTATTCGCTTTTAGACGGCCTCACAAAAATTGATGAGCTAGTTGGCGCGGCAAAAAAAGACGACGCGCCGGCCGTTGCCATAACCGACCACGGTACGATGTACGGCGTTATTGAGTTTTACGAAAAATGCAAGAAGGCGGGAATCAAGCCGATTGTCGGCGTGGAGGCGTATTTAGCTCCCGGATCGCGCACCGACAAAGCCACCAAAGAAGATGAAAGAAATTACCATCTTCTTTTGCTCGCTAAAAATAATGCCGGCTATAAGAATCTCCTTAAACTTACTTCAATCGCCCATCTGGAAGGATATTATTATAAGCCGCGCATCGATTGGGAAGTGCTTTCATTATATAAAGACGGACTTATTGCCTGCACGGCCTGCGCTTCGGGAGAAATCCCGAAGCTTATTATCGCCGGAAACCTTCCTAAAGCCAGGAAGAGAATTTTAGAATATAAAGAGCTTTTTGGCCCGGGGAATTTTTATCTTGAACTGCAAGACCATCCCAGCCTGCCGGAGCAGAAAATAGTGAATCGGGAGCTAATCGAATTTTCGCGCGAACTCGGGGTGCCGCTGGTCGCGACCAACGATCTGCATTATTTAAAGGAAGAAGACGCGGATGTTCAGGATGTTTTATTGTGCCTGCAGACCAAGAGAAAAAAAGAAGATTCCAACCGGATGGAGATGTCCGGGAGCGATTATTACTATAAGACTGCCAGGGAAATGGAAAAGTTTTTTTCCGATGTCCCCGAAGCCCTATCGAATACTTTAAAAATCGCCGAAGAATGTAATGTCGAAATCGAAATGGGAAACGTCCAGCTGCCGTATTTTAAAGTTCCGGAAGGCCAAAACGAAATGGGTTATATAAGAAAGCTTTGCGAAGAGGGCCTGGAAAAAAGGCGGCAGATAAAGTTTAGCCAGGCTGAACCGGCAATAAAAGAACGGCTGGATTATGAATTGTCGGTAATCGAAAAAATGGGCTGGCCGTCATACTTTTTGATTGTGGCCGATTTTGTAAATTGGGCAAAGGACAACGGGATAGTAGTCGGGCCGGGCCGCGGATCGGCGGCCGGGTCGCTTGCTTGCTATTTGATGGGAATTACCAATTTGGATCCGCTTAAATATGATTTGCTTTTTGAAAGGTTTTTAAATCCTGACCGCATCAGCATGCCGGATATTGATATGGATTTTGCCGATCTTCGGAGGGATGAAGTGATTCGGTATGTCGAAAAAAAGTACGGCAAAGAGCACGTCTCCCAAATCATCACCTTTGGAACCATGGCCGCCCGGGCCTCATTAAGGGACGTCGGCCGGGTACTGGATTATCCTTATGAATATTGCGACCGGCTGGCTAAGATGATCCCCCCGCTTACTAAACTGAAAAAAGCCATCGGCTTAGTCCCGGAACTAAAAGAAATTTATGAGAAAGAAGACGCGGCCAAAAAAATATTAACCTATGCCATGCGCCTGGAAGGAGTCGCCCGCCACGCATCAACGCACGCCTGCGGAGTGTTAATTACAAAAAATCCTTTAACCGATTACGTCCCCCTGCAATACGCTTCTTCGTCTGACCGGAGTATTGTCTCCCAATATTCTCTGCATCCAATTGAGGACTTGGGGCTCCTCAAAATGGATTTTTTGGGGCTTAAGAACCTGACTATCATCGAGTCGGCAATCCGGATAATAAAAAATACTCGGGGATTGAAAATCGACATCGATAAGATTCCTTTGGACGATCCGGATACTTTCGGGCTGTTCCAGAACGGAGAAACAACCGGCGTATTCCAATTCGAATCCTCGGGCATGAAGCGGTATATGAAAGAACTGAAGCCGAACGACTTTGAAGATATAGTCGCCATGGTAGCCTTGTACCGGCCGGGGCCGATGGAATGGATTCCGGATTATATCCAAAGAAAGTATGGGAGGAAAAAAGTCGAGTACTTGCATCCCAAGCTCGAGCCGATTTTAAAAAAAACCTACGGGGTGGCGATCTACCAGGAGCAAGTCATGCAAATCGCGCGGCAATTAGCCGGGTTTTCTATGGGCGAAGCCGACGTCTTGCGCAAAGCGATGGGAAAAAAGATCGCCGAGCTTTTGGCCGAACAAAAAGAAAAGTTCATTGACGGATGCGTTAAAAACGGAATTTCCAAAGAGCTGGGCGAGGGTATATTTTCTTTTATCGAGCCTTTTGCCGGGTATGGCTTTAACCGTTCGCACGCCGCCTGCTACGCTTTAATCGGCTATCAGACCGCCTATTTAAAAGCTCATTGGCCGACTGAATTCATGGCGGCGCTACTCATTTCCGATCAGGGCGATATTGACCGGGTAGCCATCGAAATTGAAGAGTGCCGGAAAATGGGAATTGAGGTTTTAGCGCCGGACATAAACCAGTCATTTGATTTTTTTACGGTAATAACGTCCGGCACCCAAACCAACCAAATCGCGCGCGAAGATGAAAAGGTTAATACCATCCGCTTCGGTCTTAAAGCCATAAAAAATTTCGGCGCCCATATCGGCGAAGCCATAATTAAGGAAAGGAAGGAAAACGGACCTTTCAAAAATATAAGCGACCTATTGAAGCGGGTAGTCGATAAGGACTTAAATAAAAAGTCGCTTGAGAGCCTTATTAAATCCGGCAGTCTGGACCAATTCGGGGAAAGAGGGATGTTTTTAGAGAATATCGAGGCGATGCTAAGCTTTAATAAGGATATTGCCCGGGCTAAGTCTAGCGCCCAGGTAAGTTTATTTTTTGACGCGCCGCTGTTAAACCAGTTTGAAGAAGTAAAATTAAAGCCGGCCGCTCCGGTCGAAAGGCAAAAAAAACTGGCCTGGGAAAAAGAATTTTTGGGTTTATATATTTCCGACCATCCGTTTTTAGATTTTAAAAAGGAAGCTGGAGCGCTAATTCCCCCCATCCGGGAAGTAAAGCGCGCTTCCCGGAATGAGCCGGTTAATTTAGCCGGCATTATAGCGAGCGTAAAAAAAATCATTACCAAAAACGGAGAATCAATGGCCTTCGTAAAAATTGAAGATGATACGGACAATCTTGAAGCTTTAGTCTTCCCCCGGCTTTATAAAAGCTCCGGAGAAATCTGGCAGGAAGGAAAAGCTGTCGCCCTCCTGGGGAAACTTTCGGAAAAAGACCAGGACGTGAAATTGCTTTGCGATAAAGCCGTAATTTTGGAATTGGGAAAAGTAAAGGAAATTTTAAGGGGGCTAAAGCCTGAATACCGGACCAACGGCAATTCGTTCACTTTTAACGGGCGCAATACTAACGGAAACGGCCAGGAGGGCGGCCGCGGCGATTTTAGCGCGAAGAATGAAGGCGGAGTAAAAAAAACGCCGCGCCAGGAAAAAATTGTTTTAATTTCCATCGGCGGTAATTTTGACAATAATTTTCTTGAAACCCTGAAAAAAATATTCCTCTCCGCCCCCGGAAGCTCAAAAGTATTTTTAAAGGTTAAAAACGAAGGGCAAAAAGACAAAATAGTCGAAACCGGCTTTAAGGTAAGCGCCGAAGCGCTGGCCTCCGGCCAAATTCAGGGGGTGGAAAAATTAAATTTGGAGCTTGTAGACAAGGTTTGATTTTGATGTTATAATTGGGAAGAATTAATATTTTTTTCTCTATTAATTTTAAGGGTCTTATTTTAATCGGGAAATAAAAATACATGCCTTCTTTAAAATCTAAAAGCAATTTGCCGGCCAAGCCGGCTTCCCGGCCAAGAAAAAAACCGGCTCCGAAAAAAAGCGTGAAGAAAAGCGAAAAGTCGCCTGTTCCCCGGGCCCCTTCATTTAACATACCGATTAGTTTATCCGCTCCGATTTTTCCTAAAGAAGGCGGGAGATCGATTGACGCGCTAAAAGAATTTTCCAAAGACCGGAACGAAAAAAAAGAGCCGGAAGATTATTTGGCCAAGGCCAAAGAGGTGATTGCAAGGAATGCCGGAGAGAGGAAAAGCGGCCAGCCTCCTAAATTGGGGCTTTATAAAAAAATCGCTTATAGTTTTATTTTATTAGTTTTGGTGCTTCTGGGCGTAGTGTTTTATTTTTCTTTCGTGAAAATTAAGATCGTCATTGTCCCTAGCCAGGAAGAAATAACCGACAGCCTAACTTTTAAGGTGGTTGGAGGCCAGCCTTCAAACCCCGGAAACGGCGGGGCGGCCATTGGGGGAGCGTTGGACGAATTTAATGTTGCCGGCGAAGAAAAAATAGAAGCCACCGGAGAAAAAGTTATAAGCGAAGAAGTCCAGGGGAAAGTAATTGTTTATAACAGCTATATAAAAAATCAGCCGCTGGTCGCCTCAACCAGGCTCCTTTCGTCCGATGGAAAGTTATTCAGGACGAAAGAAACGGTTAATGTGCCGGCCGGGGGAAATATAGCGGTTGATGTTTATGCCGATAAATCCGATTCTACGATGGTGATTGGCCCGTCGAAATTTACTATCCCGGGGCTTTGGGCCGGACTGCAGGATAAAATATACGCCGAGTCTAAAGAACCCATGAGTTATAAGAAAAATTCGAAAAAATTTGTTAAGGAGGAAGACATCCAAAACGGGATCAATAAAGTTAAAGAGTCTCTTGCCGCTAAGGCGTTAGCTGAAGCCAGAGCTAAATATCCCCAATATGACCAAATACTTTTAAAGATTGACGACAATGCCATAAAAAAAGAAATTGACGCTATGGCTAATGAGGAGAAAGATAGTTTTACCGTGAAGTTAGAGACGGCCGCGGAAATGGCCGGCTTTATGGAGAGCGAGTCAGCCAGTCTGGTAAAGGATCGGTTCAGCCTTACTATACCGGCCGGAAAAGAGTTAGTGAGTTTTAACGGGGATGGGTTTAAATACGAATTGGTTAATATTGACGCCGCCGCCGGCCGGGCAGAAGTAAAAGCCGAATTCAGCGGCAAGGTGGCGGTTAAAGATTTATCGAAAATTCTTGACCCAAAAGATTTGGCCGGGCTTTCCAAAGCGCAGCTTGAGGAATATCTTAAAAGTAAAGAGGGGATCGCTGATTATGAAATCAAATTTTCCCCTTCGTTCGTTAAGCGGGTTCCGGCGATGCTGGACCGGATAGAAATAGAGGTAATGAAATAGCGGTTGACAGAAAAGCGGATTTTTATTAAGATTATTTTACAAATTAAACAAAGAGGCGATTGGCCGGTTTACCAAGCCGGCTGCCGCAAAGCCTATGGGCCTCGCGGTATCCAGAATAATCGGGACTAAGCCGCATAAATTAAGAGTTCCGCCGGCATATCGGCGGAAAAACTGGGTGGAATCCCTAAGCATAGGGACTTCGGCTAAAGGCCGGAGCCGCGGGTTAAACCTCGTCCCAGTGCAACCATGTTTTGGCTGCATTAGGACGAGGTTTTTGTGTTTATATAATTTTATAACTTAAGTCTAATTTAATATCAGCCGGATGGGATGCTTCATCAGGCTGAACCGGAAAACATATGGCAAAAGATGAAAAAAATATCGAAGCTTTAAGGCACTCGCTGTCCCACGTAATGATGCAGGCTTTGGAAAAAATGTATAAAGCGATTCCCGGCGTCGGGCCGTCAATTGAAAACGGCTTTTACCATGATTTTGACGCAAAACACCAGGTGTCAGAAGTTGATTTGGCGAAAATCGAAGAAGAGATGCGGAAGATAATAAAGGAGGATTTAGTAATAAAAAAATCAGAAATGCCTGTTAAAAAGGGGATTGAGTTTTTGGAAAAGAAAAAATATATTTATACGGCTGAACTGGCGCGGGATTTAGAAAGGGAGGGGGAGAGCGTGATAACATTTTTTGAACAGGGAGATTTTATTAACATGTGCAAGGGTCCGCACATCGCTTCGACCGGGAAAATAAATCCGGAAGGCTTTAAATTGACTAAGCTCGCCGGCGCTTATTGGAAGGGCGACGAGAAAAATAAAATGATTCAGCGGATTTACGGCGTGGCTTTTGAAACTAAAAAAGAGCTGGAAGAATATTTAAAACGGATGGAAGAAGCGGAAAAGCGCAATCATATAAAGCTGGGAAAAGAACTTGAGCTTTTTGCCAGTTTTAATGAGATTGGGCCGGGACTCCCGGTTTGGCTCCCCAAAGGATATGTTATCCGCCGCGCGCTTGAAGATTATATGATTAAAATGGAGCGCAGCTACGGCTACGTCCATATCCAGACTCCGCACATCAACCGGAAAGAGCTTTTTGAAACTTCCGGCCACTGGGGTTTTTATAACGAAAGCATGTATCCGGCTTTTGAAGTCGGCCAAAATTTGAAAGACGCCCAGGAAGGCAAAAAAGCCAAAGTCAAAGAAACTTATGTCTTAAAGCCGATGAATTGCCCGGCCGGCATTATGGTTTATAAAATGAAGCCGCATAGCTACCGGGAACTGCCGATGAAGATCGGCGAGCTGGGCACGGTTTACCGTTATGAAAAATCCGGCGAGGTGCACGGCCTCCAGCGCGTCCGCGGCTTTACTCAAAACGACGCCCATATCTTCTGTACGCCGGAACAGCTTGAAGACCAGTTTATGGAAGTAATGAAAATGATGGACAATTTTTATAAAGATTTAGGGTTTACCAATTATAAATACCGGCTCTCGCTTTCCGACGCGGAAAAATCAAAATACGTGGGCGACAAGGAAAGCTGGAAAAAGGCCGAGGAAACTTTGCGCAAAGTGCTCGAAAAAAATGACGTGCCATTTTACGAAGCCAAAGGCGAAGCGGCTTTTTACGGTCCGAAGCTGGATGTCCAGGCAGTTAACGTTTACGGCAAAGAAGATTCAATTTCAACCATCCAGGTGGACTTCAATCTGCCGGAAAGGTTTGAACTGTCTTATATAGATGAAAACGGAAAAAAGAAGCAGCCGTTTATGATCCATCGGGCTCTGATCGGGTCATTTGAGCGCTTCTTCTCATATTTAATTGAATATTACGCCGGAGCGTTCCCGGTTTGGCTTTCACCGGTTCAGGTTAAAATACTGTCTGTTGGGGAAAAACACGCTAACTTTAGCGAAGATTTTGCTAAAGAGCTGGTAATGGCCGGAATTCGGGCTGAAGCCGACACTGGGGACGAAACTCTAGGCAACAAAATCCGCAAAGCTTCGGGAGAAAAAATACCTTACGTAATAGTAATCGGCGATAAAGAAATGGGCGGCGGCCAATTAGCCGTGCGCCTCCGTGGGCAAAAAGACTTGAAGCAGATGAGTAAGGACGAGCTGATTAGGGAAGTGAAAGAAAAGATTGAAAAAAGGGCCTCAAACTAGCCGTTTTTGGAAAACTGGCAGTATATTAGCCGGACAACCCGGGCTTTGCCCATTGTCCGGCTTTTTGGTATAATAGAATATATGCCCATGCCTAAAAAGCTAAAAATTATTATTTTATTTCTTTTTGTCTGCCTGTCAGTTTCTTCGTTTTTCTTAATTAAAGCGATCGGAATGGCGGCGGACACCGGAAGCTCACCGCAAGCCAATGAAGAAGTGCGGAATCTGAATTCGCAAATTGAAGAAAGAAAAAAAAGATTGAAGGAGATCCAGGACCAGCAAACCGCCTACAGCCAGGCGATTCGGGAAAAACAGTCCGAGCAGGCGAGCTTGGGGAGCCAGTTATCAATTATCGATAACCGGGCAAAAAAAGCCGAGCTGGATATTGCCGAGACCGAGGTTGAAATTGACCGGACCCAGCTGGAAATCCAAAAAACCCAGCTGGAAATAAAAGAAAAAGAGGATGAAATCCAAACCCGGAAAGAATATATCGGAAAAGTTTTGAGGCTGGTTTATAAGCAGGATGACGTAAGCTCTCTGGAAGCGCTTTTGCTTAATGATTCTTTTTCGGAATTTTTAAACCAGTTAAAATATTTGGAAGACGTAAATTCGGAAATTCAGGAAGCCTTGGGCGAAGTCAAGGATAGAAAGGCTGAACTGGATAAAATAAAGATTGAGCTCGACGCCAAGGCGGCAGAACTGGCGAAATTTAAGGCCGGGCTGGAAGAGAAAAAACAAAATTTGGCGGTCGAGTATGATAACAAGAATTATTTATTGGAAGAAACCCGCCAGTCGGAATCCCAGTACCAGTCTCTTTTGAGCCAGGCCAAGAGAGAGCAGGCGGCCGCCGCGGCGGATATCAGCAATTTGGAAAAAACCGTAAGAGAAAGGCTCACCCGGCTTGACCCGAAAAAACTGGAATATAACGACTCGGGCATGATCTGGCCGGTAGCGCGCAACGTAGTCACCGCCACATTCCACGATCCGGATTATCCTTTCAGGTTTGTTTTTGAGCATCCGGCAGTTGATATCCGGGCTGGGCAGGGGACTCCGATCAAAGCCGCTTCATCCGGCTATGTTGCCCGGGCTAAAAACGGCGGTAAAGCTTATAGCTATATTATGCTTATCCATGGCGACGGTCTGGCAACGGTTTACGGGCATGTTTCAAAAATTTATGTTGAGGAAGACGAATACGTAACGCAAGGCCAGGTTATCGGTCTTTCTGGCGGAATGCCGGGAACGCCCGGCGCCGGACCGCTTACTACCGGGCCGCATCTCCATTTTGAAGTCCGCTTAAACGGCATACCGGTTAATCCTTTAGAATATTTGCCTTAATAAAATTTATATCTCTAAGTATATATTAATCGCTTGGCCCGCTCCGTTCCGCGAAATACGGGGCAGAACGCAGGGCTCGCCCACCTTGTTTATGAGCCAAATGAAATTTAATAGCCTGGGATTCACCCTGATTGAACTTTTGGTGGTTATTTCCATTATCGGGTTCCTTTCCACGTTAGGAGTAGTGAATTTAAAAAACGCGCGAGAAAAAGCGCGCGATACAACCAGGCTGTCAGACCTAAAGCAACTGAAAAATGCTATGGAAATGTATTTTAACGACAACCGCCAATATCCTCCGTCCGCCCAGACCGGCATTATCGGGATCGGCGGTACGATTGACGCCTCTTTGAGGCCGTATTTGCAAAAGACCCCGATTGACCCGCTGGGATCATCCGATACGCCGGCCAATTCCGTCCATTTTTATTACTATGACGGCGATGTTAATTGCACCGGGGGAGAATACGCGCGCATTGCCGTAATTTATTCCAAAGTTATGGAGCGGATAAGCGGCAATGCCTCTAAAATATGCACGACTTTTACCGGCCTGGACGGTGGCGGCAACGCTAATTCGTATTACATTTTAGCCGGTCCATATACCAACTAAGAGCGCTATCTACCGGTCTTTTATTTTTTTTCCGCCGTGGAAATTTTTATGGATATCCCTTAAGCGCTTATTGGTTACGTGAGTGTAAATTTGAGTAGTGGCGATGTTCCTGTGGCCCAAGAATTCCTGAACTGTCCTTAAATCGACTCCCTGGGTCAATAGATCAGTAGCGTACGAATGCCTTAGGGTATGGGGGGAAGCCATAACCGGCAGACCGGAAATCAATATATATTTTTTTACGATATCCTCAATGCTTCTTGTCGTTAATCGGCGGGAAGCGTTTGTTTTACTCTCGCCGCGCTTGAAATTAATAAAAAGCGCCGGATCAAAATCCTTGCGGGCTTCCAAATATCTTTTAAGACTGGCTACCGCCCTGTCGGAAAAATATACCGTTCTTACCTTGCCGCCCTTTCCCACTACGGTTATTTCAATGTCTCCTTTCAGGTTTTTCATTTTAAACTGGTCGCGGTTTAAGCGAACGAGTTCGGCCACCCGCAAGCCGGTAGAAAAGAGGGTTTCCAAAATGGCGCGGTCTCTTAATCCCTGTATGGAATCCATCGCCGGGGCTAAAAGCAAGGTTTCCACCTGGTCTAGATTTAAAAATTTAATTTCTTTATCGCCTTTATTTTTAGCGAGCTTAATTTTTGAAGGCGGAAGGGAAGGGATATCTTTCTCAATAAAGTATTCAAGCATTCCGCGCAGGGCGATTAGATAATAGTTTTGGGTGGATTTTTTTAATCCTTTTCCGGTTTTTTTGTCCGCGAACTTGGACATGTATACGCGGTACTTCCAGACGTGTTCATAGGTAAGTTGAGAGGGGAGTAGTTCCCCGATCCCTCCCTCTTTGAGCCAATTAAAAAATCTTGATAAAAAGCGGGAATAATTCTCCTGGGTTTTAGAAGAGAGGCCCTTTTCGATCTCAAGGAATTCAAGGTAATCAACTAGATATTTTGTTATTGGTTTAGGCGGCATAAGCAATAAAGAGAAGCGATATAACCCCTGTGTTTATTGATGTTAATACTTCGCATAATGTAGGTTAAACGAAGTGATAAGCGGCTTTTCCAGGGGTCTTCCAGAAAAGCTCTTCCCCTTAGCCTAATGTAAAATGGATGCCGAAGAAATTTATTTCAGCCAAAAATAGCAAAGAAATTTTTATTATCAAAAGGAATACCCCGATGATTAAGAGGCAGAAAATTATTAACGCCAAATAGAATAATGTTTTAAAAAGCCTTTCCATATAATTTAGTCCGCGCCAGATAGCCGCTCCTTTCGGCCCTGCCAGACGCTTGTTTATCATTCCGCCCGCCGGCGGAAAGTTTTAACTGGTATATTATGCTATTGATAATAGATTAACTCGCCAAATCTTAAATCAATGTACTTCTTTTTCAGATATTCGTCCTTTAGCTTTTCCTTAATTAAAGAGAATAACCGGGTAAGCTGGCCGTCCATGCCGGCTTCAATGCTAAATAATATTTGAGGGCCGGAATTGACTAAGAGTTTTACTGTCTGGGCATCTTTGTCGATTACGAACTTTTCGATTTTTATTTCCTGGTCTTTATTGCTTTTTATTGCCGCGAAAAGGTTCCGGGTATAATCCAGCCGGCTTAATTCGTCGCCGATTTTCTTATTTTCAGCCAGCGGCTCTCCCTGGTTCTCAATTATCGGAAAATTATCGGTTTTTATGTTTAGCGGATCGGCTTCTTTTAAAATTACCCCTTTATCATCAATAAAATAATACTTGTCTCCCTCCTTCCAGACAAGAGAAAAATCTTTTTGATGGAATTCGATTTTTATCTTATGGAATAAACTCTTATTTATCATTAGCTGATCAAAAGCATAATCGGTTTTTAAGCTGTCGGCCAGGCGGTTTTTGTCAAAGATAAAAAGATTAGCTTCGGTAAAAAATAGAAAGCGCCGTTTTTTTGTCTCCTGCCAGGCTTTTTCCTCAATTGCCTTTTTTATTTCCTCGGGCTGGCCTTGGATTTCAAGGCTGTTTATTAAAAATAATTTGGAAAAAAATAAAATCCATATTAATCCCGCCATCAAAAATAATACTAAAAAAGAAATTATTTTTGCTTTTGCCGAAAGGCTGTTTCTTTTTTTCGGACGGTTGAAAAAAGGATTTCCGGACGCTTTTCGATAATATGGCTTTTTTACCCTTGATTTCGACCAGCTTGAGGCCATAAATTGGCTAACATTAGCTAAAATTAGTAATAAATTATAGTTTTTCGTTTCAAAAGCGCATTCGCCGACAGACCCTAAAAAGCTTTAATTGCTTCCTCTGAAATTTTCGCCGCCAGTGCGGCATAAACCTGATGCCTGCCCGGCCGGCTGATCTCGTAGCCTTTTATTTCTCCGCCAACACTTACTCTTATACTCTGTTTTTCCAGTTTAGCCACGCACTCTGTTACCTTGAAATCGGCATCGTCTCCAAAGCCGAAAAATATCTTTTTGCAATTTACCGCTTTAGAAATCTCAAAAATTTTCATATTATCGGAATTTAAGACGGCAACGGCGTTTTTCCGAAGGTGATTCAAAAGATATTCATATTCCTTGACCAGCTGGCCCATATTAGAAAAGCTTCCGATATATCTTTGGGTGATATCGGAAATAATGGCGATATGCGGCCGGATAATCGATAAAAGATACTTCATGTCTCCAGGCTTTGAGACGCCGAGCTCTAAAACCAGCACTTTGGGAAAGCGGGCGTCAAAAATCGCCAGGGGAGCCCTCAAAATTACGGAGAACCAAGCCTTGTAAGATCCGTACCCCGAAGGCAGGGAAAGGATGGCTACCGGCAAGCCGATTTCAGTATTAAATCCCCGTGCGTTGGAGCGGACTTCCCTTTCTTTGCTTAACTCCGAAGTAATTTGGCTTTTAATAATTGTTTTATTGGTACTGCCGGCAATGGCGATTATCGTCGGGCGATGGATGATTAATGCCAGCCGGGCGACAATTTTTAAGTAATACTTTAAGGCAATTTTCAAAGATGATTTCATAATCTTTTTGCCCTTCTGGCGCAAAATGGCCGGCCGGGACAGGCGAATTATTATTTTAGTTCGATTTTTTCGATTATAACATCTTCCAGCGGCCGGTCGCTTCTAGTCTCTAAATCCCCTATTTTTAAAACCGTGTCAAGGCCGTCAACGACATAACCGAAGTTCGTATGCTTGCCGTCAAGCCAGGGGGTGGAAGACGCGGTTACGATAAAAAATTGCGAACCATTGGTATTGGGGCCGGAATTGGCCATAGCCAGGCTGCCTTGGACGAGCTTATGGGGATTGATCTCATCCTGAAACTGGAAACCGGGACCGCCCTGGCCATCGTTTGTTGGATCATCATCCTTGGATAACGGATCGCCCCCCTGAATCATAAAATCCTTAATCACCCGGTGGAATTTTGTGCCGTCGTAAAAGTTCTTTTTGGCTAAATTCAGAAATACATTCACCGTAACCGGCGATTCCTGGCTATAAAATTTTACCGTGATATCGCCGAAGTTGGTTTTTATATCCGCTTGGCTGTAAACGGAAGTTAAATTTTCTAACTGGATTTTCCCGCCCGTATTGGCTTGTTCGTCCGCTGGCGCGTTTTCTCCTGCCAGGCCCTGTCCATCAGGGCTCTTGCCGGTAGGCGCCACTTTTGGCGTTAATCCGTTGCGGATGGCTTTAATCTTACCATTTACGTCCGAGCTGTCGAAACTGTTAATGCCTTCTTCTGCGTTTTTTTCGTCAATTAACGAATTTTTTTCGCCACGGCAGCCGGTTAAGGCAAGGGCGGAAATGACTATTGGGATTAAGAATTTTTTCATAAATATTTGTTATTTTACCCAAAATTCGCTTTTTAGTTCTTTATCTTCCTCCTCTTTTTTTTCTTCAATTTTTTCTTTAGCCCGGTCCCTTAATTGGCCTAAATCCAGCTTGTTTAATTCGGCCGCCCTTATTAGCAGGATGTCTTTTTTATTCTGTTTAGGATCTTCTATCACTTCAGCCAAAAGGACTTCCAAAATCGCCCCGATTTTCGGTCCGGGCTCAATTGCCAATAACTCCATTATATCATTGCCGCCGATTTTTAGCATCTTCGCGGAAATCGGATCTTTTTTCACTTTTTCCATCATGTATTCAAGGTGCCGCAGTTTATAGGGTTTGGCTTTGGGAACGCCTGAACCTAGGCGGTCAGCGATGCGCAAATCGATTAGATCTTTTAGGTTATCCGCTCCGACTTTTTTTACGAGGCGCCGGACCGAGGCTTCGGTTACTTCCCCGACATTATAATAAAACATGTGGTTGCGAACCAAGAGGGTAACTTTTTCCATTTCGGCATTGGAAAATTTAAGCCGCTCCATTATTTTTTTGGCGATTTTCGCGCCTAGAATATCGTGGTTATAGAAAGTGGAATAGCCTTTGCTCATGTCTTTGGTTTGCGGCTTGGCTATGTCGTGCAGGAGCGCGGCCAGCCGTACCCGCCAGTCTTTTCCCGGGCAAAATTTCAGGGCTAATACCGAATGCTTGAATACCGTATAAATGTGGTGCCGGTCCTGCTTGACCCCGACTCCCCTTTCCAGCTCGGGAATTATATATTGCAATAATTTCATTTCATGGAGTTTTATTATTCCTTCGTAAGGCTCGTCAGACGCTAAGATTTTAATCAGCTCATCGCGGATTCTTTCTTTAGAAATAAATTTTACCCCGCCTGCCAGTCTGACTATCGCCCTTTCGGTTTTAGGCTCAATCTCGAATCCTAACTCCGAAGAAAACCGGATCGCCCGCATCATTCGCAAAGCATCCTCCTTAAAACGGTCTGCCGGCTCCCCTACGGCCCGGATAATCTTTTTTTCGATATCTTTTTTTCCGCCGAAGAGGTCGATAATTTCCGTTTTTTTGCCTTTGAGGGACATAGCCATGGCATTAATCGTAAAATCCCGGCGCTCCAGATCTTTGTCCAATTTTTCTTCGAAAACCACTTGGTCCGGATGGCGCCGGTCCGAATAGCCTTGTTCGCTTCTGTAAGTCGTAATTTCGACTACGTCAATTACCTCTTCCCCGTCTCTAATCGGCAATAAAACCGTTCCGAATGAATTTTCATATTTTCCGCCGGAAAAAATTTTTTGGATTTGCTCGGGCCGGGCGTTGGTGGTAACGTCAAAATCTTTTGGCGCTTTTTCCATTATCAAATCTCGCACGCATCCGCCGACAATATAGCCTTCAAAGCCTGCTTTTTCCAAAACATCTAAAATTTCCCTGATGTATTTAGGAATTTTCATGCATTAATTATACAAGATTAATTATGCGAAGTCAAAAAAGCGCCGAATCTAAGCGGATTTAGGCGCAGTATAATGTCTTATAGCAAAGCCGGCCTAAACATTAAGGATTGTATGTTTTTCCTGATAGGTAGTTTTTCAGCGTGAGCCGCGTTCTATTTGATTACTTTATGGATTTTAAAGGTTTTAGTATGCCGAAAGCGATTACTCCTCCGGCTATGGCTGTCGCGAGTTGCGGCCAGCTCATCATCTGGACAACCTTAACAGCCAGCTCCTGCTTAAGTAAAAGCTTGGAAATAAATCCAGTGGACAGGATTAGAAAAACCCATTTTAGCGCGGCGCCGGCCGCGAGGCCAATCCAGAATCCTGATTTAGCCTGTTCAAATTTTTTGTACAAGAATTCTATGGTGAAAATAAGAATGCAATTACTAATCATTATGAATGGCACGACCGGAGCTAAGACTGCCGGCAATAGTCCGCCCGCCAAGGCCATGAGGCTCGGGATTAATGCCAGCGTGATAGCGCTCCGGATGCCACAGAGAAAAAGGGCAATTATCAATATGGCGTTAACGATCGGTCCGGTTAAAAATTGGACATGGATAAAAAACGGCAAGAAAGTGGCAATGCTTCCCAAGACTAAAAACTGTATCGCCGCGTGAACATTTACTAATTCTAAAGTTTTTTCTTTTAAATAGTCCATAAAATAAAATTTACTATTTAACCTTTGATATATAACAAAGTTTCGCGACCGCGTATTTATGTTTAGCCGCTTCTTTTGCGAATTTTTCGAGTTCCTTTTTTTCACCCTGGACGACAAGGGTAATTAATCCCGAACAGCCTTTCACGCACTTAGGCGAAAGATGGATGCCGAGACGGGCGCGTACCAGATGGCCGAACTTAGTAATAACATTATTTATTTCCGGCGCGTTCACTTCCCTCTCTGACACCAAAATGTTTAATGTTCCCAAATATTCGTTAATCATATGCTTATGAACGTTTAATATACTTGGTATATAAAACCTGGGAATTTAATTTTCCCTGGGTTTTTAGCCATTTTAAAATTTCTAAAACCCCTTTATTTTCATGGGCTTTTCGCAGGGGGGCATTTTTATCGATGCCATATAGCGCGTCAGCGCGCTTTTTCCTTATTTCCGGCGTGGTTGGGATAGGCTGGCCGCCGCCGCCAATACACCCTCCCGGACAGGCCATAACCTCTATATAGTCATAATTATTTAGTCTTTTTATGATCGGGTCAATATTTCCGATGCCGTTTACCACCGCGATGCGCAGGTTCTTATTACCGATTTTCACTTTGGCTTCCTTTATTCCGGCCATGCCCCGGGCTTCTTTAAAGTCTAATCTATTATCGCAGATTTTATTTCCTTTGCAGATAAGCGATGCGGCCGTTCGCAAGGCTGATTCCATAACTCCTCCGGAAGCTCCGTATATGGAGCCGGCTGAATCGCCTCCAGATGCCGGAGTTGAAACTTCGGACGGTTTTAATTTTCCCAGTTCAATTTTCTTCCTTTTTAAAAGCCAGGCGAATTCGCGGGTGGTAAGGACGTAATCAACCGGAGCCAGCCCGTTAATTTTTAACTCCACCCGGCGCGACTCGAATTTTTTGGCCGTACAGGGCATTATCGATACGGTAACGATTTTTTTCGGGTCAATTTTTTGGTTTTGGGCCCAAAAAGTTTTTATGGCTCCGGCTAAATGGACATGCGGGGAACGGGCGGTTGTTAAGTTAGGCAATATTTCCGGATGATAAAACTCGGCATACTTCACCCAGCCAGGACAGCAGGAAGTAATCATCGGCAGATTTTTTTTACCGTTTATCCGCTCTATAAGTTCCGCGGCTTCAACAACTGTCGTCATATCCGCTCCGAAGATTACGTCAAATACGTAATCAAATCCGAGATTTTTTAAGGCTGATACTAACTGGCCGGTAACTACTTTGCCGTGCGGCAAGCCGAATTCTTCCCCGATGCTTACCCTTATGGAGGGGGCAAACATGGCCACTAAAATTTTATCTCCCCGGTTAGCTAAAAGCTTATCGATTTCTTCCCAGCTGGTTTGTTCTTGGGCGGAAGCTACCGGACAGTGCAGGGCACATTGGCCGCAATATATGCAATCGATATAAGTATTTTTGGCCGGTACGATTTCCTGGTTAATTCCTTTTCCCTGGATCTCCAAGTAGTTAATTTTTTGCAAGAGGGAGCAGGCGTCAACGCAGTTCCGGCAGTCAACGCACTGGGAGCCGTCAATTTCCACCGCGTTGGCGAATTTATAGGTTTTTCTCTTCCCTTTCCGGTCGGAAAAGCGGGCAATTTCAATTTTATATTTTTCAGCGTAGTTTAGAAGGCGGCAGTTAGTATTCCGGATGCAAGTCGGGCATTTTTCTATATGCTCGGCAAAGATAAGCTCAAGATTAAAATTGCGCGCCTTTTTAACCCGCGGGCTGTCAGTCGTTATCGACATGCCTTCTTCGGGTTTTATTGAACAGGAAGTAGCCAGTTTTTGCCGGCCTTTTATCTCAACCACGCAAACCCGGCAATTGGCTTTAGGCGGGAAATCCGGGTGGCCGCAAAGGCCGGGAATTTCTATTCCGTTGTCGCGCGCCACCTGCCAGATAGTAATATCCGGCGAACATTTGATCTTTTTCCCGTTTATTTTAATATTTACCAGTTTATTCATAATCGGCATGAGTGAGTCCGCACGCTGGCAGCGTGCGGAAGAGCGAGTTATACTATGTTATTATAAATGATTATTCGGAAAAGCACTCGCAAACGGCTTTAACCTGTTCCCCGGAAAAGCCGCTGTCTTTGCCGGAAATCAGAGGAAAAACATTTTTAAAATATCCGGTAATAGCAATCGGCGCCGCGCAGCCGAGTCCGCAAAAAGAGGCTTCGGATAAATTATCCAAAAGTTCCCTCGCAATCTCCCAGTTCGGATTTTCGTTTTGGAGCTCAAGTTTTAAGCGGTAAGTTCCTTCCCGGCAAGGGGTGCATTTGCCGCAGGATTCCATTTGAAAAAAATTCGCCCAGCCCCTTATAAGCTCAATCGGATCATGCCTCTCCAGGCTAAAGATGGAAATTGACCCCGAGCCCTGGACCGGACTATTTAACTGGTTTGAGTTTAAGATTATGCCGCTCGCCCCTCCTCCTACTTGTACAAAAAATTTGTACAAGGGCCAGCGCCCGGAAGCCTTCAAAATTTTTTTTACGCTCCAGTCTTCGGGAAATAAAAAGACCTCCTTTTTTACGAAATTTTTTAGGCGGATGACTGTCCCCAGGTAAGATTTGGGAAAGTGTTCGGTTATGGTTATAAAGCGGTTTGGTTCGTAGCTAGCAAGGAGGAGCCGCCCGACGTTATAAAATGTTTCTACGTTGTTGGTAAGCGTGGGCTGGCCGAACAAGCCTTTACTGAAAGGGAAAGGCGGCTTTAGCCGGGGCTCAATTTTCTTGCCTTCAATGGCGTTTAGAATTGCCGATTCTTCGCCTCCAATGTAGCCCGCCTTATGCGGCTTTTCCAAGACTTCAATTGCATAATCTCCGATAATTTTTTCAAGCCGCGGCGCTATCTCCCGGTAGTATTGGGAATTTAGATATATATATCCCTGCCTGGCGCCTAAAAAATCAACGGCCGCCATCATTCCTTTAAGGACGGTTTCGGGAAATTTTTTTAAAATATGCCGGTCTTTTTTTACGTCCGGCTCGCCTTCGGAAGCATTGCAGATTACATAGCATTTTCTCTCCTTGACCGGCTTTTTTAAGAGTTCATTATAAACGGCCGACCATTTTTCCCAGACCGGAAAACAAGCCCCTCCCCGGCCTATAAGCCCGGCTTTTTTTATCTTCTGCAGAATATTTTTTTCCATAGTTTAAATGAGTAGGAGAAAGAGGCAGTTAATGCCAAAAGCCGATAATATCGGAGTAGGTTTGCCGGTAATTAAACCAGGCCTTTTTTAGAAATATAGTCGCACAAGTCGGCCATACGGCAAGAATATCCCCATTCGTTATCGTACCAGGCGACGACTTTTAGCATATCGCCGTCTACCACCTTGGTGAGCGCCAAATCGACTATGGCGCTATGAGGGTTTTCAAGCATATCGCTTGAAACGACCGGATCGCTGGTTACGTCAATTATGTTTTTGTATTTATTTTCCTTAACAGCTTTTTTAAAGGCATTATTTACTTCTTCCTCGGTTACTTTTTTGGAAGTTATAAAAACCATGTCTGAAATTGAGACTACCGGAGTAGGGACGCGGATAGCCATACCGTCAAACTTGCCTTTTAATTCCGGAATAGCTTTGGCTACGGCCCGGGCCGCTCCGGTTGTAGTCGGAATCATGTTTATGGCGGCCGAACGGGCTCTTCTTAGGTCTTTATGGGGGTTATCGATTAAATTCTGGTCCGAAGTATAGGCGTGGATGGTAGTCATGATCGCTTTAACTATGCCGAAATTATTTTTAATTACATTAGTGCATGGCGCCAGGCAATTGGTAGTGCAGGAGGCCATGGAAATTATCTCATCTTCCTTATTAAGCTCCTCTTCGTTTACGCCCAGTACGATATTTTTTATCGCATCATCTTTAGCCGGCGCGGAAATTATCACTTTTTTGGCCCCGGCTTTCAAATGCCCTCCGGCGCCGGCCATGTCGCGGAATATGCCGGTCGATTCGATAACTATATCGACTTTTAATTTTTCCCAGGGGAGGTTGGACGGCTCCCTCTCGGAGATTAGCGGATATTCCTTTTTGTCGACTATCAGGCTATTTTCGGTATAGCTTACATCTTTACAGTATACCCCGTAACAGCTGTCATAGCGAAAAAGATGGGCGGTAGTCTTCGGATCGGTTAAATTATTGATGGCAACGATGTTAATATGCGGATGCCGTTTTAGAATGGCCTTAAAGACTGCCCGGCCGATCCGGCCAAAGCCGTTAATAGCTACATTAATGTTTCCCTTTTTAGAAGGCATAAGCTTATATTTTTATTTTAGCCAAAGTAACGAAAGTTTTTTACCCGGCTTGATTTGTAAATAAGTGAAATATAAATATTTTATAGAATTATAGCATAGAATTTTAAGCAAGTAAAACCATTTTTTTCTGCATTTTTGTCGTAATTTTCAGCTTCAAGCCGGAGGAAATGTAAAAATTAATTTCACTTCGGACGCCGAACCGATTTTTAAGATAAACCCCCGGTTCGATAGTATAGGGGATGTCTGGTTTAAGCGGCCGATGATTGTCGGTTCTTAGGCCTTTATAGCTTCCGTGCGGATGGTTTAAGCCGAGGCTGTGGCCGGTGGTGTGGATGAATCGCTTGCCATGGCCCGCCTGCTTAATGGTGTCTCTGGCGGCCAAGTCGGCTTGCCTGCCGGTCGGCAGCTTCCCTTTCCTAAGGCTGGCCGCGATATGCTTTATCGCCATGTCCCTGGCTCCAATCACCAGATTATAAACTTTCATAATTTCTTCGGGCGCTTTTTTCCCATAATAAGCCATCCAGGTGATATCGGAAAAAATCGAGCCCTTTTTTTCAAGGCGGGCCCAAATGTCGATCATGATAAGCGAGTTGGGTTGGAGGCGCCTTGAAGATCGCTTGGCAGGATAATAATGAACATTGGACGTGCTCTTTCCGAACGCTACTATCGGCGTCCGGCTTTTGTCAGTTTTTAGATTATAATGGTTAAATCTTTCTAAAATAAATCTTTGCACTTCGTATTCGGTACAGTTTTTATTTTTTTCAATATATTGAAACGCCTCTTTAACAATTTTTTCCAGAAATATGCAAGCTTTTTCGTGCGATTTAATTTGATGCCTTTTGTATCCCATATTGTCTAAATTTATTCTTAGGCTGGTCATTTAGATTCCCCGAGATGCTAATGGACATAACTGGCCGCGTTTACGTCAAAAGTGCCGCCGGTCGCGTGGTCAGCCAGTCCGCTCGCTAAAAAAGCTGCCAGCGGAGCGATGTCTTTTGGTTCGGTAAGCCGGTCTAAGGCGATTCCGCCAAGAATCTGGTCTTCGCCATACTCTTCAATCGATTCCCGGGTCGCTTCGGTCCGGACCCAGCCCGGAGCTATTATAAATGATTTAATGCCGTCTTTTCCGAAATCTCGGGCAATTGAGCGGCTTAAGGCCACCATTCCGCCTTTGGAGGCGGCGTATGCGAGAAATTCAGGCGTATCTCCGCGGAAGGCCGCCCGGGAAGCGATATTGATTATTCTTCCCCCGCCCTTTTTTTTGAAATGTAAAACCGCCAGCCGTGAAAGGATGCCGGCAGATCTTAAATTAATCGCCATGGTTCGGTCCCATTTTTCCACCCAGTCTTTGTCATCCAGCCCGGCCATAATCATCGCGCCGGCGTTATTTACTAAAACGTCAAGCGAGCCAAAATCTTTTATAACGTTTTCGAAAAGTTTTTCGCATTCGGCGGGAGATTCGAGCCCGGCCTGGAAAGTTTTTGCGCCGTTTCCGATTGACCGGGCTACCAAAGAAGCCTCTTTTTCCGCGCTGTAAAAATGGACCGCGACTTTGGCGCCCGCTCCTCCAATCGTTTCGGCAATAGCCTTCCCTATTCCCCGACTGGCGCCGGTTACGAGAATATTTTTTCCTTTCAAATCAATTTGCATAAGATTTTATTTTTTATTATATTTTTTTAACCCAATAGCTTTTTTATATAGGAAACGGACAAAGTGGAAAGGATAAATCCTAGCGTCGGAACCAGGGTGTTCAATTTCATTTTCCAGAGATTGGAAGTCGCTCATAAAAAAATCTTCTTTAGAACTAATTTTTTATACTTGCCTCTTTAATATACTTGCGAACATCTTCGTCGTATAAAAATTGGATGGTAAAATAAGGATCGCCGGCGTTCTCGGGGAATAATTGATCATAAAATTCAGGTTTTACGTCGTCCAGGGTATATCTTTTTAGCGCCTCTTTAAAAAACGACAGGTTCATTTCATTATTCCTCCCAACAATGTATCTTAACCCGAGTTTTCTGGCCAGATCCGGAAGAGTGTTTAAATAAAAGTCCTGGCCTATGCCTTGGTGCGTTTCTCCGTCAAAGTCTTCAATGCGCGCCGCTTCTTTATTGCCCGGATGGATGAGAAAATCACAAGCCATAAAAATTCTGTCATCTAATTGAAGATCTCCTCTGTTAATCTTGGAACTGAACTTAGCATGCAGACGATCGACTCCTTCTGGCGCCCTGGGGAGAGATTTTTTATTTTCCAAGGCAGTTTTAATATCCTTTTGCCACGCGTTCCAGGCTTTAAAATTGGTCAGCTCTTCGGGAAAGTCCCTTTCCACGACCATAACAGAAATACAGCCGGGCTCACTGGGCATTTGAAGCACCCGGACATTTTTTTTATCGGCGGCAATTTCAAAAATCCGCTGGGGCGCCAAGGCAATTAACGAATCGTTTGATAAGGCTTTTTTTGATTGTCCCGACAAGACTGCCGATAATTCGGCTATTTCCTTTTTGTCGTTGTTTCGCTGTCTTGGCTGAAAATCATCAATTTTTTCACGCGCCGTTCTCATAATTATTATTTTCTTAGAAATTCAATTGATTTTATCGCGTCCTCTTCCGGAAGCTCGATTATCATCGGCGCGTCCGGGCAATGCTTTTTTTTCAATTTAAAGAAATTTTTCCAGTCAACCACTCCGCTCCCCATCGGAATGTGCGCTTGTTCGACTTTCATGCCGTTTTGGATTTGTATTTGCATGTCGTGGAGATGGATAATTTTTATGTCCGCGCCTAGGGTTTTTAGCCAGGCGGAAAGAGGGTATTTTTTATTGAGATGGGCGTTGGCGGACGCATGCCCGACGTCAAGGGTAAATCCGGTCTGCCTCAATATCTTTTTTAGCGGCCAACCGGTTGACCGGGCGGCGTTTTTCGCGATCATATTCCTGGTTTTTATTAGATGCTCCGGCCGCGAGCTCAAAAGTTCCCGAAAAAAATGCTTGTATGGCTTGTAATGCAAGTTTTCAATGGTTATGGTTTTGCCAGACTTGATGCCGGCTATGAACAATTCAAAGAGGTCATTCTTTACGTTTTTGCCCTCTTCGGTATTTTTCCAATTGCCTTTTTTATCCAAAACCAGATCGGCGTCTTTCCATCCCAGATGCACGGTTACCAGTCTTATATTGGAAGGAGTTTTTTCTTTAACGATTCTAATCAGCTCATCTTTTCTTTGCATCAAACCGTTTTCCTCATACCTTAAATTCGGCAAATGAAGAGTGGCTGGAGAGCCGAAATATTTTATCCCGGCGTTTATTTTTTTCATGTCAGAAATTGATTTCGGCTTAAACTGCATCGGGATTCCGGCGGTGTTAAAAATATCAATTGCTTCATCCAAAGGCATCCTGAAAATCCCAATCCCAACGCCGGGACAGCATTTTTTCAGAGCATTAATATTTAAACAAAGGCGCTTATGTCTACCTTCCATATTTATTTTGGTTGAACATCCGATAATTTAGGATAGCCGATTGTCTGGGCTAAAATAATTTTTTGGTTTGGCTTTAAACCCATAACTTTCGCGAGTTCTTCCCTCGGAATTATGATCCTGACAGCCGCGCCCAACCCTTCGGAAGCGCAATACAAATGAACGTTTTCTGACTGGTGCCCGGCTTCAACGCGGGCGTACGATATTTTATTTTCTTCCGGCTCCTGGCGGGGCATCTTTTCCATCTTATCAAAATCAGCGGCAAAAATTAAATTTAGTGGAGCGCTAAAAGCGAATTCATGGACGGCGGTTAATTTCCTAAAATCCCCTTTGGCAACCGGTTTTAATTCATGCGCCGGAGCATCGTAAAAATAAATACCGTCCGGCAATATAGCGTACACTTCGGTCATTTGCTTATTGCAGGCCGACGGAGCGGTGCGTTTGCCGTCTTCCCTGTTTACTCCGTTAGCCGCCCAAAGGATTTCAGACAAATGCTCCAAAGACAATTCATCGGGCTTTAAATCCCGGATGGTACGCCTTAAATTTAGCGCTTCCATTAGCGGCAAGCCTTTTTTTAAATCGGGTTTTATAAGTTTTATCGCGTCCATTTTTATTTTATGAATTTTTATAATACTTTTTCAGCCAAAGTTTTTTTACATACGATATGGATAAAGTGGAAAGCACGAAGCCTAAAGTCGGAACAATTGCGTTTATAAAAGGCCTCGGCACCTTAACCGTTAGAAAAAATATCACGATAACCAGATAGGTCAGGAAGGCAACAAGCATACGGCGGGTCCAGCTTGTCTCCCAGGCTTTGTCCGCCTCAACCCTCGCGTTTCTGTCTTTTATTTTTTCTACCTCTGTTTTCAGCTCCTCCATATTTCAATTTATTGATAAATATTTTTCCACTGCCTCTACATCTCCGACGTGGTGCTCATGACCTTCGGCGATCAATAGCTTTTTATAATCGGCAAGATCACGCGGATTAACAACCGGAATATCCAGGCCAAAAACTTTTAATATCCGCGAGCTTTTTAAGTTAGCCGGGCAAGGCACCCAGATATTATTTACCTCATCGTAAATTTTCATGTTCTCGGCGCCATCCAAATCAATAATCTGTCCGTGGTAATCGAGCACCATAAGCTTCGCGTCCCATTTTTTGTCTTGGAAATGCCCAAGCTCCTGAATAATAAAATCTTTAACCCGAGGCACGATTTCTTCCATCCGGTCTTCCGGAACGTCGATATCAATATCGTTGACCGGGCGGGCCGCTCCGTAAATATGCGCCGCGAAACCGCCGGAAATCTGATAAGGTATATTCAACTCTTCCAAAATTCCGGTAATCCACTTTAAGGCGTTTTTAAGTTTGTTTTCCATGTTTTTAGGTTTTGGGAGGAGGCGAACTTGTTGTTGTCCGCCTCCTTTAGCTTCGGTGCCGAAACCCTGCCCCAAGGCCTAGCTCAATTCGGCGCGGTCGGGATGAATTTTGTCGGGCATTTGGGGAACAAAGGGACGTGTGAATCTCCTTGGATCGGCGAAATGCGTAGTGCAGTTGTCGCATTCGCAATAGTTGATCAGATGTTCGTCGGCTTTTGACACGGCTTTGGTCCGAGTTCCGTCTTTCATAACGAAACTGTAACTGCCCGAGAAACAGAGCAGGCAGCAAAAACCGTCGAAGATTTTTACCAAAAACAGATCGGTAAACTCCCATTCCTTCATGAGATTTCCTCCTTACCCGGTCCCTTTTTGAGCTTTTCGGGACCATTGGCGATTATAGCTATCTGCTCGTCGAGCAGGTCGCCGTTTTTAGGCCCGATTCCGATAATGTCTCCCACGGTAGCGGTGTTTGAGCCAACACTACTAAACGGGCCGTCCTCACCATCAAGTTCAATTCGTTTTGCTCTTCGTGGCATAATCGTCTCCTTGTGCTTTTAGCTTAGAATGAGCAATAAAATATATTCTTTATTTAATCACCTGTGTTATTCTATTAATACTCTCCTCCTTCCCTAATACTTCGGCGACATCAAAGGGCGGGGGCGAGGCCTTGCGGCCGGTTAAAGCGACGCGCATGGGCCATAAATATTCGCCCATACTGCCGTTTTTCGCCTGTATATGCGATTTTACCGCGTCTTCAATCGAATCATTGGTCCAATTATCTTCGGGGATGCGTCCTAAAACCTCAATTATCTCCTGCAGATTTTGTTTCACCTGATCAATAGTCATTTTTTTCCAAACCAAAAGTTCCGGATCGTATTCGGGCTTATCAACAAACAAAAATTCAGTAAGCTCGCCGATCTCGGACAGTTTTTTCAGTCTTTCCTGCTCAAGAGAAATAACGGCTTTAATGAAAGACTTGGATTTTTTTTTGGGATTGGATGTTTTTTTTAAATTTTCTTCTAAATACGGCAGGCACAGTTTATAAATTTCATCCAAAGATTTATGGCGGATATAATAGCCGTTAAAGTAATCCAGTTTTTCAATATCAAAAATCGCCGGGCTGGTGCCCATGTCTTCAATCCTGAATTTTTCGATAATCTGGGCGAGGGTTAGAATTTCTTCGTCGCCCTTGGGATGCCAGCCTTGCAGGATGCTGAAGTTAATTAAAGCTTCGGGCAGATACCCTTTAGCTTTGTAATCCTCGACCGCGACATCGCCCTGGCGCTTACTTAATTTTCCGCCGCCTTTATTTAAAGTGAGCGCCATGTGAATAAATTTAGGCGCGATCCAGCCAAAGGCCTGGTAGAGTAAAATATTTTTTGGAAAAGACGGAATCCATTCTTCGCCGCGAAGAACGTGCGAAATTTCCATCAGGTGGTCGTCAACCACGCTGGCGAACTGATAAGTCGGAATTCCGTCGGATTTTATTAAAACGTGATCTTCCAGCTCGCTATTATTAAATCCAATGTCGCCCCGCAATTCATCATGGACAACAGTTTTTCCGTCCAGAGGCATTTTTTGGCGGAGGACAAATTTTTCTCCGGACGCGATTTTTTTCGCGGCTTCATCCTTTGAAAGTTCCCGGCAATGGCGGTCGTAGTGCGGCGGTTCTTTTCTTGACTGCTGGTCGCGCCGCATCTGGTCCAGTCTTTCCGGTGAGCAAAAACAAGGGTAAGCGCCGCCTTTTTCCAAAAGTTCTTCGGCGTGTTTTTTATAAATATCGAGTCTTTGGGTTTGGATGTACGGCGCGAACGGGCCTCCGATTTCAGGACCCTCATCGAATTTTATTCCGATCCAGTCAAAAACCCGGAGTAAACTTTCAACGGCGCCCGGCACCTCCCTTTTTTGGTCAGTGTCTTCAATGCGGATTATCATCTTGCCGCCGTAATGCTTGGCGATGACATAATCAAAAAGCGCAGTGCGTAAATTGCCGATATGTAAAAAGCCGGTGGGAGATGGAGCGATTCTGACCCTTATGTTGGACATAAATTATATTTTAGGCAAGTTTTTATAAGTATTTTTGTCTCGAATCCTTATCGTATCAATTATTACTTCGCTATAATCAAAATGATAAATAATCCTGAACCTTTTGGCTTTAACTCTGAAGAGACAGCTGTTGGCTATTTTTTTGATATTCAGTTTTTTTGTTCGGCCGGACACTGAAAGAGCGATAACCTCCTCTACCGCCTCCCTTTCCCTTTTTGAGATTTTGTTCAGAAGTTTTTCAACTTCATCCATTCAGTTTTTGTAAAATTTTTAAAATTTCCCGGGCCGGAATACCCTTGCCCTTGTTATCTCTTATCGCGTCAAAAATAACCTGCTCATTCTTTCTGGGTTTTGGAATCTTGGTTAAATCCAGCGGCTGAATCGTTAGACTGTTGCCTTGGCACTCTAAGATAAACTGATTGGTTTTAAATTTTCTTCGCCATTTTATCGGCAAAGTTATTTGTCCTTTGGAAGTTGTTTTTACCACGGTAGGCATAAATTTTTGGTTTAAGAATAAAAGTAAGAAATTCTTACTTTCTTACATTATCATACTGACGAACAACTTGTCAATTAATTGCAATTAACAAAATTATTATATTCTTTTTCAACAAAATCTTTTATGGATTGTTTAAATTTTTCTCCGGAAAATTTTTCGGCGTAGGCGCGGATTTCAGCCGAATCGTATTTAGCTGGATCAAATTTTTCTATTGCCTCAATAACTTGTTCGGGTGTTTCTTCGCGGAAAAATTCCCCGGTCTTCCCCTTAATAACGCTTTCGCAGGCGCCGCCCTGCTTTAAGGCAATGACCGGCCGGCCCGAGGCCATAGCTTCCATTATGGTTATGCCGAAATCTTCGACCTGGGGATTGATAAAGGCCTGGCATTCGGCAAAAAGCTTGGCTCTTTCTTCGTCGGAAACGCGGCCCATGAATTCAATATTTTGCGCCTCGCCGGCGATTTTTTTTAAGCGCGGCAAATCAATTCCATCACCGAAAATTTTCAATTTATATGGAGCACCTAGCTTTTTGAAAGCTTCAATAACGATGTCAATTCTTTTATATGGAACCAACCGACAGCCGCACAAAAAGTAATCGCCGACTTTATCACTGGCGTGGAATTTTTCAATTTCCGTAGGCGGATAAATAACTACGCTTTCACGCTGGTAATATTTTTTTATCCGGCGGGCGACGACTTTGGAATTGGCGATAAATACGTCTACCCGGTCGGCGGCCAGCCGGTCCCACATCCTTACGTTATTCAAAACCATGGAGATGATTTTTTTGAAAAATTTATTGTACTTTAATTCATTAATATACTGGTGCGTATCCGACCATAAATATCGGGTGGGAGTATGGCAATAACAAATATGCAAAGTTTCCGGGCCGGTAATTACTCCCTTGGCGAATGAAGCGGTATCGGAAAGAACCACGTCAAAACCGCGCAAATCGAAAAACTCGATCGCCATCGGCATGAACGGCATGTACCACTGGTAATGTTTAACCCCGCCGGGCATTTTTTGGATAATCGAAGCTTCTACCCGCCGGCCGGGATAATATTTATCAATATTCTTTTTATTGTAAAGCAAAGTATAAATCGGCGCGTCCGGATAAATTTCCGAAAACGCTTTTAGGACTTTTTCCGCTCCGCCGTCCTGGGCGAGATGGTCATGAATTAACGCGACTTTCATTGTTTTAGATTTTTTAAGTGTTTAACATCGCCCTCCAGCTCTATCTTATGTTTCCCATTCTCATGGAATTGAACAATGGTGAGGCTGGCGTTATCAGGGTCCTTTATGCCATATTGGTTGCGAGGGATATTTATTAAATACCTTAAAATCGCCTTTTTTGTTCCGCCGTGAGTGGATAGCAATACGGTTTTATCTTTGTGTTTTTTATAGATTTTTTCCAGAAATTTTTCTACTCTTATATAGTGATCCTGTCTCGATTCGCCGCCGGGAATCCGGTAGTCCGGATTATGGCTGGAAACATTGTTTTGGGCAAGATATTCATAATAAATTTGCTCGAACTTATTTTGAAAAATTCCATAATGTCTTTCTCTTAGTTCTTTGACATATTTCACCAGGCACTTCTGAAATTTCATTATTTCTTTGGTGGTTTGTTTGGCCCGCCTAAGATCAGAGGAATATATGAGGTCAAAGTTAACGACACCTAATCTTTTTGCTATCAACTTAGCTTGTTTTTCGCCTTTTTTGTTCAGCGGCGTATTAACCTGGCCCTGAATAATTTTCTTAGTATTGTAATCTGTCTCGCCATGCCTGACAATATATAATTTCATAATTTTTATTCCGCCTTTCTCGGCCGGACTACGGCAAAAGGCGTCCTTAAAAGAATGGACATATCAAGAAGTAAAGACCAGTTTTCAATATAATATGTATCCAATTTAACTTCATCTTCAAAATTCAAATCGCTCCGGCCAGAAATCTGGGCCAGTCCGGAAATGCCGGGCTTGATGGTCAAAACTTTTTTATGGTGCAGTTCGTATTTGGCTACTTCTTCGGGAAGATGCGGGCGCGGGCCGACCAGGCTCATATCGCCTTTTAAGACCAAAAACAATTCAGGCAATTCATCAATGCTGGTCCTTCGTATAAATTTCCCGATTCGGGTTATTCGCGGGTCGTCTTTTATTTTTACCAGCGGTTCGCCTTTGCGAATGTTTTTTTCCGCTAATTCCTTATAACGCATTTCATCAGTGCCCGGTATCATTGACCGAAATTTTATATATTTGAATAATCTGCCCCCCTGGCCCACCCGAAAAAGCCGGGAACCGTCATCTCGTCGCGAGAAAAAAATCGGCCCGTGCGAATCGATTTTTATTAGAACAGCGGTAATGGCGAGAATGGGCGAAAGGATGATTATTAAGATTGATGAAACCGCAACATCGAAAAATCTTTTGACAATCCTTCCCCAGCCTTCTAAAGGAGTCTTTATAACTTCAACAATCGGAACTCCGGAAATATCCGTAACCTCGGTTTTTAAGACTTTAGCTCCTAAAAGGTCGGCTGCGTATTTAAAAGTAAGATGGTGTTCGCTGGCAAAATCATAAAGGCGGATAATTTCGGCTTTGGATAAATTCGGATCGCTTTGGAGAATTTCGTCAACTTCGCCGGTTTTCAAAAATTCCTCCAATTCCTGCGCTTCGGCTATAGAAAAGCCCCGTAGGCGCTTAGCCACGCCGTAGCCCAGTTTTTTATTAGAGCAAAAGTCGTGGACTAAAATTTCAGTAGTTTTTGAATTTCCGACTATAGCCAATTTATGGACGCCGATTCCGAAATTGTGAAGATAATTTTGGACGCCGCGGATAAAGCCCCGGGCTAAGGTGATATAGACGACGGCAAAAATCCAGCCGGCTAAAACGATGAAGCGCGAGTCAAAAAGCTCGCGGCGGACGAAAATCAAAACGACTATCAGCATTAATCCGGTCGAGCAGGCTAAAACCACGCGGTAAAATTCTCGGGCAAACCGGCGTTTCGATTTAATCCGGTAAAGTCCGGCCAAAGCAAAAATCACGAGCCAGGATAAACCGATGGGAATTAAAATTTTTAAATAATCGTTTACCGTCAAATTAAAAATAACCGGCCTTATTTCCGTAAAAAAACGGGCAAACCGGATATAGTAAGCCGAAAGGCCGGCTAAAATAATCATTATAAAATCGAGAGGAACGAGAAGGAATGAAAAGAAGAGTTCGGAGCGCTTCATAATAATTACTAGAAGATAATTATTTAGAATGATTTAGGATCTTCGAGAGTAAATTCCACTAATTCCAGGGCAAGCTATAAGCCGGATTCTGTCCTCCTTTTCTTCAATGCGAAGCTAAGGATGGATAGCCATTTATCTAGCCCCGCGGTTGCCCGCGGGATCAAGCGAACTACTTTTTACCCCGCTCAAAATATGGGCGAGGCTTTGTTCTTGCTCCAGGCAGGGTTTGCCATCCGCGGCTGTTACCAGCCGGGAATACTTGTAGCTTAAAGTTATATGGATATCCGGTATAACCAAAAACACCAAGCAGCTTTTCACCTTTCACCGCGAAGCGATTACCTTAAGCGAGACTAAAGCGCAATCAAAAGGCCCTAAAGCCCTTCGGTACGTTTTTTTCACTCAAGGTAAACGCCCCGCGGTTAGTATTGTCTCTGTGGCCCTGCTTTCTTAATGTGAATTAAGGAAGCAGGATCTTGCCCGCAGTACGGGCAAGACACTTTCCCTTATCCGTCCGATTACCGGGCGGATAGGTGGGCGTTACCCACTGCCGCTATCATCCCGCCTGCAAAACGCGGACGGGACGGGAGTCCGGACTTTCCTCTCCGCCCCGCAGATGCGGGGCGGAGCGACTATCCGCTTACCCTGGAATTAGTAAAATTTAAAGAACTTTTATCTCCAAAATTCTGGACACTACTTTAAAATTAGCTAAAAAATTTTGGTTATTTAGCTTGTCTTTATATTAGCTTATTTTTTACCAAAAGTCAATTTACCGCTAATTGGCCAATTCAGCTAACTTTATTAAGAATTTTCATAAAAAAATTAGGCCAGAACATCCTAATAAAACGGATGGTCTGGCCCTGGAGTTGTGAAAAATTTAAAAGAACTGGAGCGGATTTGAATCGCCACGCCTCCCTTAGACTATGGCGAAAACCCCGTTGTTCTCCATTAACTGGAGAGTTCCGTCGGACCGTGTCAAGTTGCCTGGGCTACTGGCGCATGGCACGGCAACGAAGAATGGCCCAACGGGGCATGGCACGAAGGAGTCTCGGGACTGGGCTGGCATGTTGCGGCCGCCCCTATTCCGAGAATTTTGCGTTCAACTTCGGTAATTTTAATCATCGGATTTTCTCCTTCCAAACTGGTACTGCTGTCCAGTAAAACCGCCCGCTCCAGTAAAACCTGAACAGCTTTCCCCATGTTAGTGGGCATATAACTGCCAACCCCGGGGATATGATTTAAACATATTATTAAAATAAGGACCTGTCAAACGGAATTTTGACGGATTATTGCAGATTTACCCTGGCATTTGCACAATCGTTAAACCTTAGCCAAATTTGAATTTTATTGAAGAAATAGATGTAATTTGCCAGGACTAGGCGACGTATATTATAATAGAATGAGTGAGGAAAATTTTTGTTCGCAAATTATTATCTGAACATTTGAATAAACTGGAATTATGCGTAAAAAAATAATAAACCGCGCCGCTTGGCTTTTTTTGTTTATGGCCGTTTCAATGGCGCAAAGCCTTTATTTTTCGCCGGAGGCTTTGGCGCAAACCATTGACTCCAACTTTAACCCAAACTACATAATAAGCGATTTGGAAATTTTGGATTCTAACTCAATGGATCAGGACGATATCCAGGAGTTTTTACTTTTGAAGGGAAGCTTTTTGGCCGGCTATAAGGTGAATAGCTGTACATCGGACGACTTATTAAACGCCGCCGCCTGTTCCGGCCCGGCTATGACCGCCGCGCAAATCATATATGACCGGGCAATTGCCAACAGCATTAATCCGAAATTTTTGCTGGTGCTTTTGCAAAAAGAGCAGGGGCTGATTGAGGACAGCTCGCCGTCCCAATCACAGCTTGATTGGGCAACCGGCTACGGCTGTCCGGATAATTCCAGCCCTAATCCGAGGTGGAAAGGGCTTTGGAAGCAAATAAATTCCGCCTCATTGCAATTTCGCGACTACCTAGACAATCCCCAGCTTTATACTTACAAAGCCGGCGTGACTTATACCTTCACCAACCCCTACGGAACCGTTTCCAATGAGCCGATGAGCGTTACGCCGGCCAATCAGGCGACCGCCGCCCTCTATAATTACACGCCGCATGTTTTTAACGGCAATTACAATTTTTACAAATTGTGGCTTAAGTATTTTGTAAGGAACTATCCCGACGGATCGCTTCTGCAAGTATCCGGCGAAAGCGTCGTTTGGCTGATTAAAAGCGGAAATAAACGGCCTTTTACCAGCCGGGGCGCCTTAACCTCCCGATATGACATCAATAAAGTTATTATGGTAGCCAAGTCCGACATCGATAAATACCCGGCCGGCGATCCGATTAAATTCTCCCAATATTCTTTAGTCCGCTCGCCCAAAGGTACTGTTTACCTTTTGGTTGACGATACCCGCCGCGGTTTTGCCTCAAGAGAAGCTTTAAGGAAGACCGGGATAAACCCTGAAGAAATAATCGACGTGACTTTTAATGATTTAGCGCCTTTTCGCGAGATCGCGCCGATTACCGCGACTTCGACTTACGCGACCGGCGCGCTTTTGCAGGACCCGAAGACCGGCGGAGTTTTTTACGTAATCGACAATACTAAAGCGCCGATTTGGGACCGGATATTTTTAACGACCAAATTCAAAACCAAAACAATCCAAAGAGCCGCCAAAGGCGAATTGGATAAATACCAGACAGCCGCGCCGGTTAAATTCGACGACGGAGAACTCTTAAAATCATCTTCCTCGCCGGGCGTGTATTTGATTTCGAACGGCCTGCGACGGGCCTTTACATCCGGGGAAGTATTTGAAAAAATGGGATATAAGTGGAATAATGTAATAACCGCCTCGCAGAAAGTGCTTGATCTTTATCCGGATGGCGAATTAATCAGCCAGGTTAATAATTAAATATGTCATTAGTTTTTTCATCAATCGTTCCCCACCCGCCGTTAATCATCCCTTCGGTCGGAAAAGAAAACGCCGCCTTGTTAAAAAAAACTTCCGAGAGCTATAAGAAGCTTGAGGAAGATTTGTACGCCTCCCAGCCGGAGACGCTTATTATAATTTCGCCTCATGGCTGTATCCAGGAGAATTCTTTTTCGTTAAACCAAAGCCCGGAATTTACCGCTAATATGGAAGGCTTCGGCGATTTTTCGACCAAACTCACGGTCTCGGGAAATATAATGCTGGCCCATAAAATCCGCGAACGCCTGGAAACAAAGGCGCCGCTCCAGATGATTTCGGAAGAGAAACTGGACTATGGGGCTTCTGTTCCGCTTCTCCAGCTTGTTCCCCATTTGCCGAAAATTAAAATAATACCCATTTATTACTCGGGCCAAAATTTGGAAGCCAATTATCTTTTTGGCCGGCTTTTGAAAAAAGAGATTCTGCGCACCAAGGAACGGGTGGCGGTAGTTGCTTCGGGAGATTTGTCGCACCGGCTTTCCAAAAATTCCCCGGCTGGCTACTCGCCTAAAGGAAAAAAATTCGACAAAGAATTAATTGAATTGCTTTTAACCGGAAAAACCCAAGAGATAATAAAAATGGATGAAAAATTCATCCATGAAGCCTGCGAGTGCGGACTGAAATCCATCGCTATTTTATTAGGGATCCTTGACGGAATGAAATGCCGCCCGATTGAGCTTTCTTATGAATCCCCTTTCGGCATCGGGTATCTTGCAATGCAATTTAAATTCTAGCCGGGCATATTTCACCTTCCCCCCTAAAAAAATAAAAGCTATAATTTTTTATCCCACTCGGAAAAAAAATTAGATCTCGGACGCCTGGCTAGCGCCTTTTTTTGTTCTCCGCCGGTTATACTCTCTTCAGGGAGTGATTGCCTCGGAGGGCTGGCAAGGACTTTAAAAAAATATTTCCACTTTTCCCCGGTTTGACATAATTCTAAAGTGTCGTTTAGGGCCGTAACAATCACTGATTTCGGGTAATCCTTCACCGCCTTAAAAACTGAATTTTTTTTAAAGGCAGGAATATTTAAAAGCTTTATAACTTTTAAAGCCAAGTCCTGCCATTCATAAGCCGGCGGTTTTTTCCGCGGATTCTTGGCGCCGGTAAGATAGTCGCCTAATTTTTGAAAGCCTTGGTCAATTTTCATAGTATGCAAGATAGTCAAAATATAAAGCTGAATTATTCAAACCCCAGATATTTTATTTCTTCTTCTAATTTTAAGTTTAATTTATTCCGCGCTTTCTGCTTAATAACGCAGATTAAATTAACAATGTCTTCGGCTGTGGCTTTTCCCGTATTAATAATGAAATTACCATGCTCTAGGGAAATCATAGCCCCGCCGATTTTTTTTCCTTTTAGATCAAGGATTTTATCAATTACCAGTCCAGCGCCGATATTCCCTAACCGCGCATTGCCCAGAGCCTTTAATTTAGCCGCTAATTCCGGCCTGGCTCGTTTAATATCTTTTAAGGGGATATTTTTAAAGACGCTTCCGGCTGAAGGAAGTTTCGGCATGGCTTGCCGGAATTTTAGATTTTCTATCATTTGCTTTTTCACTTTTTCCGGGTTGGATTTTTTTAGCGCGAGTTTCGCTTCCCAGATTATATAATTGTCTTTCTTTTTAAAAATACTATCCCGGTATTTGAACTGGCAGTCTTTTTGTTTTAGCGCGGCAAACTTATTTTTTCTAATATCAAAAATTTCTACTATCTTCACGATTTTTCCGATTGGCGAGCTAAAGGCTTCGGCATTCCCCCGGACTGCTCCGCCGATTGTCGCCTTTGGAATCCCGGCCGTCCATTCCATTCCGGACAAACCTTTTTCCGCGGCAGCCTTTAAAATTTTTGCCAAGCTGACGCCGGCTCCGGCAATTATCGTGTTTTTATTTATGCTCATAGACTCGTTAGCCAACCGAATCACCAATCCGTCCACGCCTTGGTCATTCACCAGCATATTGCTCCCGCCGCCGACAATAAAAATTTTTTCCTTCTTTTCTTTTGCCCAGGCAATGGCACTTACCAATTCGGCTTTAGCTTTTACTTCAATAAAAAATTTAGCCGGGCCGCCGATTTTAAAAGTGGTGAACGGCGCTAAAGGAATGTTTTTTTGGATTTTTATGATTTTTTCCATAGTCATGGTCTTATAACATCATGATTCTGCAACAACATGGCCTCATGGGCAATATTTTCGTCCAAATTAAATGTCTTTCAATAGATTTTCACCAATCCTAAAAACGTCGCCGGCGCCCATTAAAACGCATAAGTCGCCGCGCCTTAAGCGAGCGCGCAAGTATTTTTCACATTCTTCCAAGGCAGGAATGTATTTAATTACCTGTTCTTCACGCCCGGTGTCGTGTCCCGCATCCTGGCTGGCCAGATTCTCATTTTTTATTTTTTCAATCAGCTCGGTCGTATGCACGCCTCCTTGCTTTTCCCGGGCGCTTCCGTATATGTCCAATACGATAAGCTCGTCCGCCGAACCAAAAGCTTTGGCAAAATCATCCAAAAGCGCTTTGGTCCGCGTAAAAGTGTGCGGATGGAATACTACCACTAAATTTTTATCCGCCTGCGATTCTTTTAAGCCAAGAAGCGTTGTTTTTATTTCAGTCGGGTGATGGGCGTAATCGTCATAAATGTCCGCGCCGTTAAATTGGCCCAAGAGTTCCATCCGCCGGGCCGTACCCTTAAATTCTCCCAAATATTCGCGGATTTTATGGAGATCCAGCCCTAATTCAATTGACGCGGCAATAACCGCCAGGCCGTTATAAATATTGTGTTGTCCCATCAGGCTCGTAGAAAAGTCTCCCAATTCTTCGGCGCTGTCAATCCCGTGCTCCGCGTCTTTATTATTAAACCGGGCTTTGACTTTAAAATATTGTTTATCGCCCTGCGTCCTAATATCATAAGCAATAAAATCCGCTTCGGAGTTTTCTAAGGCATAGGTGATGATCTTGCCCTGGCAATTTACCCGGGCGACTTTTTTAATAACCGAGTCGTCAAAATTGGCGACTAAAAAGCCTTTCTTCGGAATTTTTTTTATAAAATCTATAAAGACTTTTTCGTAAGACTCGGGATCAGGAAAAAAATCCGGATGGTCGTAGTCGATGTTATTTAGTAATACCGCTTTGGGATTATAGTGCTGTAATTTGTTTTGGTACTCATCCACCTCAACTATCAGGTAATCCGACTTCCCTGCTAAACTATTGCCGCCGAATTGCGGGACAAAACTTCCGTTCATGACGCTCGGCTCCATTCCGGCCTCGCGGGCGACAAATCCGAGCCAGGCGGTAGTCGTAGTTTTTCCATGGCTTCCAGCCACGGCAATGCCGTAAGACGAATTAAAAACCGCGCCCAAAGCTTCCGGGTAAGTCAGGGTTTTTATTTTTCCAGACAAAGCTTTTGCCACTTCGACATTCCGCTCGGCATTATAGGCGGTAGAATAAATTATCAGGCCGGCGTCAGAAGGAATATTTTTTTCATCAAATCCATCAATCACTTTAATCTTAGAGTTTTTTAAAGTGTCAGCAGTCGTAGAGTAATTTTCAGCTGTGTCAGATCCAATCACTTCAAATCCTTTTTCCGACAAGTACTGCCCCAAAGCCGCCATGCCGGTGCCCTTGATCCCGATCATGTAAATTTTTTTTATTTTAGAGAAATCCATACTATGTTAGAGGACTTTTTATATTTTTTAAAATCGGGTTGGTAACTTTCGTGTATAATTGCGTGGTCCTTATATTTTTATGGCCCAAAAGTTCCTGGACAAAGCGCACGTCCACGCCGTTTTCTAAAAGATGGGTGGCAAAGCTATGTCTTAGACTATGGAAAGTAGCGTCTTTTTCAATTTTAGCACTCTTTAGCGCTTTTTCAAATACTTTTTGCAAAGCCCGGCTGGACAGTTTTCCGCCCTGGTTACTTAAAAAAATATACTCATTTTTATCCCTTAAGGCAATAAGTTCGGAAATTTTCGGCACTAACTTTTCCGGAACAATCGTAATCCGGTCCCGGTTGCCTTTCGCGCCTTTTAGATGGAGGGTTAGTTCTTTTAAGTCCAAGTCCTTGATTTTTAAAGCGGATGTCTCGCTTAACCTTAGCCCCGCACCGTAAGCTAAGGCGATAAGTAATTTATGCTTTCTATTTGTCAAACAGTTTATCAAGCCTTCTATTTCACTTCTGGATAGCACAATCGGCAATTTTTTTGAAGTTTTTGCGAATTTAATATTTATTTTACGCGGGCACTTAGTAATTTCCGAGTAAAAGTATTTTACCGCGTATAAGTAAAGGTTAATAGTCTGCGGAGCAAGTCCCCTGTCCTGCTTTTCTAAGAGAAATTTTTTTATCGCGGCCAAGTCGGGATCTTTCGTAACGATTTTAATAAATTTAAAATAATCGTTTAAGCACGCAATATAGCTCTTAATCGTTTTTTTTGAGTAATTCCTCAGCTTTAACTCTTCTTCAATTTTAGCCAAGAGTTCTTTTACATCCATTATTTTTATGCTAACATTTAAGTAGCCCGTCAGTATATCAGAATGTTACCATAATTACGCATAAGATACAATTTTCTAATATTATTTACCCAACTATTCGTCTTACGACGAGTTAGGCCGAAATCGCTCGCTGTCGCTCGCTTTCCTTTCGGCCTAACGGCTTCGGAATTCTTCCTCGTCAGGCTCGCCGCTCGCTCCGCTCGCGACATCGCCTAACTCGGAATACGCGAAATGCCCTTCCGGCCTCCCGCCTGATGGCGGGATGCCTCCGGCCACTTCGCTTATTCCGAAGCCGTTATGCGAAATTTTCTTTAAAAATATTTTTGCTTTTTTTCGATAAACCAACCCCAACTGGAGGACATTATGAAAGTGGATAAAAAGGAAGCGAAACTTTACTCCGGCGCCTTTCTGGTATTTGTGATGTTATGCGTGCTTATAGTATGGCTCGCAAATTCAACCAATAACAAGCGCATTATCGAGACGAACCAAAAAATTGCTCATTATGAGAGCCTCACAGGAGAAGAAGTGCGTGAAGCAGAATTAAAGAAGCTGTATAAAGAAAAGAAAAACCTGGAGGGCTCCAAATTTTGGTAAGATCACAGGGTGGCTTCCTTCGACAGGCGGCCACCCAACCATTTAAGCAAAAATATTTTTAAAGAAAACTCAAGGGGTCGCTGCGCTTTCTTTTGCCCCTTTCTTTTGTATAATTACAATAAGGAAGGGCAAAAGAACCCTCGCCTAACACCGAATATCGGGAAAAGTCCTCGGCTCGGACTTTTCGCAAATTGCCTTCGCTACGCTTCGGCAACTTCCGATATTCGGAAACGTTAGGCCGAAATTTCATTTTTAATAAAATAATTTTTTAATAAAAAAAAGACCAGATTTACGGTCTGGTCTTCGGCTTTTTTGCCCTGATTGGAGTATCTATTGCTTTTTGGTAAAAAGAACCGCACTTTTGACGTCCGCGGGAAAGTCAGCGAGAAGTGGTATGTATTTTCCCAGCCCTCCTGTTCCGAGGCATCCCCGTTTCTTCAAAGATTCGTCTTCACCCCTTCTCTTTAGCTCATCGGGATTAACGAATTCCACTGTAATCACTGCGATACGCCCTTCCTCCATGAATGTACTCACCCCCTTTCGAGTTTATTGGAAGACATATGACAATAGCATAAAGGATAATTATAATCAAGCCAAAAAATCATTTTATTAAAAATGAAACTCAAGCCCTTCGGGTCGTCTAACACGGGATAAGCGGTTCAGAAATTTTTCGTTTTTTAAATTTTTTACGCTAAGGAAAGAAAAATTTCTTCTCCCAAATTCGCTTCCCTTTGTTAGTCCGTATTCCACGATAAGTGCATTTACATTAGCCATTTTTATTGTTAAGCTAAAAGCAATAAACCCGGAAAGCGAACTTCGCTTATCCCGATACGTTAGGCCGAAATCGCTCGCTGTCGCTCGCTTTCCTTTCGGCCTAACGGCTTCGGAATTCTTCCTCGTCAGGCTCGCCGCTCGCTCCGCTCGCGACATCGCCTAACTCGGAATACGCGAAATGCCCTTCCGGCCTCCCGCCTGATGGCGGGATGCCTCCGGCCACTTCGCTTATTCCGAAGCCGTTAAGTGAAATAAATTTTTTATCTTGGGTGTAATTTCAGGTTTTGTGCATTGAACCACGACGAAAATTTGATTTTTTATTTATTTTATAGAGGGGTAAAAGGTGTTTTTTCTGCTCCTGGAATCGCAGAAAAAACGGATTAATTTCCTATTTTCAAAAATATTATGGAAAAAATTCCAAATCAACGAGAAATTTTTTTGGAAAAGGATATTGCGGAACCCGAAGAACAAGTTAGGAATAGAGAACAAAAATTTATTGACGATTTTGTTGAAATGTGGGGACGACAAAACCTACCCGAATGGGAAAGTTTTTTTGATAAAATAGATTTTAATTTATTGCGCGACCTATTTTCTGAATTAGAAAAAAAATGTGGAATTACAGCAGACAGAAGTAATTTTATATGGCCTGAAAAAATTATTTCAAGCGAAGCAACATATAGTAATTACGACGGTAAGTATAATTTAATAAAGCTTAGGGCGCCTGGTTCAATTCCCACATCTCCAGAGTCAGAAAAAAAATATTATTATGAGAGACTGGCTGAAACCTACGGAACTGAAGAAATGAACATGTTACATACTATCGTACACGAAGAAGCTCATGCTATAAGTAAAAATATTTGCGTCGGTCTGGAACCATCTGGTCATCATAAGGCGCATGCGAAAGAAATTCAGTCTGGCTATCATAACAATGATTTTGGTTTATTTAATGAGGGTGTAACTGAAAAAATAGCAAGAGAAATATTGGAAAAGTATTTAAATAGTTCTGGCTGGTCAAACGAAGAAAAGGAATTATACAGAAGGAATAGAAAAATAAATCCGGAAAAATTTACTTACAGTGTTGAAGTTACGTTAGTCGATGCGATAATTAAGAAGTTGGCCATAAAAAATAAACTTCCGAAAGATCAAATTTGGAATGCCTTAAAAAGAGGCTTTATCGAAGGAGAAAGGATTATGGAAAATAAAGAAATAGTATCTTTATTTAAAGAGACATTCGGCAGAGATTTCTTGACAGAGTTAAAAAGATTAACTGTTTTCGCAAGGATGTTTACTGGTGAAGATTATGAATTTGCAAGATTTAATGGAAAATATAAACTTGGATTAAAGTTGTAGCAACCCTCTTTTTTAAAAAATAAAAAATATGGTAAAATTAAGTTAAATTCAATCTAACTTAATACTTTATGGCAAAGAAACAAAAAATAAAAGTTGAAGGCATAGAAATAGTCACTTTTACTAAAAATAATAGTGATTATATTTCTTTGACCGATATAGCGCGACACAAAAACCCGGCATTTCCAGCCGATGTCGTAAAAAATTGGATGAGAACTCGTGGCACGATTGATTTTCTAGGACTTTGGGAAAGACTGCATAATCCTGTTTTTAAACTGGTCGAATTCGACCAGTTTAAAAATGAAGCTGGAGCCAATTCTTTTGTGTTGCCGCCGCAAAAATGGATAGAAAAGACACATGCCATTGGTTTAATTTCAAAATCTGGAAGATATGGAGGCGGCACTTTCGCGCATATAGATATTGCGTTTGAGTTCGCTTCCTGGGTAAGCGCGGAATTCAAGCTATATTTATTAGTTGAATTCCAGCGGCTTAAACAAGATGAAAATAGCCGTTTGAAGCTTGAATGGAATCTTCAAAGAACGCTGGCAAAAATCAATTACAAAATTCATACCGATGCCATAAAAGAAAAGCTAATTCCACATGAATTAACGAAAGAACAGGTTAATATGAAATATGCCGATGAAGCGGATTTGCTCAATGTTGCCCTATTCGGGATAACCGCCAAAATGTGGCGAGATAAGAATCCAAAGTTAAAAGGAAATATTCGAGATTATGCTTCAATTGAGCAGTTGGTAGTTTTGTCTAATCTTGAAAGTATAAACGCATTATTAATTCGCGAAGGACTTTCGCAGAAAGATAGAATTTTGAAATTAAATAATACTGCAATTATTCAGATGAAATCGCTTTTAACAAACGATAGAGTAAAAAAGCTGGAATCATCTAAAAAAGAAATACGCTGAGGAGTTTTGTTTCAAAAAAATTCACCCCTACCCCTCTTTTTTTGAAACAAAACGAAAAAATCAAATTTTCTTTTAGTAACATTAAGATTTAGTACAATAAACAACGAGATAAAAAATTTACATCGCACAACACCGAATATGAGGAAAAAATGAAATTCTCTTTTATATAATTATGGACTTGAATTTCATTTTTTACCCAAATTTTTGCCCTTTTCTTCAATTATAATATAATAAGGAGGCGGGCAAAAACTTCTCATATTCGGATACGTTAGGCCGAAATCGCTCGCTGTCGCTCGCTTTCCTTTCGGCCTAACGGCTTCGGAATTCTTCCTCGTCAGGCTCGCCGCTCGCTCCGCTCGCGACATCGCCTAACTCGGAATACGCGAAATGCCCTTCCGGCCTCCCGCCTGATGGCGGGATGCCTCCGGCCACTTCGCTTATTCCGAAGCCGTTAGGAAGAGATTAGAAAGCTAATAATACTCAACATTATGAAAAATTTAACAAAAGCAACAATCATAGTAGCCATCTTTTTATTGTTGCTGGGTGGTTATGTTATGCTAATAAAAAACCAACAAAAAATACCCGCTGCCTTACCGCCGGCCAGCTTTCAATCAAATTCGGTAAAAAATGACGCGGCTAGACCTTCTTATGATAAAGATAACGGTTGGTCGTGTGAAACCGATTCAAACTGCGTGAAGGTTATGAAAAACTCTTGCGATGAGAGAGAAAAAGAATTAGGAATCGGCGGTGATCCTTTCTGTATAGACGGGTATTGCACATGCGCTTGCGGACATAGGTCAAAAGACGGGCAATACGTTGAACAATTATGCCAATAATTTTTGACGGTTCCTTTTATAATTATAATCGGGAAAACGACAAATATGCAAACAGGCCAAGTCATAACCTTTGAATGTAATTAATAACATTATGGATAGATTTTACTGTAAAAATGTTTCATCACGTCCCTGGTTTACTATTATAGTATTTTTGTTTTTTTGGTGCATTGGCTTGCTGTTTCTTTCCGGGATAATGAATGGAGTTGGAAATGTCACCGTGGATAAACTTCCCGATACTCCGTTCCTGTCTAGCCAACAAAAATTGGGTTTGGTGTTTTTTCTTTTTTCAAGCGTTGTTTTATTGATTATTTTTAAGAAATCATCTTCGTCAAATCAATATTACGAAATTGATCAAACAGGCATACTCTGCGAAGTTGGAACACTAAGCGATAAGATTGCTTTCCAAGAAATTGAAAGCGTAAAAAAAATATCAAATGATCAGGCAAAAGATTTAGCTATCGATTTTTACGAGAAGTGCGACAGAGGAGAAAAAGACCCAACCGGAGATGCCTATAGCGAAGGTGAGTTGATTTGCTACAGTATCTCCCCATTTACCGTTCAGTATACAAAGTATCCCGGTTCAGCAAGAAAAGTTGATATTAAAGCACGGGGAGACTTTCTTCTTATGACCTTGAAAAATGGAAAGAAATTTTTTCTTAGTCCTGACGAGAAAGATAAATTTTTGGAGATATACGATCAGCGAAAAGTATAAACGCAGTTTGAGTGGAGCCTAATAAACGAAGCATGAACAGAAAACTGTAGTTTATTCTGCAAAATCGCCCAAATAAATGAAGATTAATATTAGAATTTATATAATTTGCGCGCTGGTCTTGGCCGTGCTGGCAATAACCGCCTACGGTCTCTTTGAACTTAGCAAGTCAAGAACTTTTCAGTTTTTTGGAAGGCTTGCCAGTCATGCAGATACCGACAAGAAAGTAGTGGCCTTAACATTCGATGACGCGCCTACGGAATATACGGATGAAGTGTTGAAAATATTGCGAGAAAACAATGTCCAGGCAACTTTTTATGCCATTGGGCAATCTTTGGAAAAATTTCCCAATCAGGCCAAGGAAATTGTCCGGCAAGGAAGCGAACTGGGCAACCATTCTTATTCGCACCGGCGCTTGATCTTAAAATCCCAGGCATTCATTAAAAGTGAAATAGAAAAAACAAACCAGCTTATCCGCGATTCCGGCTATCAGGGTGAAATTACCTTCCGCCCGCCAAACGGAAAAAAATTATTGGGTTTGCCGCGGTATCTTAATGAAAACAATATAAAAACGATTATGTGGGACATTGAACCGGATACGAATTATTCCGGCAACGCGGAACTCATTACTAAAAATACCCTTCTAAACGCGAAACCGGGATCAATAATTTTACTTCATCCATTTTGTGAAAAAGAGTGCGCGGCCGATAGAGAGGCCCTCCCGAAAATTATCAGCGGATTAAAAGAAAAAGGATATGTTTTCGCGACAATATCAGAGCTGTTAAAATATTAAGATTAATTGCGTTTGAGGAATTTAAAAATTAATTCAACAAATTATGAAAACATTAATCGCTTATTATTCCCGGACCGGAATTACTAAAAAAGCGGCCGAAAGGATAGCGCAAGAATTAAATTGCGAGACCGATGAAATAAAAGATTCGAAAAACAGAAAAGGGGTTTTAGGCTATTTATTATCCGGCAAAGAAGCCATGCAAAAGGCCATGCCGCCGGTTGAATTCGCGAAAAATCCGGCTGATTACGATTTAGTTATCGTCGGCACGCCGATTTGGGGCTGGGATATGTCCAGCCCGATCCGGTCGTACCTTAATAAAAACAAGGGACAGATAAAAAAAGCCGCTTTTTTTTGCACCATGGGCGGTTCGGGCGACGAAAAAGCTTTCTCCGGCATGGGTGAAATTATCGGCGTTAAGCCGGCCGCGACTTTGAGTTTTAAGACTTTGGAAGTTTCCAGGGAAGATATTGGAGATAAAATAAAAAAATTTGCCAGCGCTCTTTCCGCCGAGTAATCCCCTTTTTATCAGCGGGCTTTAAGTTCGCGCTTTCATCTTCATTAAACGGATCATTAATATCGCGCAGAGGAACGCGAGCGAAGCGCTGAATAAGAAGGTGAAAGTAAACCCAAAAAATTGCCAGACCGCGCCGGCCAAAATTGAAGCTGGAAACAACATAGAACCGACGATAGTCGCGTGGACGCCTTGGGCCGTAGCTTTCCTTTCCGGACCAGCCTCATTGGCGACAAAAGCTTTTTCCACTCCTTCGGTCAAACCGGCGTAAAGCCCGTAAACCGCGAATAATAGGATAGTGAAAATTTTACCGTCGACAAAGGAGAAAGAAAGGTAAACCAGCCCATAAAGGAAATAGCCCAGCATCAATACCCGTTCGAAACCCAGCCGGTCAGCCAGCCGGCCCGAAGGATATGAGGACAGGGCATGGAAAAGGTTGTATAAGCCGTAAAGAAGTATCGCGCTTGCCGGCTTAAACCCGAGATTTAAGGAACGGAGGATGAGAAAGAGGTTGGACGAATTTCCCAGGGCGAAAATAAAGCTTACAAGATAGAAAAATTTTAAGCGGTTAGAAAAAATTGATATTGCCAGCCTGGGCAATATTTTTTTGTCGTCCTCCTCTTTTGGTTTTTCTTTTACCAAAGAAAGCGCGCCGATGCCGAGCAATAAGGGGATTAATGAGAAATATATGGCTCGGCTGGCGGAAAAGGAAAACTTGGCGATAAGAAAATAGGCGATAAGAACGCCGATAAGAGCGCCGGCCGTATCCATCGCCCGGTGGAGGCCGAAAGCCGCCCCCAGCCTCTCTTTAGGCACGCTTTCGTTTATCAGGGCGTCCCGGGGAGCGGTCCTTATTCCCTTGCCAAAGCGGTTGATAAAGCGCGATGCCAGGACCAGCGGCCAATTGCCGGCCAGGGCAAGGACGGCCTGCCCGACTAAAGACAATCCATAGCCGAAAACGGCAAACCTTTTCCTTTTCTTGATTTTGTCGGATAAATAACCGAAATAAAATTTCGCGAGGCTGGCCGTGCTTTCGGCAACGCCTTCAATCAAGCCGAGGGCAAAAGGCGCCGAAGCCATGGTCGACAAAATTACGGGGATAAGCGGATAAACCATTTCCGAGCCGATGTCGGTTAAGAGGCTAACCAGGCCCAAAAGCAGGACATTCCGGGAAATTTTTTGCATAAGTTCTATTTAATGATATTATTATATTATCACGAAAAACACATTAATTAAATATTGGCGCGTTGTGAAAATACTGAAGATTAAAAACGGCTTTACCACTAATTCATCCGGAAGCTACGAGTGGTTCCCCGGCGGGCTATTTGCCTCTTCCACTCCGGCCGCCGCCACCGAAGCATCAAGCACTCTGGCCGCGGCGCCGGAGCAAGCGGGCTCGCCGCAAATGAAAGGATCGGATTGGGCAATATTAACATTGAGCCTGGTTTTGGGCGTTGCTTCCCTTTTTTTTCTTATAAAGGAGCTTATTTCCTACCGGCGGGAAAAAATTAAAATAAAAAAATCCGGGAAACATAAAAATAATAAACATGCTAATCATGCGAAATGAGAAATCCGGAGCGGTTATTTTTAATAACTCCGCCGGGATTCAGATAAATATCGATAACGAGGGAAAAATGGCTCTGGAAAAATGGCTCGAAAAAAAACCGGTCAGCCCGGAAGAAAAAAAATTCTTAAGCCAAACGCTTCTAAAACTCCAATATAAAACCGGCGATAAATATTTAAAAAAAAGTATTGATTCGAAAATCCCGGATTACCCCTTTACGGTTTTTAACTCTCCCGCGCTGGTTGATTTGCAGATTACGACTAAATGCAATTTGAATTGCCCTCACTGCTACGCCAATGCCGGGGCGGGCGGCTATCATCTTCCATTTAAAGACATAGAAAAAATACTCGGCCAATGCGCGGAATTGGGAGTTTTGGAAATTGCCTTAGGCGGGGGCGAGCCGACTCTGCATCCGGATTTTAGAAAAATTTTAAAAGCGGCCAGGGCCAAAGGGATTGTCCCCAACCTGGCAGCCAACGGATTCTCGCCGGGAATTTTAAATATCGCCGCCATCTCAAAATACGCCGGGGCCGCGGCCTTGAGCCTGGAAGGGATAGAAGATGATTTTTCCCGGCGGCGCAATTTTTCCTTTAGCCGGTTTTTGCGGACTTATTGGCTTTTAAAAAAAGCTAAAGTTAAAGTCGTATTCCAGCTTACCGTAAGCCAGACAAACCTTTATAAGCTGCCGGAAATTATTAAATTTTGCCTTGGCCTTAAGCCTTACGGGATCGTACTTTTAACCTACAAACCGGTTGGCCGGGCGAAAAGTTTTGACGCTCCCTTGAAAAATGAAGATTTTTTAAAGGTGGAGGAAATTTTAAAAGAAGCACTTTCGCAATCAAGCGGGACAACAAGGTTCGGCTACGACTGCTGTCTTGGAAACGCCCTGCAAGGCCTGGGGGCGGCCAAAGGGATCGCGATTGAGGGTTGCAGCGCCTTGAGAACCAGCCTGGCTATAAACGCCAATCTGGATATTGTTCCCTGCAGTTTTTCCAGCCGGGTCTTGGGGAATTTTTCCAATATTTCAATCCATGAGGCCTGGCAAGGAGAAAAAGCCAAAGCCTGGCGCGACGGATTTACAGCTAGAATACAAAACGACCCGGCTTGCGCGTCTTGCCGGACGAATAATGACTGCCTCGGCGGCTGTCCGGAATTTTCCCTAGTCTCCTGCGCTTTTAAAAAATAAATAATCAGAGGACAAAAGTATAGAAGTAAGCATAACCTAAAAGAAGAAGCATCCAGGTTGTGAGCACGGTCATGTAAGTCGCCAAGGGGGTATGGAAATACGATTTTCCGATAGGCACGCACTTATGCATTGGCGATAAATTGTAGCCGGCAAACTCAAGGACAAAAAACCAGACAAGGTACTGGGGGCCGAAAATTGTAACGAGGATAGCTAAAATTCCGGCAAATTTTCCCGAAGATCCCATAAACCAGCTGGCGATAAAAGCAAAAGACGATAGGGCCAGGACGCCGGTAACGGTTGTAAGATTTAACCAGCTTGAACTTTTAATAAATTCTTCAATTTCTTTACTGTACCCGCCGGTGAATTTAGCCAGTACTATAATTAGGCCGAGGAGCAATACCAATGGCCAGTTGATATAGGAAAAAGCTTTCTTAAAAGAAGTCCGGCTTAAAAAGATGTAATAGGCGGCCGCACCCAGCATAATAAACGAAGAGCCTCTTTCAAAGAAAAAAGCCGAAGCGACGGCGCCGGCAAAAGGGAGAAAGCCGTAAACAAGGCGCTTCCAGTTAACCTTTTCCGGGCTCACGGCAATCTCTATTTCATCCTCTTCGATTTTAAAAGATATATACCATAATACGTAGGCCAGGCTGATTACCAAAAGCGGCAAAGTATATTTCATAAATCCGGCCCAGCTTAATCCCAGCGCCGCCATAGGAAGAATTACGGTTTTTTCCAAAGGCGACCATAAATAATAGTGGTGGGTGGAAAGATAATCGATAATGCCGTATTTTTGCCGCGCCGTTTCGTCCCGCGCCGTTTCTCCTTTTGGGGCGATGGTGGAGAGAAGGCCAGCCGATACGACTACCCGTCCGCTAATCGGCAGTATGCCGCCGATAAGGGATATCAAAGCCAGTACCATTTTTTTATTTTTCAGCCGGCTGATTATGATCCGGAAAATATCCAATAAATAATTTTTTTCCTTTAAGACTCCGGCGATAACCATCACGCCGATCAAGAAGAGAAGGTAATGCTGATCAGGAAAACTGGATTTTATTAAACCAATGATTTTTTCCATACTTTTTCCGTCCGCCGTCAAAGGCGGTTAGTAATTAATAATTAGTTTTTCCGGCCAGCGGCAGATGATTCACCTGCATTATATCAAAGATTAGTTTTCGGCTGAATAGCTGAAAGCTTTGGCGGCTTCAATAATTCTCTCTTCATCCAAGGTTATTACTTTCCGGCCCTGCATTACGATTTTTCCGTTGATGATAGCGTTTTCAACGTCAGCGCCGTTCACGCAGTAAACCAGATGTGAATAAGGATCGGTTATCGGCTGTAAGTGCGGCTTATCCAAATTGATAGTAATAATGTCAGCAAGCTTACCGGGTTCTAAGGATCCGGTTTTTTGATCCAATCCCAAAACCCGGGCGCCGTCGATGGTTGCCATTTTTACCGCTTCCCTGGCAGATATTACCGTCGGATCCATATTACTGACTTTATGCAAAAGCGCGGTAATCCGCATATCAGAAAACATGTCTAATGTGTTATTGGAGGCCGCTCCATCCGTTCCCAGACCAACGGTAATTCCTTTTTTAAGCATCTTAGAAATTGGCGCGACGCCGGAAGCGAGCTTTTTATTGGAAACCGGGCAATGGGCGACTTTAACGTTATTTCTCGCGAGCAGTTCCAGGTCGTTATCCGAAAGCCAAACCGCGTGGGCGATTATTAATCTTGGCGATAATAATCCTAGCTCATTTAAATATTCAACCGGCGTTTTCCCGTGCTCTTTTTTAGAGTCCTCGACCTCCTTTTCTGTTTCCGACAAATGTATATGGATTGCGGCATTCATTTCTTTGGAAATTTCATTGATTTTCTTTAAGATGTTCCCGGCGCAAGTGTAGATCGCGTGCGGATCAAGGGCGACGGTTATCAGTTCACTGCCTTTGAACATTTCCATTTGCTCCAAGGCCTGATTAAGCGTGTCTTCCGGGGATTTTGACGAGGCGCAGGGAAAATTAAAAATCACGCTGCCGATCATAGCCCTAATCCCGGCTTCTTCGGCTGCCTTTCCAAGTACGTCTTCGAATAAATACATGTCGTTAAAAAAAGTTGTGCCGGATTTTATCATTTCGAGTATCGCCAATTCGCCGGACTGTTTTACGAATTCCGGGCTTAAGTGCTTATTTTCGGCCGGCCAGATATGCTCGCCGAGCCAGATGTCCAGCGGAAGGTCGTCAGCCAGCCCGCGAAAATAAGCCATGGCCGCGTGCGTATGGGTGTTTATGAGTCCGGGCATGACAATACTATTTCCAGCGTCAATTACTTCGATTTCATGCTGGTTATCATGTGCAGCCTCTAATTGCGCCTCCAGCTCTTCCCTTTTGCCGACAGCTTTAATTTTATTGCCTTCTACTATAACAATACCGTCTTCAGTAATATCCATTGATTCATTAATCGGCAAAACGTATTTTCCTTTGATTGCGAGCATATTTATTTTCTTTTTTTTCTGTAATAAAATATTAACATCACTTTAGTGATATACAGAGCAATAAAGCCAAGCGCAAAAATTGCAATTGGAATAAGTAAAATAAAATTATGCTGAACGCTTGGCAATTGTTGATTTTTATTTAATTCGGGTAAAGGAAAAAGAAAAAAATCAAAAATAACAAGAGTTAAAAGCAGTAAAAAAATAAATCGTGAATTTTTTTTAGTCAAAATGCTTGTACTTAATATAATATCAGATATTGATTCTGATAGGTTGTTCATTATTGCTTTTACGTTATCCTTAAAGTATAAAATAATGTTTGTCATTAACCAATATATTGCGCATGCTGACAAAAGAATAATAGGTAGCTTTACTGATTTCCCATTAACAATCGCGTAATTAAAATAAATTGATAAAGTTGTGTAAATAACATAAGGCAACTTATCGCTAATGATTTTTTTCTGGTCGTTGTCTAGCATAAACTAGTTATTTACTAATATTTCATCAATAATTTTCGCCACCATTTTGTTTGCATGCGACCTGATAATCTGCGAAATATTATTTTTTAGATGAAACATTTTTGATGGGTCAGATAGGATATTTTTAATTTGCTTAATAAATTTTTCAGCGGTTAAGTTTTTTTGTGCTAATGCTACGGCGGCGCCATGTCCGGCGAAAATACGCGCGTTTTCTTCCTGGTGCGAACCAGGGATAGGAATAATAATAATGGGTTTCCCTAAAAAACTAAGCTCGCTTAAGGTAGCGAGTCCGGCGCGGGTAACGACCAGGTCGGCTTTTTGCATAGCTTCGGAAAACTGGTCAACGTTTAAAAATTCGAAAGAATGGTAGTTTTCAATGAGTTGCTGCGGCCGTGATGCCGCGTCGTTCGGCGCCGCACTGTGTGCGGATTTATTTTTTCCGGTAACATGAATCACCTGGCTTAATTTTAATAAGTCATGGATGCAATCAGCGACTAATCTGTTTATAAACATGGCGCCGGTTCCGCCGCCGACGATTAAGAGGGTTGGCAGACCTGTCTTTAGCTGGAAGAAATGAGCATCAGGCAATGCGGTCATCCGTTTTCTAACCGGATTGCCGGTCCAGACAGCTTTTTTTCCGTAATCTTCCAATGATTTTTCAAAAGTTACGGTAATAACTTTGGCAAAAGGCGCCATTAGTTTATTTGCCAGTCCGGGGCGGACGTCCTGCTGATGGATAAGGCACGGGACGCGCAAAAGCCAGGCGGCCCAAACAACCGGAACGCTAACAAATCCGCCGGCGGAAATTACTAAATCCGGCCGCCATTTAAGCATAATAAAAAAAGATTGCCAAAAACCGAGCTTAAGCAATGCAATGTCCGTAAAATTTTTCCAGCTAAAATATCGGCGCAGTTTCCCGGAAAAAATGGACTTGAACGCAATACCTTCTTTTTCCACCATACCCCTTTCAATCCCCTGCCTCGTGCCGATCCATAAAAATTCGAAATCATTAACCGGCTGGCCAGCAGGCTGATGCACGATATCCGCTGACCGGGATTTAATTTCATCTACAATAGCCAAAAGCGGACTTACCGAGCCCGCTGTACCGCCGCCTGAAAACAATATTCGCTTCATAAAGATTTATTCCATGGACAAAGCTTCGTGTTTGCACGAAGCGACGCAAGCGCCGCAGTTAATACAAATTGCCGCGTCAATTTTTACGACATCCTCGCGTTTAACCGCGTTAACGGGGCAAACTTCAACGCATCCCGCGCAAGCGCCGCCGCCGCAGGAACAGCTCGAAGTGCATTTGCCATCTTTCCAGCAGCATTTCGAATAATCAATTTTAATAGGCATAAGAGTAAAACAAAAATTTTATCAGCGAAAGCCGGTAAAGAATTAAGATTGTTATGTTTTTTTAACGATTTTTGTCTGGCCTTTGGGAAAATATTTCCGAAGCACTTCGGGAATGACGATCGAGCCGTCGGCATTTTGATAATTTTCGATTATGGCAATCAATCCCCGGGAAATCGCGATGGCTGTTCCGTTTAGCATGTGTAAAAACTCTTTAGTCCCGTCTTTGCGTTCAACTTTTACGTTTAAGCGCCGGGCCTGGTAAGTAGTAGTGTCGGAGGTGGACGTGATTTCCCCCCAGTCGTCCCGGGAAGTCATCCAGGCTTCAAGGTCGTATTTCCGGTAAGCCGGACCGCCTAAGTCGCCGGTACAAATATCCACCACCCGGAAAGGCACGCCCAAGTCCTTAAAAATTTCCACTTCAATGTCTTTTAATTCAGTGTGCATTCTTTCCGAGTCTTCCGGGGCGGTGTAAGCGAACATTTCAATTTTCGTAAATTGGTGCACGCGGTAAAGTCCGGAACTATGGCGGCCGTAAGAGCCGGCTTCGGTGCGGTAGCAATGGGAAAGCGCGGCGTATTTTAGAGGCAGTTTGTCTTCATGAATAACTTCGTCCATGTGGTACCCGCCCATGGTGATTTCCGCTGTACCGACGAGGTTTAAATCGGTATTTTCAACCGAATAAATCTGGGTTTCGGCGCCGCGCGGGTTATAGCCGATGCCTAAAAGCACTTTGTCTTTTGCTAAATCAGGCGTGGCAAAAGGCGTAAAGCCTTTGGCGATCAGTTTTTCAAAAGCAAATTGGGTTAGAGCCAATTCTAAAAGCACGGCTTCGTTTTTCAAAAAGTAAAATTTAGAGCCGGTTACTTTGGCGCCGCGCTCAAAATCCAATAAATCCAGCGCGGTCATCAGCTCTTCGTGGCCCTTGGGTTCAAAATCGAATTTAGGCGGTTCGCCGTATCTTTCGATTTCTTTGTTTTCATTATCATCCTTGCCGGTTGGCGAAGCTGGATGAGTCATGTTCGGAACCTGTAAAAGTAAACTCCGGTACTCTTCTTCAGCCGACTCCAGTTCCGGCTTATTTTTTTCCAGCTCTTCTTTCACTTCTTTCCCTTTTTCTATAAGTTTTTTCTTTTCCTCTTTTGACGCTTTTTGGATTAGTTCATTCAGCTTATTTTTTTCCGCGCTTAAATCCTCGGACTGCTTAAGGAGCTTGCGTCTTTTTTCATCCAAAAAAAGGAGTTCATTGATATCGCATCTGATATTCCGGAGTTCGCAATTTTTTTTAACCTGTTTCGCGTTATCGCGGATGAATTTTATATCCAGCATAGTAATTCAATTGGCAATTTTCAATTATCTTTTGACAATTTAACGGTTGCCTATTTTAGATGATTTATAGATTGAGGGCTTAAATGATTTTAAACGGACAATTTTAATTTTTTTAAATTTTTTCGCCAGCCCTTCAACGAAGCTTCTCTGGTCATAACCAAGCGCGATTATGTCCGGCTTATATTTTCTGATTACGGCGTATTTATCCCTAAGGTTGCCTAAAATTACTGTTTGGGCCAAGCCGCTTTCTCTTACTCTTTTTAGCCTATCATTTTCGCTATTTTTTGGCAATTTGCCTTTAATGATTTTTACGTTTTTATCCCGGCCGATAACGACAATGAGATGGCTGCCGTGCTTGGCGGCTTGCTTTAAATAGCTTTCATGGCCTTTATGGAATATGTCAAACGTGCCGAAGGCCATGACTTTCGTTTCCTTGGCTTTTAGAATTTTATTCTTCATATTCTTCCAGCCACTCAATATTTCCTTTTTCAAACTCTTGTTTTAAGCGGCGCTTCATTATTTTGTAAGCATTTTTCAATTCGGGGAAATTATTAACCGCCCGACTGGCGTAGCGCGGTATGGCTTCAGGCAGGTCGTAAGTCGCGTGCCCTTCTTCTATTAAATGTGCAATGCCTTCCATTTTATCAAGCGCGTTTATAAACTTCCCTTCCCGGCTCGTCCCTTTCTCGAATTCCAGCCATAAATTTAAAATTTCTTCACCAACCGGCGCCGGCAAAGTCGATTTTATTTTTTCCATGGCCTCGTATTCATTTTTATATTTATCCTCGGGCGTAATTTTTTTTAGCCAGATCAGCCGGTAATCCACGTCGCCGGCGATAGCTTCGGATAAATCATGCACTAAAGCGATTTTTACCGCTTTATAAATATCAATATCAAGCTTTAGCTCTTCAGCAAAAATAAACGCCATAAGAGCCAAGCGCCAGGAATGGTCAGCTGAAGAATCCTGATGGATGCCTTTTTTCCTTTCCTGGGCTCCGTAGCGGTAGGTGGTTTTTAAATCCCTGACAAGATGAAGAAAATCAAATATTTTTTCCAGGTTGTCCATAGTTATTAAGCCTAAATTTTGTAAGCACTCTAGACGAAGCTTTCCCCGGTCATTTCTTTCGGCTTCGGGATGCTCATAATTTTTAGTATGGTCGGAGCGACGTCGGATAAAAATCCTTTTTTGCGAAGTAATTTATTATGGCTTTCGGAAATCAAAATAAACGGAACCGGATTCAGGGTATGCGAAGTCATGGGCTGGCCCGAAGTATTGTCAAAAGTTTCTTCGGCGTTTCCATGGTCGGCGGTTATTATCACGTCCCAGCCGCGAGCCTTAGCTTTTTCTACCGCCATGCCGATTGCCCAGTCAACAGCCTCAACGCCTTTAACTATGGCCGGCATATTGCCGGTATGGCCGACCAAATCGCAATTAACAAAATTGGTAGCGATAAAATCGTAATTGGCTCTTTCCAGTTCAGCGCAAATTCTCTCGGCAATCTCCGATACCTTCATTTCCGGCCGGGCGTCATGCCAGGTAATCTTATTGGAATCAATTAGTACCCGGTCTTCGCCGGAAAAAGCTTCGTATTTTTGGGCGTTAAAATAAAAAGTCAGGTGGGCGTATTTTTCCGTTTCCGTAATTTTTAACTGCTTTAATCCGGTCCGGCTCAAAACTTCGGATAAAGGATGGGTGATGGTTTCCGGCGGAAAAGCGACCGATACGTCAAGCGAATCGTAATCATCGTCATACTTGGTCATGGTGACGAATTTAAGGTTATCTATTTTTTTACCAATAAATTTTCTCGCCAATTGCCTGGCCCGGTCGGAGCGGAAATTAGTAAAAATCAAGGCGTCATTAGCGGCGATTTTCCCCGCCTCTTCTTCATGGTCGGCGATTATGGCCGGCTCAAGAAATTCGTCATTAACCATATTATTCTCGTAAGCATTTTCGACCGCTTCCTGGGCGCTTTTAAACCGCGGTCCCTCGCCGCCGGTTAATATCATGAAATGCTTTTCGGTGCGCTCTAAGTTGGTGTCCCGGTCCATGCCCCAAAAACGTCCGCCGATAGTCGCGATCCGCCCGATACCCTCGGCTTTAAGAAAATCCTCCAGATCGTTTATATAGGCGATGGCGCTTTTTGGCGGCACATCGCGCCCGTCGGTTAAAAGATGTAGTTCGATTTTTTTTACTCCGGCCTCTTTGGCGATTCTTACCAGGGCTTTAACATGCTCAATATGGCCGTGGACGCCGCCCGGCGATACCATGCCATTTAAATGGAGGGTGCTATTATATTTTTTTACATGTTCGATCGCTTCGCAGACGGCGGCGTTATTTTTCAGTTCGCCGGATTTTATATGCTTGTTAATCTTAACTAGGTTTTGATAGACAATCCGTCCGGAACCCATAACCAGATGGTTGGCTTCCGAGGTTCCCATCTGCCCCTCGGGCAAGCCGACATCTTCGCCAGACGCGCCTAAAAGCGCCCAAGGATAAGTTTTAAAGTAGTTATCCAGGTTAGGGGTTTTTGCCTGGGCGATCGCGTTATGCTCGCGCTCTTCCCGGTAGCCCATGCCATCGCAGATGATTAGCAACACCTTTTTTTTCATATATTCAGGGTCAAAAATCAATTTTTAAAAAGACGTGAATTTTACCAGCGAAAATTTACTCCAGATTTTTGCCAAAATCCGCCAAGGCGGACCGTGCATTTTGGCAAAAATAGGCTTCTCAAAAGACATTTCTATCACCTTTTTTATTAAAACGGAAACTTAGCGTATACTGCCTTATCTCCTAATTCTTTTTCTATCTTCATCAGCCGGTTATACTTCACTGTCCGCTCGCTCCTGGCCGGAGCGCCGGTTTTAATCTGGCCCGTGCCCATAGCAACAACAAAGTCAGCAATAAAGCTGTCTTCGGTTTCGCCGGAACGATGGGAAATAACCGAGGTCATGCCTGCCGCTCGCGCCATTAATATAGCGGAAACGGTTTCTGTCAGCGTCCCGATCTGGTTTAATTTTATTAAAATTGAATTGGTGGTTTTATTTTCAATCCCCTTCTTCAGCCGTTCAATATTAGTTACGTACAAATCGTCGCCCACCACCTGAATTTTATTTTTGGTTTTTTCGGTAAATGCTTTAAAACCTTCCCAGTCGTCTTCGGAAAAATGGTCTTCCATGGATTTAATCGGATATTTATTGGAAAGTTCGATAAAGAATTCCGCCAATTCAGCCGAGCTCAAATTTTTGCCTTCTTTATTTAATTTATAATGGTCTTTTTCAAAGAATTCAGTGGCGGCCGGATCAATCGCAAAAATTATGTCTTCGCCGAGCTTATAGCCTGAAATGTTTATGGCTTCGCAGATTAAAGCGAACGGCTCTTCATTGGAATTTACCGCCGGGGCAAAACCGCCTTCGTCGCCGACATTAATCCCGTAGCCTTTTAGTTTTAAAACTTTTTTTAGGTTCTGGTAGACTTCCGCGCCCATCCTGACTGCCTCGGTTATACTTTTCGCGCCAACCGGCATAATCATGTATTCCTGGATGTCAGTGGCCCAGTCGGCGTGCTTGCCGCCGTTCATAATATTCATCATCGGCACCGGCATAAAATATGTGCCGTTAAAGTCTGGATTTAATTTGGTTAAGTATTCGTATAATGGCTTGCCTTCAGTTTGGGCGGCGGCTCTGGCCGTGGCTAATGACACTGACAGTATAGCATTCGCGCCCAGTTTGGCTTTATTAGAGGTGCCGTCTAGTTCAATCATTTTTTGGTCAATGGCTTTTTGATCCGACGCATCCATTCCGACCAAGGCTTTTTTGATCGTGGTCTCAACATTTTTAACGGCAGTCAAAACTCCTTGGCCGCCGAATCTTTCTTTATCCCCATCCCTTAATTCGCAGGCTTCGTAAGTTCCGGTCGAGGCTCCGGACGGCACTGCTGCCGTACCAGTCGTCCCGTTTTCCAAGATAACCGCCGCTTCAATCGTCGGATTGCCGCGCGAGTCCAGGATTTCAATAGCCTGAATGTCCTTAATTTTCATATGATTTCTGAATTTATTGATATTAAATGAATAGTTAATTTTTCAACACTCATCCATTTATTTATTCCATAAACTAAATTTTTTCACGGTTTTACATTCCTAGCTTATCACTGATTCCCTGCAAAGCTTTCAATCCGATTTCCAAAAATTCATCCAAAGTTACACCGGCCTTTTCACATTCTTTTATTAACTCCCGGTCGCATTTGGCGGCGAATTTTAATGTTCTAAATTTTTTCTGCAAGGAGGAGAGGCTTAGACTGACTAATTTCTTATCCGGCTGCATTAAAGTCGAGGCGATTATTAATCCGGTTAAAGTTTCGGCCGCGACCAGACAATGTTCGATTGCGGAAGTCCGTGATTTACCAATCGGCGCGCCGCAGGCTTCGATTCCATAGCCATGAGATACTATCGTGCTGATTAAAAAATCGGTTGCCCCGGCATCCTTTAAAATTCCTGCGCATTTAGCGCAGTGCTCTTTTGTATTGTCCTTGGTTAAATCCCAGTCAATGTCATGGAGTAATCCGATTATTCCCCACTTTTCTTCGTCCTCGCCGAGGCGCCGGGCTAAAGCGCGCATAATCGCTTCGGATTCAATTAGGTGAAGCCGGGTTATTTTATCGCTAATAAATTGGCCAACTAATTGCTGGGCTTTATCATAATCAATGCCTAATTCTTGGGTGGCCATATAAAGATTATTAGTAAATAATTATTCTTCGTTAGTTTCGCCTTTTCGCGGCTTCATTAAGGGGAAAATCTGGGCTTCGCGGGCGGATTTGTCCATTAAAAAGGCAAAGACGCGCTCGGACAGGCCGAATCCGCAGGCCGGGGGCATGCCGTATTCTAAAGCCTCGACAAAATCTTCGTCATTCATCTGGGCCTCTTCGTCTCCGGCGGCGCGTAATTTCGCCTGCTCGTTAAAGCGTTCGGCCTGGTCAATCGGATCATTTAATTCCGAGTAGCCGTTCCCTAATTCCGATCCGGCAACAATGACCTGGAATCTTTGGACCAAATCCGGATTTTTTTCATCTTTCTTGGCCAGTGGCGAAACTGTAATAGGCAGGTTAACCAAAAATCCCGGACCGGCCAATTCTTTCCGGCAGAATTTCCAGAGGTTATCTATCGCCCGGGTAATATTAAAGCCATCCTTATCATAAGGTACTTTTAAATTCTGAAGTTTTTTTTCGATCTGCTTTAAATCAGCTTTTAAAATATCCAGGCCGGTATATTTTTTTATCGTGTCCCGGTAATCGTAGCGCTCCCATTTTTTTCCTAAGTCAATATCAAATTCACCAATTTTAAATTTAAGCGTGCCAAAAGTTTCCTCCGCGACGTATTTATATAACTCCTCAACTAAGTTCATGCCTTGCTCATAATCGGCGTAGGCCCAGTAAAATTCCATCTGGGTGTAGTCCTGCAGATGCTCGGCGTCCATGCCCTCGTTCCTAAATTGCCTCCCGATCTCAAAAGTTTTTTCAAATCCGGCAACGAGTAAGCGTTTTTGCCAAAGCTCGCCCATGGAAATACGCAGATACACATCCATGTCTAAGGCGTTATGGTGCGTTATAAACGGCCGGGCGTCGGCGCCGCCGGTAGTAGTTTCCAAAACCGGAGTTTCTACTTCTAAAAATCCTTTGTTGATTAAAAAAGTCCGCATAGCGTACCAGAACTTAGACCGCTTTTCAACCATTTCCTTCACTTCCGGGTTGAATAATATGTCTAAATATCTTTTTCTTAAGCGCTCTTCCTCGTCTTTTAACCCGTGCCATTTGTCCGGCAGAGGTTTTAAGGCTTTAGCTAATATTTTCCAGGATTGGATTTTCAAAGATTTTTCTCCTTTATGAGTGTTAAACACCGTCCCGGCCGCCTCAATAAAATCGCCCATGTCTATGAGCTTAACAAATTCCTTATAGCTTTCCGCGCCGGTGTCATTTTTTGATAAAGCGATCTGCATCCGGCCGCTTTCGTCTTCTAAATGGGCAAAAGTCAAATTGCCGTGAGCGCGGATGGTGCGCAAGCGTCCGGCAATTGTTATTATGGAACTGTCTTTTTCCAGCTTTTCAAATTGGCCCAAAACATCTTTTATTAAGTGAGTTCTTTGGGCGCGGGAAGGATACGGGTTAATTCCCTTAGCGCGTAGCTCTTCCAATTTTTTTATCCGCTCGTCTCGCTCGCTTATTTTTTGGTTAACCATAGAGAAAAATTAAAAAATACCCATTTTGGAGATGAATTATTATGCTAAAATTTTATCGTATTTTAGGGAAAAAGTCAAAAAAAACCGGCCCTCCAATAGGTAGGATGGGCCGTGTTAAATAACGCCGGTTCCTTACGCCGGGGTTTCCGAGGCGATCTTAAGTATCCTAAGATTTGACTTCCTCTCGAAGGGCCAGCCATTGTTCGTTAAGCTTGGACTCTTTAAAAATATTATCCAGCGCCTCTCCTCTTTTTTCCCGGAATCTCTCGAGTTGAATCTCTTCCGGAGACTTTTTTTGCCGCCGGATGCGAGAAATTGTCAGCCACGCAATAAAGACAACAAGGGCGCAGACGCTTAAGCAGATAAAAAGATCTGTCAAAACGTCGGCCAAGTCCTGAAAAAAGTTCATAACTGCCTCCCGGTTTAAGGGTTAATGTTGTTTAGACGTCAATAAAGTAAATAATATTCCCATATTTACTCTACAGATATCTAAATAAAAATTAAAAAATCAATTTTAAAAAAACAAATTATTCAATCTTCGTAATTTCGTATTCAATTAAGCCTCTCGGGGCTTCTACCTTAACCTTGTCGCCTTTTTTCTTGCCTAAAAAAGCGCGTCCCAACGGCGATTCATTGGAAATCTTCCCTTCGGCCGGATCAACTTCATTAAAACTGACTATGGTATAGGTTTTGGATTTGCCTTCGGTTTTGACCGTTACTTTAGAGCCCATGCCGACAACGTCCTTTCCCCCGCCGTTCGATACGACGGTCAAATTTTTCAGCATGGCGTTTAATTCCTGGATTCGGCCTTCGTTAAACGCCTGGGCTTCTTTAGCGTCGGCGTATTCGGCGTTTTCCGACAGATCGCCGAGTTCTTTGGCTTTTTCGATCCGATCGGCGATTTCCCGGCGCCGAACATTAACTAAGAGCTCTAATTCCTGTTTAAGCTTATCATACCCTTCGGGGGTGATGATTTGATCGGTCATAAACGTTTGATAATAAGTAATTTAGAGATATTTGATGATATTGAATATACCTGAAAATTAAAAAAAAATCAATGATACTAAGACTCCCGCGGATTAAGATTTTGTGAAAGGTTAATAATAAGCAGGGCAAGAAGTAAATAGCCGATGCCGAGCGGATGGTTGGTGTAGGGCGAAAAAATGCTGGTCGCGCCGATAGCAAGGAGGCCGACAATAATTCCGGCGTTAATTAATTTATAAGGTTCGTATGCCGGATTATCTAAGCTCGAAAATTTTACTGCCTGAAGCGAAATCCGGAGAATTAAAATCAGATAGGCTAAAAGACCGATCAGGCCGATTTTTAACCAGATGTCGAGCCAGCCCCACTCAAAAGCGTAAGTAGTGTATTCTCCGCTGGGCGAACTTTCTAAAACCCGCGGGTCGCTTGATTTATAAGTGACGGTCGCGCCAAAACCCTTGCCTAAAATAGGCGACTCCCTTATCTCTTCCCATAGTCTCGGCAAAAGCGCCCAGCGCGAACTGGCGCCGGCTTCGTCCGAAACCTGCCCGAAGCGGTCGGAAAGATCTTTGGCGTTTAAACCGGCCTCGGGCCTCGGAAACGGGAATCTTGCCACTAAAAGAATTATAGCGAGACTGGCCGCCCCTAAGGCAACCCAAACCGCTACTGCCCGAAAAAAGGCTTTAAAGCGATAGATAGCAAGTACGGCAGACAAGCACAAAAGAATGCCGGCCGCCAATCCCGCCCAGTAGCTTCGGGAGAAAGAAATGAGAATTGAGGACAAAAGCAAAGCCGTAAGGGAAAAATATTGCATTATTTTTTTTGAATATTCAAGTTTTGCCAAATTTTTAAAAGAGGCAATAAAGATAATAAAAATTCCGGCCAAGGCGTAAATTTGCGACTGAAAAAAAATCCGGTATACTCCGCTTGGCATAAGCGTTACTTCCCCGAGCCCCGCGTCCCTAAGCCAGCGGAAAAGCGGATAAGTATCCCAGGCGGAGAAATGGGAAAATATGTAGAGGAAAAAAAGAGAGCTCGCGCTGATCCAGATAATGGAAGCAGTAAAAATGTTAAAAATTATTTTTAGGTCGCATTTTTTAATTGTGTCAAAAAGAGGAAAAGCCAGTAAGAAATAAAGCCAGCCGTTAAAGTCGAGTAAAATATTTTTTAACCCGTTATGGTTTAAAAAGCCGTTTGTTAGACCCATGCCTAAGAATAAGAAGAAAATCATCAAATCAATATTTTCCTTAAATATAGCCAGGTTTAAATCCAGCTTATTTTCTTTGATTAATCCGGCTATTTTTTTTCCTGCCCAGACGGCCATTATAATCAGCCAAAAGGCCATGCGGATGGAAATTACCTGGCCGCTTAACTCTATATAAAAAAGATGGCCGAAAGAGCCGATAAAAAGCTCGGCCAAAAGGATAAAAATTCCGTACCTTAAGTCTTTGACGGACAAAACGAGGAATAAAACCGCCAATATCGCAAAAAAGACCGGCAGATGAACCGGTATCAGGTAGCCGAATAAAGAGAATATTTCGGCGAAGAAAATTAGTATGAGTATGCTCGAAATTTTATTTAACGGACGAATTAAATTGAACATGGTCATTGACCTTAATATTGTTTTTGGCCGCCCATCCGGCATTGACTTCTAAAACCTTGTCAACCGGCTGGCCGCTTAGATAGTTATTTTTATACACCTTCCCTTCTGGCATGGCGTTTTCATCTATTTTAACAACTTCATTATTAATAATCCAGACAAAGTCCAGGGAAAAATTCATTTCGCGCATTACGAACGTTCTTGGAGCCTGGTCCGGAAAGATAAAAAGCATGCCGCAATCGGCGCATAATGACTCGCGGTTACTTAAACCCCGATACTGCTCCGCCGGCGTATTAGCCAGTTCGGCGGCCAACTCATGGCCGTTAATTGAGATGATGTTCTTCGCCGAAGTGCGGATTTTAAAGACAAACAAACCAAGGATCAGTAAAAATAGAAATACAAAAAAGAAAAATAATTTGTTTTTATGGAATATCATTTTCTGTATTTATTAAATATTTGGCGGATAACATCGTCAACCTCGACTTCATCAATCATTATATCGTCGACCGGCAGGCTTGAAGCTAAAATTTTTCGGGCGACGTCTTTTACTTTTTCCCGCGGTACTTTAATAGAAACCGCGAGCGGCGCGAACTTGGCCAGTTCTCCGAATTTTTTTACCTGCTCCCGGGTAACGCCATCGCCGTCAAAAGTTATATTTAACTCTTTGTAGGGGGCGTATTTGATTATTAGCGAGTTCAGGTCTCCGTCGTAGATAATCGTTCCCCGGTCGATTATAATTACCCGGTCGCACAATTCTTTTATGTCTTCCATGTAATGCGAAGTAAGCATAATCGTAGTTTTTTCCGCCCGGTTGTATTTTTTAATAAAGTCGCGGATATTTTTCTGGGCGATTACGTCCAGGCCAATAGTTGGTTCATCAAGGAATAAAACCTTAGGCTTATGTAAAAGCGCGGCCGCCAGTTCGCATTTCATCCTTTGACCGAGCGACAATTTTCGCACCTGAATATCTAAAACGTCTTTTATGTCCAGGAGAGCGACCAGCTCGTCAAGATTGCGCTTAAAATCTTTATCGGAAACCTCATAAATTTCCTTATTCAAAATAAAGCTTTCCATGGCCGGCAGATCCCACCAAAGCTGGTTTTTTTGGCCCATGACAAGCGCGAACTGTTTTTGGTATTCTTTTTGGCGCTTCCAGGGAGTATAGCCTAAAACCGCGGCTTCCCCGCCCGTGGGATAAAGAATTCCGGAGAGCATTTTTAAGGTCGTAGTTTTTCCGGCGCCGTTCGGACCTAAAAATCCGACCAGTTCGCCTTCCTGAATGTTAAAGCTGATTTCTTTAACTGCCTGGGTAAAAAGTTTTTCCCGGCGAAAAAGCCCTTTAACCGAAGCCCAAAGACCAGGCTGTTTTTTGTAATATTCGTAAGTCTTAGACAAGTTTTTTACTTCAATGATAGGCATAATATTTAATAACAATTTGCAATTAACAATAGTTAATTAATCATGGGCAATGCTAACGATCAATTTTAAATTGATAATTGTAAATTGATTATATTCCTACGCTTTCGTATTTTTTCAGGCCAGCGCGCCAGACTAGTTTAATAATACCATACATTACCAGAATCCATAACAGCTCAACTGCCAGGCCGCGGGCGGCTTCGGCAACCGAAACTTTCCCGAGAATAATGCTAGTCGGATAGTATAAGGTATAAATAAAAGGGGTGGCCATGGCAAAATTAGCAAAGCCGACTGGCAGTAAATTAATCGGAAAATACGCGCCGGACAAGAATTTATTTAAAGTGCTCGCCGTAAAATCAACGCCGGAAATCTCGTCAGTCCAAAAGGCCGCCAGGCTGATTAAAATCGAATAAAGCATGCGGATAATTAAAGCCATAAAGATCATGGCCAGTAAGATTATTACTTCTACCATTCCGACTCTCGCGACAATATGGCCGCGGGCAAAAAAGATGACCGCCGCCTGGATAAGGACGGAGAGAAAAACCGCCATTACACTGCGGCTAAGTCCCAGGGTAAAGACGTAGCGGAGAAAACTTATCGGCTTGATTATGAACTGGGAAAGCGTGCCGTCATAAATCAGCCGTGCCGCGACTTCTTCAAAGCCGTAGCTCGCGGTCAAGTAAAGTATGAGCCAGCCGACGATTACATAGGTAATCATTTCGTCGTAGGTATAGCCTTTGATAATCGTTGCCCCGCGGAAAGCGGCAGTCCAGACTACCAAAGGAACCAGCACCTCAAAAAAATTTCCCACCCGGTAGCAGATAATATTAAACCGGTGAGTCATTTGCCGGGACATTTCCATCTTGGTAATAGTCGCGTATTTTTTAAATTTGCCCATAGTTTTAATTTGTAGGCGAAGTTTTTCGGCTTATCGCGTTTTTAAATTCCTGTCCCCTCAAACTTCTTTAGCCCCAAAGCCCAGACCGCTTTGATCACAGCGAATAATACTAAAATCCAGACCAGCTGGGCGCCTAAAATTTGCATCCCCTGCCCCAAAGTTATTTTTCCTAGATAAAATTGCATCGGCAAAAAATAAGTGTAAGCAAAAGGAAAAAAATAACTTAACTTAGCTACGATAGCCGGCAAAAACGCGATAGGAAAAAACGCGCCGGACAAAAAGCGGTTTAAAACGTTTAAAGTATAATAAGCGCCGTTTATATCCGAGAGCCAAAAAGAGAAAAAACCGAAAATCACCGCTAAAAAGAATTTTATAAAATAAGCGAGGAAAAACATCAAAATAAAAATAGCCAAACCAGCGGGCGAAAGCGCGTATAAAAGGTCGGCGCGGAAAAAATAAAGGAAAAAAACCGCCTGGACTATAATAATGGAAAAGGCGAAAAGCAGGCGGCCGATTGAATGGGAAGTGATGTAAACCAGATAGCTCACGGGCTTAATAAGGAAGTTGGACAGCCGGCCGTCGTAGATGTCGACTTTAATAACGTTCTCGTAGCCGTAGTTGGTCGAGAGGTACATAAAGATCCAGCCGATAACGACATAAGTCATCATTTCACTTTTAGTATAGCCCTGGACCACGTCCGCCGCGCTAAAAATCGCCGACCAGATTACGACCTGGATAAATAAATCCAAAAGATTGCCGCCGATATAAGCGAAAACGTTAGCCCGCTTAACAAACTCGGCCTGGGTTTTATTCTTGGCGATGGTCAGGTATTTTTTAAACATTGATTTTCATCAGCTTGACGCGCTGGAATAATGCCTTAGGGCGTATTGCCAAAATTTTCTTGATCCAAAGAAAAATATCGCGGCCAGTAGTATGGACGAAGCGATTAGCCAGAAATTAAAGCCGTATAAAAATATTTTCGCCGGAATAGTCGCCATAAAGGCTAAAGGCAGGACGGTGGAAAAAATAATGCGGACTGCCCGGTGGAAAAAGATGTCGGTCGGATATTGGGAAACGCGGATAGTCTGGTTAACGAGCATCCATAATGAATTGGTATCGGTAAACCAGAAAGCCAGGCTTTTGAAAATCAAAGTTATGCTATAGGTAATGGCCAGGGCAAAGAAGATCATAAAAAAATAAAAAAAACCATTAACTGCCATTTGGGAAAATCCGAGCCCCAGTCCCGGCACCGCGTAAATAAAAATGAGGACGGCGGTTATTACCCGCCCCCAGTCTTCCGGATCGGCCCGCCAAACGGAAATTAAAAATTGGGTCGACATCGGGCGGGTGATTAAGTTGTCGAGGGTCCCCAGTTTAATAGCCTGGCCGATTCCGGCCAGCTCGGCAAAGAGCGCCCAATTCAGCCCCTCGACCATCATATAACTCGCGACGATTAAGAGCGCCTGGTTGTAAGTCCAGCCGGCAATATTGTTTACGAAACTAAAGATTATATTTAAAAATAATAATGACATAACCATCTGCAAAAGCACTCCGGAAATGATCAATAAAAAGTTAAACCGAAAAGCCATCCTTTGCATTAGCGTTGCTTTAGCGTTTATCCGCCAGATTCTGAAATATTTGCCTAAACTCTTAACCATAAGCCTCGTATTTTTTAAAGCCGAAAAATAATAAAATTCTTGCTAGCGCGTATAAGGCAGCGAGCCAGGCCAATCCGGATAATAATAGTATCGGCGCTTCGGTAGCGCCGATCCGGTGAGTGGCAATTGATATGGGAATAAAAACTATGAATTTAAAAGGCAATAGGTTTCCCAGCCAGGATAAATATTTTGGAAAGAGGTCCAGGGGCACCATGTTCCCGGATAAAATCGAGATGCAGGTGATTATGGAAAAATTAAGGCCCTGAATCCGGTCAAAATGGAAGGACATCAGCCCGACCGAATAAGAGATTAAGAAATTAATGCAGATTCCGATGAAAAAAATAATCAGGAAAAATAAAATCATCGGCAGGCTGTTATAAGCCGCCGCGGCCGATAAGCGCCCTGACGCTAAAAGCGCCAAAATAAGAATGGAGGTAAAAACTACAAAACGGTAAGCTACCGTTCCGAGCTTATAGGCGAATTCTTTATGAAGGTAGTTTAAAGGCTTTAAGAAATAATTTATCGCGCCGCCTTCGGCGATTTCCTCGTTCATTTTTTTCGCCGTATCGTCGTAGAGCGCTATAAGCGAAACAAAGCGCGAAAGGATAAAATAAGTTACGAGACCGGTGAGGCTGTAAGAGCCGATATGCCCGCCCTGGCGGTAAATCGAAGTCCAAAGATAAAGGAGGATAACAAGAAAGACCGATTCGGAAAAAAATATGGTAAAAGTATTGAAGCGGTAGGCTAGGCTGGTTTGGACGGAATTTTTAAAAATAATAAAATATTTTTTCATCCCGCGAAAATATTATATGGCGATAACTTTTTTCACTTCCGGAATTTCTTCCTTAATTTGTTTTTCGATTCCCTCTTTTAAGGTGATATGGGCCATCGGGCAATGGGAGCACATGCCCTGGAGCTCTAACTTAAGAGTGCCGGTTTTCTCGTCAAAACCGGCGAAATGGACGTCCCCGCCGTCTGATTGGAGCATCGGCCGGATTTTATCTAAGGCTTTTTGGATTTTTTCCCGCATATTTTTATTTGCTGATTATTTATTAATCGCGCCGCGAAACGCATCGTTTTGCTAAGCGCTATCCGCTCTTAGAGCCAGTTTAATCCTATTCTTAAAAAATGTAAACTTTAGTCCCCACTTCGGCCCAGTCGTATAAAATTTTAGCGTCTCCGATAGGAAGCCTGATACAACCGTGGGAAACCGGCTTGCCGATATGGCCCGCCCCTTCCCGGTAGCCGTTCGGCCAGACCGGCAATTCGTGGATCCCGAAATTACCCATCCCAAGCCAGTAAGGCATCCAGAGCTTATAGGTTTTAGACCAGGCTTTGGGGCTTTTATTTTTAATTGTAAAATTTCCTTTGGGGGTTGGCATGCCCGGCTTGCCGGTTGAAACTCTGAATTGCCCGAGCCTTACTCCGCCAAGGTAATAATAGAGGGTTTGTTCCTTGCCGGCGTTAATCTCAATTTTTTTCCCCAGTCTGGCTTTAGGGTCTTTATTTAGAGGATCAAAACCCGTTTTTATTTCTTCCCCGTCCCGAAATCCATCGCCATCGGTATCCGCTTTGGATAAGTCGGTATGGAAGTTAAATTCCATCCGGTCGGAAAGGCCGTCTTTATCAAAATCATTTTTTTCCAGCTTAATTTTCTCCGGGTTATGAGGAGAAAAGCCTTTAATCAGCTCTTCTCGGTCCGAAAAACCGTCGCCGTCGGTATCGGCTTTGGCGCTGTCGGTTTTATATATACCCGTCTCGTCGGCATTACTAATGCCGTCGCCGTCGGTATCGTCCCTTTCCACGGCAAATAGCGCCGCCGGAGCCAAACAAAAGCCTAGCAATAATAACACTAGTATGAAAGATTTTTTCATAGATCAGCTATTATTATAATTTAGCACTATTTTAAAAATTTTTCTAGGAGCGGTAAATTCACCATTATATCCTTAATAGCGGCCATTACTTGAAAAATGTCCCAATTTTAGGTAAGGTAGAAGTAATCGGTTGCCAGTTTAAATTATACAATTTTCAACTGAAATTATGGCCAATTATTCAATAAAAGGAGGAAAAAAATTATCAGGTACCATTAAGACCAATTCGGCCAAGAATTCGGCAGTGGCGATTTTGTGCGCCACTCCGATGATAATCGGGCGGACGACGCTTATAGATGTGCCGCGCATTGAGGAAGTAAAAAGAATAATCGAGATCCTTGAATCAATCGGGATGAAAACTAATTGGATCGGCGTCCATACTCTGGAAATAATAAACAGCGGAAAATTGAGCCTGAAGAATTTGAACGGGGAATCTTACGCGAAGACCCGGGCGGCGCTTCTTTTAATCGGTTCCCTTTCTTCAATATTCCCGAAATTCCGCCTTCCAAAAGGATCGGGATGCAAGCTGGGAAAAAGGACGGTTAATCCCTATAAGCTGGCGATGGAACAGATGGGATTTTCGGTAAAAGACGACGGCTTCGAATATGAAATAGCCAGGAAGAAGCCGCATGACGCGCAAGTAACAATGTATGAATCCGGAGATACGGCGACGGAAAATACAATTTTAGCCGCGGTTTTAAGCCCAAAAAAAACCGATATTATTTTTGCCGCTTCAAATTACATGGTCCAGGATTTATGCAATTTTCTTATTAAGGCCGGGGCAAAAATCGCGGGGGCCGGAACCAACCGCTTGCGGATTACCGGCGTTCCAAAATTAAAGCCAGTGGAAAATTACTCGATTATTCCGGATCCGATTGAATCCATGGCTTTTATTTCGATCGCCATTACTACCAAATCAAGAATAAAAATTACCCACTGCCCGGTTGATTTTTTGCGGCTGGAAATCGAAAAGCTCCGGGTAATGGGGCAAAAATTAAAAATATCCGAACCATATAAATCCAAAAGCGGATTTTTTGATCTGGTTGATATCGAAGTAATTCCGTCGAAGCTCAAGGCACTGCCCGACAAAATCCATCCTCTTCCCTATCCTGGCTTAAATATCGACAATCTCCCTCTTTTTGTGCCAATTCTTACCCAGGCCGAAGGAAAAACTTTAGTCCATGACTGGGTTTACGAGAACCGGGCGGTCTATTACATTGAACTTAATAAGCTCGGCGCTGATATTACTTTGTATGACCCGCACCGGGTTTCAATAGCCGGTCCGACTAAATTCCGGGCCGCGGAGATCATTAGCCCGCCGGCTTTGCGCCCGTCGATAAATTTGCTGATCTGCATGCTAGCGGCCGAAGGAGTTTCCGTCTTAAGGAATTCTTATTCCATAGACCGCGGCTACGAGGATATTGTAGGGCGCTTAAATAAGCTTGGAGCGGACATTAAAAGAATCGATTAGCCGCCGCCAGCTAAATATCATGTCTTCTAAAATAAGAAACATACTTTTTATAGCATTCATCGGATTATTTGTAATTATCACCCCCCTGGTAATGCTTTACGCCGCCGGTTACGAATTTAACTGGGAGGCCAAAAAGATCCAGAAAACCGGAACGCTGAACATTATTACCGATCCCAAGGGAGCGAAAGTATATCTTGACGGAAAAGTTTTAACCGAAACTTCGCTGGCGAGCTTTATCAATAAAGCTCGGCCGGTTTATACTCCGGCTAAAATAAAAAATCTTCTGCCCGGCGAATATTTAGTAAAGCTGGAAGCGGAAGGTTATTGGCCCTGGGAAAAAAAGGCCGATATTTACCCGGGTGAAGCGCTGAATCTTGACAAAATAATCCTCATAAAAAAAGATTTGCCGATATTGGCAGCCGCGGAGGCGTTAACCGGCGCTATCACCTCCCCGGATCGGGATAAGTTTTTATGCCTGGCGGGCGACAAGTGCGGGATTTTCTCTCTGTCCGGCGATAATTTTTCCATCCTGCCGGGTGAAAGCTGTAAAGGGAAAAATATCGTTTGGTCTCAAGACGGATCAAAAATTTTAATTGGCGAAAAGCTTTACGATTTGGCCGCCGGGGGGCCGGAAAACGCGCTTGACCTGGCAAAAATTATTCCAAAAACCGCCCGGCTTTATAGCTTTGATTCGGCAAACAGCGCTAAGCTGTATTTCTTCGATAATAAAAGCCTCAACCTTTATTCTTACGGAGAGGCCCAGGCCAATCCGGTACAAAAAATTTCCGGCTCGCTTGACGATTATTCGGTAAACGGCAATGAGCTCCGCATGGTGAGCCGCGCTGCCGATAAAGCTTTTCTTATTATTTATGACTTATCCCAGGGAAAAGACATAAGGAGAATCGAGCTTCCCTACTCTGAAGGCTATAAGCTTAAAAAATCCAATAACAGCCTGGTAAGCCTTTTGGACGAGAAAAGAAATATTTTATATATAATCGACCCGCTCTCCCGCGCGCCTTCGAAAGAAACAATCGAGAACGTAAAAGTTTTATACTGGATGGATGAAAATAATCTTTTATACGCTAATGATTTTGAAATCTGGAAAATTAACGCCTCGAGCGGCAATAAAGAGCTGTTTACCCGCTTGAGCGATCCGATCAAGGACGTAATCTGGCATCCTTCCGGAGATTTTATTATTTATAGTACGGCTAACTCGCTTAATTTGCTCGAAACGAGCGGGTCGGAAAGAAAAGTTATTGAACTCGTTAAGCTGGACCAGGTATCGGCGCCGGCCTTAGATAAAAACGGCGAAATAATATATTTTTATGGCGCAATCAGGGAAAAGAAAGGAATTTACAAGTTAAGAATCAGGTAATATAGATGATTAAATGAATTCTATTTAATGATTGATTTAGTAAATTTAATAAAATCTTTTCCAATGTCTTCGCGGTCGACCGCGTATTTGACTACGGCTTTTAAATAATTCAGCGGGTCGCCGGTAGTCAGCCACTCGCCGTCAACAATCTCTTTGGCCATGAACTTTCCGCCGCGCCGGACAAATTCCCGGATAGCATCAACGGTCCAAAGCTCGCCGTCTTTGCCCAAAGGGGTATTTTTTAAAATTTCGACTATTTCCGGGGTTAGAATCATCCGTCCGAAATCAGCTAAATTGGACGGCGCTTCTTCCACTGCCGGCTTTTCAATAATATCTTCTAACTCCATTGTCCCCTTTTTTAATTTAACAATGCCGTAGCGGTTAGTCTCTTCCCGCGGCACCTCCTGGACGCCGATCATCGGGCATCCATGCTTATCGAATTCGTCCGTCATTTGCTTAGTGAACGAAATTTTTGACTTAACTAAATCATCGCCCCAGACATGGACAAAAGGCTCATTGGCGACTAATGAGGCGGCCGATAAAACCGGAGTTCCGTTTCCGTAAGGGCCCTTTTGACGAACATAAATAAAATTGGCCATCTCGGAAATCCTTTTCATGCTTTTCCAAAGCGCTTCTTTTCCCGATTTTTTCAATTCATACTCAAGCGCCCAGGCTTTATCAAAGTGGTCTTCCAAAGGTTTTTTGTCCCATTTAGTAACCAAAATTATATCTTCAATCCCGGCTTCTACCAGCTCTTCGACAACCAACTGGATTATCGGCTTGTCAACGATCGGCAGCATCTCTTTGGGCATGGCTTTGGTAGCCGGGAGAAACCGGGTGCCTGATCCGGCAACCGCGACGATAGCTTTTTTAATTTTTTTCATATAAGTTTTCAAATTAGGCTCTTTTTTAGTTTACTTTTATGCGGCGGATTTGTAAATTAAAATTATGGCGCGAACTTCCACTTCCAAAAATATTTAATCCAAGAAGCGATATGCGTTCGGGCCAGCTTATTAGTCAGGGGGGCGATGAACCAGCGGCCTTTGGCGCTGGCGCGGGCATGGTCATGGTTAGCGCTTGCCATCGGGTTATAGATTACTTCGAACCCGGCCTTTTTTACCCGGCGGCAAAGGTCAGTGTCTTCGAAAAACATAAAAAAGAGCGGATCAAACATCAGTCCGATTTTATCCATTACGCTTCTTCGCACCATCAAACAAGAGCCCATCATCCAATCAACGCTTCGAATCTCTTTATGGTCGAAATCGGCCATCATAAACCGGTTTATTTCGCCCTTGAAAAGCTTCCCTAAAAAAGTCCTTCGCAGTATCGGGGTATGGAATTTAGGAAACCGCAGGCAGGAAGGCTGGAGCGAGCCGTCCGGGTTTAAAAGCTTCGGGCCGGCTATGCCGGCTTTGGGATTCTTGGTTAAATACTCGAAAAGGATTTTTATCATTTGCGGATCGACAAAGGTATCCGGATTCAAAATCAAAATATAATCGCCGTGCGAATTCTGGATGCCGAGATTATTCCCTCCGCCCATGCCGCAGTTTTTCAGGCTTAAAATTAATTTAACATAAGGAAAATCTTTTTTCAGACTTTCAAGATTATCACCCGAAGCATTATCCACAACAATTATTTCGTGGCTGATTTCCGGAAAAAAAGACGCCCCAATAGCGCCCAGGCATTTTTTTGTTTTTTCCAGGCTTTTATAATTTACAATTATTATGCTTATGTCCATATTTTATTAAACCGCGGCGGTTTTTTCCTATCCAGGAATTTAAAACTTTTATAGTTTTTTTACCACGCGATAAGACGCTTTGCTATCTTCCAGTATAAGTTGAAAATCGGGTTGGCAATATATTTTAAAATCGGATTTTCTATCTCCTGGAATAATACCCGCCCCTGGAAGTTTTTTAAAAGTTCGGCGTCAGGCACTTTTCTAATGGCGCGGACTTTAGCGCGCGCGCTAAAAATTTTTTTCCAGCTGGCGGGGCGAAAAAAATATTTATATACCGAAATTTTCGTACCGGACCAGCCGTTTATGATTGAATAAAAAAGCATTCCCAAGTCCATCGCGATTAGGGCCGGCAGGACTAAAAAAATCGTCGGCAGTTTGTAAAACATGAAAATTACCAGATATCTGTTCCTTTCCATAAAGTAAAGCTGGCGGACGCTTCGGGAAAATTCGTATTTATGGTAAACGACTGACTTTGGCACAAGGATTATTTTAAAGCCCGCCAGTTTTGCCCTTAAGCCTATTTCCATATCATCATGATACATGAAAAATTCTTCATTATATCCGCCGATTTTATCCAGCGCCATTTTTTTTATTATGAAAGAACAGCCGCTCGCGTAGCCCTTTATTTCCGGATTCCCTTCTATCGGCCGGTCGGCCTCATAATAAGCGCTGGTAAAGCCAAAGCCTAAAAAATGGCTAATATTCCCTAAGGTATTAATTTTTGGCAAATCACCCGCTTTTTTAGAATACAATAAAATCTTTGACTGGGCAATGGCCGCCATTGGTTCAAGCAAAACTGCCGAAACCAGCTCGCCAAGCCACTCTTTATCGAACTTCACGTCCATGTTGGCGATTACGAATAATTCACAGCCGTCTTCGGCCGCTCTTTTCATTCCGGCATTATTGGCGGCCGCGTAATTTCCATCCTCTCTCGGGATAATAATCACTTCAGGAAAATGGCTGGCAATAAACCGGCGGGATTCGCCGCTTGAGGCATTATCAACGATATAAACGCGGATTAATTCCCCGGGGTAAGTTTGTTCCCTTAAACTGTCCCGGCATTCGGCGAGAAATCTTTTAGCGTAATTCTTATAGTTAACAATTATAATTCCAACTTTTTTCATGTTTAGAAATATATGGATGTCCGCCGCATGATGGAATAAATATCAGGCGCCCCGCCTATTATTTGTCTCTTATGTCCTAGCCCGGCCTTTTATACTTAACTTATCTCCAAGGAAAGTCAGGGCTTGACCGACCGGCCAGGCAAGCTTCAAAATCCAGTACTGCCAGGCGGGCTGCCATTTTTCAAAATATTTTAGCATGCTGCCGCGGAAATATTTTTGCGCCGCTCCCCGGCTCACCTGGGAAATGCTTTGGCCGACGTAATCAATAGAGGAGGCGGAAGGCGTGTACATAACTTTTAGTCCGGCGTTTTTTACCCGGCGGCAATAATCCACTTCTTCAAACCAGATGAAGAAACGCTCATCCAAGCCGCCGATTTTATCCATCGTTTCCCTTCTTATCATAAAAAAAGAACCGCGGATTGAATCAACCGCCGCCTCTTTGGAATAATCGAAATTTTTAAACAAATAATGGTTCAGTACGCCGGGAAAAAAATGCGGGAGCTTAAAAATTATGGCCAGCTGGTCTAAAAGAGCCGGGAATCGGCGGACATGCGGAATAGTTTCCCCTCTTTCATTAACTAGCCGGCAGCCGGCCACGCCAGCCTCTGGACGCGAATCCATCCATTTAACCATGCTATAAAGCGTATTGGGCATTACGCGCATGTCAGGATTTAATAGGAGAATGTATTTTCCCCGGGACTTATTTATGGCCTGGTTGTTAGCCTTGGCAAAGCCCAGATTGTCTTTATTCGCGATTAGCTTAACCTGGGGAAATTCTTTTTCCACCATCTCCGCCGAATTGTCGCGCGAATTATTATCGATAACGAAAACTTCAGAGCTTATTCCCTCTTGGCCGGAGAATAGCGCTTTTAGATTCTTTTTTAATTTTTCCTTTACGTTCCAGGAAACGATAATGACGCTAATATCCATATTTATAGCATGAATTTTTCAATTTCTTTGATGTTGGTCCTGATTTTAAGCTGGCCCCGCCGCTTAAAAATTTTATATCTTATTTTCCAAAGCGAAGCTATTTGCCGTAAGAGGTAAGGCTCAAAAAATAAGGCGAATGCCAGGCTTTTGAACTGGTACCAGCCGGTTCTAAATCTCACCCGCCGGGAAAACGGCAAGCGGCTGTATTTAATAAGCAGAATCCACTGGTTTAAAAACGACCATTCCTTGATTTGGCGGCTCTTATTTTTCCGGTTTAAGGTGATCGCTAAATTGCTTTCGCCTTTAGGGCTCGCCGTCCGGTCGTGGTAGGCTACCGCATCCGGCGCAAATATAATTTTCCAGCCAGCGAGGCGCAAACGGTAGGACAAATCGCAGTCTTCTTTGTACATGAACATGAGTTCGTCAAAATACTCGTTATACCGGCCGTTAAAAAATGCCGCGTCGAGCAAAGCCGCCAGGTTAAAGATGACCGCCGCGCCGGTAAAGCCGAATACCGGAACATATGCTTGACGCGGCGTTTGCGGTTCGCCGTCTTCTCCCTGGCGCAAATCCGAAAACCGATGCTCTTTGGTTATGTAGAGTCCGCAACTGTCGATCAGGCTGGTTTTTATATTATTTTTAAAATCCCATTTCAATATCTTCGGGGCGACCGCGCCGATTTCTTTGTCCGTTTCAATGGCCATAACAATTTTTTCAATAAAATCGGCTTCAAAAATCATATCCGGATTAACGGCGATGAAATAATCAGCGCCTTCTTCTATCGCCCCGTTAATCATTAAGTTATAAGCTTTGGCAAAGCCGAGATTTTTTCCGGACTGGATAAATTTTATTTCCGGAAAATTTTCGCGGATATATTTTTCGTTTTCATTTTCTCCCGCTAATGAGTTGTCGGCGCATACAAGCTGTACATCCGCGGTCTGGGCCTTTAAAGAAGGCAAAAAATACGGCAAATATTTTGCCGTCGCTTGGCCGTAAGCTATAAAACCGAGGACGATTTTTTTATTTTCACCGGGCATTGCTTTAATCTAATTTCTTTTTGGCGATGGCCTTCAGGCCTTCATTAAATTCGCCGATCGCCTTATTGATTTTTGGGTCGAATTTTTCGCAAATCTTTTTTTCCTTAACGGTTTGTCCGGCCTCTAAAAGCGCGTCAAAAGTTCCGGCATCCAGCCAAGCGCCTTTTATTTTTTTTACCGCGAGCTCTCCCATTTTTAAATATTGGCAGTTAATATCCGTTACTTCAATTTCGCCCCGGGCCGAAGGTTTTAATTTTTTCGCGATCTCCACCACCCGGCTGTCGAAAGTGTATAACCCGGACACCGCGAAATTGCTTTTTGGCTTTTTAGGCTTTTCTTCAATGGAAACGGCTTTGCCGTCCGCGCCGAACTCTACTACCCCGAAACGTTCGGGATCCGGGACTTCTTTGGCAAACACCATTCCGCCCGACTGAAAATTTTTTATTTCGTCAGCCAAATCGTCTTCAAAAATGTTATCGCCTAAAATCATAGTAACCGAGTCATTATCGATAAACGATTCGCCTAAGATAAACGCGTCCGCCAGTCCGCGCGGCGCTTTTTGGACTTTAAACTCCAGCTTAATGCCGTATTTGTCGAAGATCGCGCCCAAAAGATTTAAAAATTGCCCCGAATGGTCCGGCGCGACAATAATTAAAATTTCCTTGATGCCGGCCCGAACCAAAACATTCAAGGGATAAAAAATCATCTGGCGGTCGTAAACCGGCAAAAGCTGTTTTGAAGTTGTTGCCGTCAAGGGGAATAGCCTCGTTGCCGTTCCTCCGGCTAAAATTATTCCTTTCATATTTGTATGTTTCATAGCCAATCCGTTAAAAGGCGGAATGGCGCCCGAATAATTAATAGAGTTTTACCAAACCGCGGTCTAAAAGTTTTTTGAAGCTGGCCTTTAAAAATAAAAATGCCAATACAAGATAAACAGCGTTTAGGGCGAGGCTCGTCCAAACTTTACTCATATCAAGGGTTCCGGTAGCGATTACTTCGCGCGCCCCTTCGAAAATATAACTGGAGGGGATAATAATTGCTACCTTCTGCGCCCAATCAGGCAGAATTGATAAAGGGTAGTAAATGGCGGAAAAGGGAGAAATAATCATAACGAGCGACCAGGCCAGAGTCTGGACCCGGGTGCCATACCGGAGTATGACGCCGTTTACGAACATCCCCACCCACCAGCCGGTCATAAGAAGCAAGATTGAAAACGGGATTAAGTAAAGGCCGTAGGAAAAAATATTTACATGATACAAAAGAAGGGCGAGGAGAACGGCAAAGGGCAGGCTGATAACGATTTTAATAACGCTTAAAGACAAAAACGCCGCCACCCACTCGATAAATTTTATCGGCGAAACAAAAACGTTAATAAGGTTTTTGCTCCAAAGGTCTTCTAATAAATTCAGGCTGATGTCATTCTGGCCCCGCCAGATAATAAGCCACAAAACCACGCCGGAAACAATGACCATTGTTACGGAAAGAGAATCCGGCGCGAACTTTTTTATGTAGAAGCTCGTTAGCCCCCAAAGCAAAAGGTCAATCGCCGGCCAATAAAAAAGGTCGGTGATGCGGTCCCAGGAATGGCGGGTGGTATATAGGCTTCTTAAAATTAAGGCGTAAATCCTGTCAAATTTCATACTAGTTTTTGCGTAAAATCCTTAAAATAGAACTTTTCTCTTTTGTTTTTTTAGCGTCGGTATCTTTTCGGGGTTTTATTATTTGAAGGAAATAATCGTTTAAAGTCGGCTTATCGATGCTTATTTCGTCATACAAGACTCCTTGATCCATGATTTCCCTTAAGAAAAAAGGAATTTCTTTTTCATCCATGTCAACCGTCAAGGCCTTGCCGTTCAACTTGCATTTCATGTTTTTTGCTTCGCAGTATTTTTTTAACTTGTCCGTACCGCGCCCGACCAAGAGCCGGACGTGGCTTGTTTTCATGGTCTTCGCGAGATTAATCGGCGTATCATCGGCAATAATTTTTCCCTCATTAATAAATATTACCCGGTCGCACATTTCTTCCACCTCGGCCATGTTGTGCGAAGTAAAAATTATCGAAACCTGGAATTTGGTCTTTTCTTTTAGTAAAAATTTTCTTATATAGCTTGCGACATCCGGGTCAAGCGAAGCAGTCGGCTCGTCTAAGAGCAGTACCCGGGGGTAATTGATAAAGGCCTTGGCTAAATTAAGGCGGGTAATCTGGCCGGAAGACAGGCCGGTGGTTTTATCCTTAACCAGTTTTCTTAACCTAAAAATATCTATCATTTCTTCAATCCTTTTTTTGCGGTCTTTAATCTTATACAAGTACGAGGCCCAGGCAAGGTTTTCCCGGACCGTCAATTCCCAGGGCATATTGGTATAAGTCGAAGAAAAATTTACCTCTTCCAAAATCTCTTCCCGGTGCTTTCCTAAATCTTTGCCAAAATACATAACCTGGCCGCCCGTAGGATTCAGCACCCCTAACAGCATCTGAATGGTTGTAGTCTTCCCCGCTCCGTTAGCTCCGAGTAAACCCAAAATCTCCCCTTCTTTTAAGGAAAAAGATATGTCATCAACGGCCGTGAATCGGCCGAATTTTTTGGTTAAATTTTTAACTTCTAATACGTTCATGTTTTTATGGAAGATTGGCAGGATGATTATGGCGCCCCGCATGATGGCCAGCGCGCTATTTATATTTATCCGGCATACCGGGCATGGTAAGGATGCCTCCGCATTTTATTACAATAAATCCGGCGCCGGCGGAAAGACTCGCATCCGTTACTTTTAAGGTAAACCCGCCCGTTATCCGCGGCTGGGACTTGTCGTCCGAAAGTGAGTATTGGGTTTTAGCGATGCAGACCGGCAAATTGCCATAACCCCATTTAGTAAATTGGGCGATTTTTTCTTCGGCTTCGGGCGTAAAGCTGACCGCGCGGCCGCCGAATATTTCGCCGTTAATTTTACTTACCTTATCTTCAATGCTTTCATCCGCGCGATAAAGGGGGCGGACTTTTATCTTGCTTGCTCCGATACTTTTTAATACGGCTCTGGCCAGGCCGAGAGAGCCTTTTCCGCCCCGCGAAAAGGCGGTGCTTACTTCGGCCGGAATTTTAATCTTTTTACAGTAATCAAGAATTTCTTTTATTTTTTTCTGGTCGTCATTTTTGAATTTATTGATTACGGCAACCGGCGTTATTCCCAGCCGTTTGATTATTTCAATGTGCCGCCCTAAATTTTCCAGTCCGCACTCCCCGATCGCCCGGACAGAAGCGACCAAAACAACGGCCGAAGGTTCTATTTTTCCGGCTCGGCCGACAATATCGAAATATTTAAAGGCGCCTAATTCCGATCCGAATCCGGCTTCAGTAACAATATAATCCGCCAGTTTTAAAGCCGTGCGGGTAGCTATTATGCTGTTGGTTCCGTGGGCGATATTGGCGAACGGACCGCCATGGATGAAGGCCGGAGTTCCCTCGTCGGTTTGGACTAAATTAGGCCGAAACGCGCGATCTAAAAGCGCGGCCAGACTGTCAATTATTTTTAGATCCTTGACTTTAACCGGCGCGCCTTTTTGGTCAGAAGCGACAACGATATTTTCCAGCCGTTTTTTTAAGTCCTTAAAATTTTCGGCTAAACAAAGGACGGCCATAATTTCCGAAGCGGCGGTTATTGAAAAATCTTTTCTCAAAGTCCGGTCGCATAAATCAATCGCCCGCTTCCAATAGACGTCTTTAATGCCCAATCGGTTTCCCCAATGGATATGGTTGTCGATTTCGGCGGCAATTAAGTTATGGACGGTAGTTATCGCGTGGATATCGCCGGTAAAATGCAAATTTATTTCTTCGGCCGGCTGGACTTTGGCCTTTCCGCCGCCAATTGCCCCGCCTTTTTGGGAGAAGACCGGGCCCAAAGAAGGTTCGCGCAAGCATAGAATGGAGTTTTTACCCAGGCGGCTTAAGGCGTCGGCGAGGCCAATGGACATGGTAGTTTTCCCTTCTCCGAACCGGCCGGGAGTGATGGCCGTAACCAATATCAATTTCCCCGGATTTATCCTTTTCATTGTTAAAGGCAACTTGATTTTAGCGATATAGTCGCCCTGGCATTCTACCGAAGAGGAAGGCAGTTTGAGGTCTTTGGCGACTGCGGATATTTTTTTCATAAATAAACAGCGGTAAATGATTTAAAATTAGCCTAAAATTAAACAAAAACCAAAAAACAGGCTTATTATAAGATTAGCGAAAAATGGCGCTTTTGTCAAAAAATAAAAAAATCCCGCCCCTCCTTGCGAAGCGCGGGAATTTTTTATTTTTTTACTATAATTACGTTTTTGCGCACTTCGGTTATGGGAACATGGTTGCCGGCGATGTAATCCCGGATTGAATCGTAAAAGTGGTTTTCCTCATACCGATAGCTCTCTCCTTTTCTTGTTCCCGGGTCATTTGTGATGAACTGCTTTTTTACCGGATCGTAACCTTTGATGACCAGCATGTGGCGTTCGGGCCCGCCGCCGGTATAATTCGGATTGTCCAATTTCTGCCCGTCCATAGGGGCGATAACAAGATAGCCTTCGCTCAAAGCCTTTTTTATATCCTCAAGCGAAACGTCGTATTTTACCTCAACGTTTTTATATTTGAAATATCCGTTAAAAATCCGGTCAGCCGTTTCTTTGGCGCCGTTATCATGGTAGCTGTCGTATTGCTTTTCTTCAAATTGGGAAATATCTAAGATCTTGGAAAGCGCGTAGTCTTTAGTGACTCCTGCTTCGCCCTTTACCCAAAGCATAGCCATAACCGCTGACGCTTCCTCGCAGCCGTCTTGCTGGCGTTCATCTTTCCAGTCGCCAAAGGGAGCCTGGGAAAGGAATGGAACTGCCTCTAAAACTTTCCGCGTATCAGTCGTTCCGCTTCCCTTTACCTCTTTTTCGGCTAAAACATCCCCGTTATTCCCCCGGACTTCTACCGGCGCGCTTTCAGTTTCAGAAGCGCCTGGCCGAACTTCGGGTATGTAGGGTGCTTTTTCCGGACTGCTTAAATTATTCGGCGAATCGTCGGCTTCAGTGACTAAAGCGACTTTTGCCAGTCCTAAAAATGCTAAAACTAGAAAAATGATGGTTATGTTAACTAAATATTTTCTCATATTGGTATTTTTAGATTAAGCCATTTCGCAAGAATTGTCCATTTCTGGCTCTTGAATATATACTTAAGACATCGCCGGCTTGATTTTATTTCAGTGTTAATTAATTTAGCTTTAATTAAACAAAAAAACCGCTCTCTTGTGATGGGAGGCGGCGATGATCCGTTAGTTTAAGCTGTTGCTTTTTTATAATTTTACCAATTTTAAAAAAGCTTTTTTTGATTTTTCCAGAGTTTTTTCGTAGAGGCTGTTCCCTTTCGAGTCAATCGCGACTATCGCCGGAAAATCTTTTACCTCGAATTCCCAAATCGCTTCCGGCATGCCGAATTCTTCCTTATAGACGTTTTTGAATTTCATCGCTTTGGCGTATAAAACGCCTGCCCCGCCTATTGCCGACAAATAAACCGCTTTGCCTTTTAGAGCGTCGATCACCGCCTGGTTCATTCCGCCTTTACCGACAATGGCTTTGATAGCGTATTTTTCAATCAGTTTGGGCGTATAAGGATTTAAGCGCGCTGAAGTCGTCGGGCCGGCGGAAATTACTTCCTTGTCTTTTATTATCGGTCCGGCATGGTAAATAACCCCGCCTTTTATCGGCGGAAAATCTTCTTCCAGTAGAAATAAATGGGCTTTGTCGCGGGCGGTAAAAATCGTCCCGTTTAATAAGACATTATCACCGGCATTAAGCTTTAGGACGTCTTCTTCTTTTAGCGGAGTGTTAAGAATAATCATAAATTTTGAAATTAAAAAAATAACGCGCGCGGGCCCTTATTACAGGCTTTGGCGGCGCATAGCCCAGCAACTGATAGCAATTCCCACAAAAAATGAAGCCGGGTGGCGGACGCCGGAAGCGATTTTTACGCCTAAGGCGGTCGTCTTTCCTCCGAGTCCCGCCGGTCCGATTAAGAGCTCGTTAATTTCAGCCAAAACTTTTTCTTCTAACTCAAATAATTCTTTCTCCGGATTTTTGTCATTCAATTTTCTTAAAAGCTGTTTTTTGGAAATTGAAGCCGCTTCCTCTAAATTTCCGGCCAGCGCGACGCCGATTATATAAGGCGGACAAGCTTTGCCCTGGGCTTTGAAAACCGCGTCAAGGACGCATTTTCTTACTCCTTCCAAATTCCGGTCGGCTTTTAAGTCAATGTTGGGAAGAGAGTAAATAGCGGAAACATTTTCCGATCCTCCGCCCTTCAGCATTAAATTGATTTTTAGTTTTTTTCCTTCCTTAAAATGGATGACCGGCTTATTGCCGATATTTTTTCCGGTTAGGCAATTCACGGCGTTTGGCCGCAATGGAACCCCGCTTGTCGCCTCAATTGTCGCTTCTTCGATAATTTCGGTTAATTCTTTTTGCGTATGCCCCTCCGGATATTCGACATAAAAATACGGCGTGCCCGTATCCTGGCAAATCGGTTTTTCTTCGCCCTTAGCCTCCCGGGTATTTTCAATCAGTTTTTTAAATATTTCTTTGGCTACCGGGTTATCCTCTATTTTTTCCGCTTTTTCCAAAGCTAAAATAACGTCTTCCGGCAAAACATTGGCGGTCCTTCGGTATAAATTTACAATTTTTTCTTTTAATTCCATATATCCATATGTTAGATAAAGAATATCCCCGATTCAAAACTTTGTCAAAATCCACATTAATTCTTATAGGCTAATTTTTGGAATAATAAAGAAAATATTTTTTTAAGCTGAAGAATACTTGACATAGCGGCGAATTTATATTAATATTCCCTTTTTAACAAAGCTCCGATAGCTCAAGCGGTAGAGCGAGAGAATTACAATCTCGTGGCTGGTGGTTCAAGTCCACCTCGGGGCATTAGCTCTTTTTTATTTTTTCAATTCACTGTTTGTCGGGATGTAGCTCAGTCAGGCTAGAGCGCTGGATGACAGTTCCGGAGGCCGGTGGTCCGAATCCACTCATCCCGACCACCTCACACAGAGGAGTTTTATAGGTCTTAACTTCTAGATCCGAAAAACTCCTTTTTTCTTTGGACTCCTAATAATTTATCTTGATATTAAATATATTCCTAAAAAGACAAAGCAAACACCGAGAAAGGCAACTATATTCAGGCTAGATCTGAATAGTAAGAATGAAAAAACAGTAATGAAAATAATTTCGCTTGCTTTAATCGTGGCGGCATACCCGGGATTTGGCGCAAGACCGACGGAAGTTACGTAAAAATAGTTTCCTAATAACGAAAACATTGATGCTAACAAAAGGAAAAGTACCATTTTAATTGTTAAATCAGGTTTTGTTTTAGTAGATAAATTCCACACCAGGAAGCCAATAAATACAAAAGCAAACATAAACAAATTCAAAACAAGGGGTTTTATCCCAAGTACAAATAATCTTTTATAGATTATGACCATGCTAGCAAAACTTATTGCTGATCCTAGCCCACAAATGAACCAGTTTTTTAACATAGAAAATTTTAGAATTATACAAGTTTTTATTTAACTATTTATGTGCGAATTCACAGATTACTCAGGTAATTCAAGATAAATAGTATTAAAATTACGCTTTTAGGAATAATTGGATGCCAGCCGAGATAATCGCCCAGCCAAAAAGGGCGATAAACATAGCCAGCCAAAAATCCAGCCTTTCCGATAAAAAGTAAAAAGCGAGAATAAAAAATATCAAAGTGAATTCATAAACAAAAGTTGATTTCAGCGTGCTTCTCGAGGCTTCCAGGCCCTGGCCGAGATGAACAAAAATTACCGAAACTAATAATATCACCGGAAGCGCGTAGGCTATGCCGGTATATTTTGGGTGGAGGTATTTCGCTATCATCGTTATAGCGACGACCGAAGCGCCGCCAAGTATAAACTGCAAAGAATAATAAACGTATTGGCTCATAAGATATTATCTTAATCCATGATTGGTTAATCCTGAAGTAAAAATTCATCCCAGGATATTTTTCTTCCGGGATAGGCGGCGTTTTTAAACGGCCATTCTTTATTAATCCAGCTCGCAACGCCAGAAAACAGCTCTTCGTCCAGTCCGTTGGATAATTCGCTTTTTCGGATCCACATCACAACCATAGCGCCATAAAGCCTATTGTCCGACGGCATTATATAAACGCATCCCAGGCATTGGCTTTCATCCAAATTCATTACAGTATAGGCGAACGAGGATTTTTCAAGAAATTCTTTTTGATGATAATTAAGGGCGGCCAAGTCTTCTTCGAGAGTAAGGCCGTCAGCCGGCCAGGGGCTGTTAGGCCCAAAAATTCCTTTAAGATGTTCAATACTCGATATAACCGCGTCATAATCCTTTGCGACGTCGTTAACAGTCAGCATTCTAAGTCTAAATTTATCGGTCACCAGTGACTGGGGAGGAATAAAATTATTTGGAACGAAAGTATTCATTACTATTTAATTACACAGGTGTCGCACTTACTTATAAAACTCACCTCAAATGTTTTTGACATTTTTTCAATAATATGTTATACATATAGGTCGCAGTACCTTTCTATCATGTTAGGCGACGCTTTGTAAATTTTTTATAACAATGTCGATATCGGGCTGGAACTCCTTATATTTCTCAATAAAAAAATTCCAAATCTCCTCTAAATCGTTTCTGAATGCAGAAAAATTTAGTTCAATACTTGAATTATTATATTCTATATCACTTTCAGCCCAGCTATGGGCAAATGCGTTTCTCACACTGATTGCCGAGATAGATTTCTCTTTAATTTCGTTACTAATTATTTTCCATCGATTAAGCAGTTTTATTTTTGCGAATAAGTCAACATAATTAAGTAGATCATCAAGTCGAGAAAAATCACTCGGCTTCAAAATTTTTATAATTAGCTCATTGATCAAGAATTCAAAAATTGAAAAAAATTTTAGTATTGAGCCTCTATCAAATCCTAAATCACTTACAACGCCTTGCGATCTTGCATAGATATTTATGCTCAAAAACCCTTTATGACAATATAATAATTGTTTATCAGAAATTATTAATATCCTTGGGTATTTATTTTTTGGAATTTTTTTTAGAAGCTCCGAAATAATTATAAATTTGTCTTTCATAAAATTTACAAAATTTCGCCACAACTTTTTTTAGACGAAAAATTAAAAAACAATATTATGAATTTGTATATTATGCGAATAATTTGATATTTTTTTATCTTTCTTTATATTGCTTCTTGTAATACTCGAGATAGTCTCCGGATTTCATTTTTTTCCACCAGTCTTCATTATTCTTGTACCAGTCGACTGTTTTTTTCAGGCCGTCTTCGAATTGGACTTGGGGCTGCCAGCCAAGCTCGTTCATTAGCTTGTCCGGGTTGACGGCATAGCCAAAGTCGTGCCCCGGACGGTCTTTTATGTATTCTATGCTGGATTCGTCTTTCCCGAGATGCTTTAGAATTAACTTAATCGTATCAATATTTTTTGATCTTTGTCTGGTTCCAATATTATAGACTTCGCCGATTTGGCCTTTATGCAAGATCGCGTCAATCGCCCGGCAGTGGTCGGAGGTATTGATCCATTCGCGGAACTGCTCGCCTTTGCCGTAAACCGGGACTCTCTTCCCTTCTATTAAGTTGGTAATAGCTAAAGGAATTAGTTTTTCCGGATACTGGTTCGGGCCGTAGAAATTACAGCTATGGGTAATAATGACTGGCGTCTGGTAAGTGCGCCAGTAAGCCGCGCAAAGATGGTCGCCGCCGGCCTTGGATGCGCTATAAGGACTCGACGGGTCAAAGCGCGATTCTTCGGTAAATTCTTCATTCATGCTTCGCACCATGCCGAATACTTCGTCAGTAGAAATTTGAATTAATTTTTTCGCCTTCCCGACCCTAACGGCTTCGAGTAATGTGTAGGTGCCGATAATGTCAGTAAATAAAAAGGCTTTGGGGTCTAAAATCGAGCGGTCAACGTGGGTTTCGGCGGCGTAATTAATAATTACGTCCACGCCCTGGCCAACTGCCTTTTCTACGTCTTCGGATTTGGCAATATCGCCTTTTACAAAAGAATAATTCGGGTTATTTTCTACGTCTTTTAAGTTTTCAAGGTTTCCGGCGTAAGTAAGCTTGTCGAGGTTTATGACTTTGTAATTCGGATAAGCACTTAAGATGTAGCGGATAAAATTCGAGCCCATAAACCCGGCCCCGCCGGTAACAAGAAGAGTTTTACTTTCACCCGGCATGGATGCGGCGTTTTTTTTCGGATCAGCTTCAAAATAAAGGCAGAAGTTTTTATGCTCAACGCGAATTTTAACTTCACTGCAAACGCTTCCCTGCCCTTTGGAATTTTTTAAGCCAGCCGCAATTTTTTCGGTTTTTTCTCCGTCTATTCGGTTTTTACCAGCATTTTTTCCACTCATAAATTTACAATAATTCTTTCCAGCATTCATTAACCTCGGTTCTTTGCTTTGATGTTTCGGCGGTCATACTTAGCACATTTTCCAAAGTTTTTTTATCAGCGCTTTTAATGTTTTTTCCGAGCTCAATTATTATTTCCTCGATTCTTTTCTTGAAAGGCTCAACTTTGACGCCGAAACTTTTAAGCTTTTCGACATTCAAAACCGTATCCACCCGCCGGTTTGGCGTAAGCTTATCCAAATCGGCCTTGGAAATTTTTCCGGCATTCAGGCTGGGTAAAACGTGTTTTTTAAGCATTAGGGCGATTTCGTAAGGCGTTGTCCAGCCTTCATTAGCGACGTGTATAACGCCGACAGGTTTTGTCTTTATTAATTCATAAGTCCACTCCATTAAATCTTCCAAGACAGTTCCGGTATTGGGCGTATCAACATATCGGGTGAATGTTAAAAACTTTATCAGCATGTTTTTCGGGCTTATCTGGGACGAAACCGGCTGTCTCGGCCTTAATATAAGATAGCGGAAATTAGGAGATTTTCGGTAAGTGATCATCTGCTCGGACCAAACTTTGGTCCAGGAATAAAAAACCGCCGGCGCCGGATTATCGGTTTCCACACGAGCGTCATTTTCGTCCTTACTTTCAAAAATACAGCCGCTAGAAAGGTGGATGAAATATAACCCTTTTTGGTCGCAGGCGCGGGCGACATTTTCCGCGCCTAAAACGTTTACGTTAAAAGCTTTTAATTTATTTTTTTCACATTCTTCAAGATTGGTGATGGCGGCGGTATTAATAACAACCGTCGGATTGAATTCTTCTATAGCGGATATAATCTGCGCCGAATCCGTAATGTCTGCCCGGGCAATTTCGGCGCCTAAACCTTTTTTTATAAAAAAATCCTTATAAAAATTTCCCATCTGCCCGTTCCCAAAAATTAATATTTTCTCATTCATAAACGTTTAATCGTAAAAATTTATCTAATAGCTGAATTTTAAATATTTAAAATTAGATCGCGCCATTAATTTTATCCCTAACCGCCTCTGCTTCACCTTCGCCATATTTTTTTTGGGGCCAAAGATGCAGACCGTCGCCTTCAATCCTCGGGATAACGTGAAAATGGATATGGGGGACGATTTGACCGGCCACCGGGTCGTTATTTTCCGTAATATTATAGCCTTCCGCGCCTAAACCTTCCTTAATCGCTTTGCCGACTTTTTTTACGGTTTTTATTACCGCGCATAAAATATCTTCCGGCACGTCTTCCATATTGGCAAAATGTTCTTTCGGTACTACCAGGACATGGCCCGGGTTGACCGGATTGATATCCAAAAAAGCCAAAGTTTTTTCATCCTCGTAAACTTTGTAGCTTGGGATTTGCCCCGCGATAATTTTGCAAAATATGCAATCCATTCGTTTTGGTTAGTTAGTTTTACTTCTTTCTGACATTAAAAAGATAACATTAACCAGCCAAAAAATCAACACTAAATTGAGGTTAATATAAGAGATAACCATGCCGGGCCAGATTAATTCCAAGGCAATAAAAATAAGGAGGCTGGCAGTTAAAACTCTAAATATTTCGTTAATGTATTTTTTCATACTATCTAAGAATACTACTTATTTTCTCCCAGAGGTTTTTGCCTTCCAAATCCACGTGAATCTCTTTTACTATAACCGAATCATCAATCCCGTCGTCGATTTTTAATCCGGGGATGGAAAGCATAAAGTTAAATTTGCCGTTTTCCCTATAGGCGCCGGTGATGTCAAAATCAGCGGCCGCGGTCATCCAGCCCGTCTGGCCGTCTGCTGGGGCATCCTTTTGTTCCGGTTCAATGTATCTTGCTATAATGTATTCGGTGTTATTTTTTCCGGCGTCAAAATACTGGGTGATTTTTTTTATTTCCGGGTCAAAAAGTTCGTCCGATGAAAAAGCGAACATGCCGTCGCCGGATAAAAGCGTGTCGCCTTTTTTTAAAGTTAGATCGGTTAAAGAGGCGGTTAATTTTTTATCAAACTGCTTATAGGTTTCTTTAAGCTCCAAACTGCCCGAATTGGTTTCAATACCCTGGATGCTGGATGGATTGGAAGTTTGGGCGCTTATGCCATCGTTGTCAGTTAAAATACGCAAGGGAAAATTTTTAGAATCGTAAATCCAAATTTTTTTAATAAAACTGATCTTGCTTTGGGCGGTAGCGATTTTACTCGTTACGATATCGTCATTAGCCAAAACCTCAACATTATATACGCCTTCAGCCAGTCCTGGCTGTTTAATATTAATTTTTCCCTGATAACCGATCTTACCGCTATCACTTCTGTCGCCGTCGTCAGCCAATTCTTTTTCCATAATTAGTTTACTGCCTTTCATGACGCGCACTTTAATCGGGTCGGCTGATAAATTCTTATTCAAATCTAAAAAATCAAAATTCAAATTAAGCTCCTCGTTATTTATGTAAACGTAAAATCCATAAGGCCCGCGGATTGAAGCCGGAAGCGCCCGAGTTTGTTTTTCTGGTTTATACGACTGGAGGCGGAAAACATGGTTAAGATTATAATTATAAGTGGCGATTTGGTTTAAAGGCGGAAGATTTTTTAAAAATTCATCAACTGATTTATATTTTATTTCTTTTTGAAGCAGTATTAAGTCATTTTCAGTTATAGAACTCCATTTTTTAGCTAAGCCGGAAATTATGGAATTTTCGATTGGCTTCAAATCATAATGCCAAAACTGGTCTTTTAAAATTCCGGCCTCAATAATCGGCGGTGCATGGTTTTTGTCTTTAGACTCGATTTTATATTTAATTATGAGTCTTGCCTTTTCGAAACGGCGCGGCGGAGTCAAGGAAAAATAAACCGGATCGCCGGTTATAACTTGGGTGCCGTTTTCCGGCGGCCTGACCCTTTCCGAAGGGCTTAATTTTCCGATGAAATAATTGTCGCGGGTAAAATCGTAGGTATAAGAAATTTTTCCGCCTGGAACGATTTTTTGCCAAGATAGCCAGCCGGCAACAAGCGCCAAAACCAGCCAGACTGCTATTCTAAAAATTTTAAAGCTTATTTTCATGGATTTACTATGCTGAATATATCGCCAATACTAACTTTAGCTTATTAATACGGGTAAATCAACACTCCGATACCCCCGCTTTTATTTAACCTTGCTTAAATTATTGCGCCTCTCGGCCGATTTGAGGTATAATTAAGATACACATGAGCAATCCAGAAAACTTATCTTATAATTAATTTAAATAAATGAAAAGTAAAATTTTTTATATTATTTTAGGTATAGCTATAGTAGCCATAGGCATAGTGGTTTTATTTCCAAAAAAACAATCTCCGGCAGAAGTAGTACTGCCGGCAGCAGCGCCCAGTCCAGGTGCTGCGCTTAAGCAATGCCCGGACGAGTGGATAGATAACCAAATGCCGTCAGTTGGCGCGAGAAAAACAGAAACCCAATATTTTATACTTGACGGCAAAAGGCGGGAGGTAAATGAGTTTGACGCAGAGTGGGTGCAAAAAAATTGTAATGTAAATAAACAGACGGTCCACTAAAGCTAATTATTGTAAACTGGGATAGTAGCCTTGGCTGGTTAAATGTAATTAATTAGATAATTATTAAACTATGGCGGGAAATCAAAAAAGACCAGTTGATGAATTAGCCTCAAAAAGTTTTTCGCGGCTCGGGAAAATAAAAATTACAACCTGGAAGGGCGTATTTTTAATAGCCTTTGTCGCGGGGGTTATCGGAACATTTGCTTTTGTGCTCTCTGGCGATAATTTTGGCATCTACACGAGCTCTGAAGCGAAAGTCTCTAACGTCCAGCCGACGGTTGCCAGACCGGTAACTGGCGGAAGAGATGTTAACACGCCGACCAAGGATAGGACAGCCTGCAATATCGATAAAGATTGCAAAGGAATCATCTGTCCTATGGTTGTCGGGGGCGACAAACCGAAGTGCGATCTTAAAACCAAGGCATGCTATTGCGGTGGAAAATGCGGAGACAAATATTGTGATTTGGCAGAGAAAAGGGATGATACATGTAAAGAGGATTGCGGTAATAGTTATATAGAAAGTTTTGAAAATAGTTTTGGCGGGTGGGAGCCGAAGCACCAAATAGCATGCGAGAATGATCCCTTTCCCTGCTTTTTTGATTGGAGTATAAAACGTTCTAAGCAAAAGGCGTATGACGGGGCTTATTCTCTGGCCGCCTATCTTGACGGTAGCCATGATGATGGCACAATCTGGGTTGAGCATCCATATACCGTAACTCCGAATTCAAAAATAAATTGCGAAATTAGTTTCTATCTTTGGAGCGAAAACAAGTCTAGTATAAATCAATGGCCGGTCTTGGCTTATGTCGGGCCGAGAAATCCCGTGCGAGAGGAGGACTTTAAGCTAATCGGAAGGACGGATGAAGTCGCGGGGTGGAAAAAATATTCTTATTCAACGCAATTAACCACTGATAGTTTCACCGATAAAATCTGGGTGGCTTTTGGATTTGGGGCGACAGCCGAATTCCAACATACTTATTATCTAGATCAAGTGAGTGTCAGCTTCAAATAATCTTCTTGCGTACAGCACCTCTTGTGCTATAATGTTTTTGTACGAAAATTTGCGGACTATTTTTTATTAAAATAAAAAAATGAAATTCTTATTTCCCAAACAGCCGAAGTTTTCGGAGCATTTCAAAGACCTTTATGACTGCATAAAAGAGGTGACGGATTTATTTACGGAGATGGATTTTAGGGCCGGGATGGAAGAGCGCTGGCGCAAAGCCGAAGAAATTGAGCATAAGGCCGATGATATTATCTGCCGGATTATCGGCGAGCTGGACAAAACTTTTATTACCCCGTTCGACCGCGAGGACATCTACGCTTTGGCCGAAGAGATGGACGAAATAATTGATTTATCGGAAAAAGTTTTTCACAACATCTACCTTTACGGGATAATGGAAAAAGAGGAATTTATGGACCAGTTCGTCGGTCTGATTACCGACGCCTGCGTGATCTTAGAGCGGCTGGTCGATAAGTGCTTTGCCGACCGGGTGGATACGAAGAACTTGGAGAAGCGAGCGATCCGTATCCAAAAATTGGAAGACAAGGGCGATGTTGTTTTTCGGAACGCTCTTGCTCATATATTTGAAAAAGGGAAAAACGACCCGCTTTTAGTTATTAAATGGAAAGACATAATTCAGGATATGGAAGAAATAATTGATACCTATAACCATGTCGGCCGGTCGATCGTAAAGATAATGGTTAAATCTACTTAAACCGGTTTATTTAATTCTACATGCCTGATCCCTTCTCCCTCTTCATTATATTGATAATTATTATCGCGCTGGCGTTTGATTTTACCAACGGGATTCACGATTCGGCCAACTCAATCGCTACTATTGTTTCTACCCGGGTGCTAACTCCCGGCAAAGCCGTTATCTGGGCGGCTTTTTTTAATTTTATTTCATTCCTTATTTTCGGGACGGCGGTAGCAAAAACTATCGGCAAGGGAATGATTGATATTAATATTGTAACTCCGACCGTTATACTCTGCGCTCTGCTCGGTGCTATAATTTGGAATCTGATTACCTGGTATTTAGGACTGCCGACCAGTTCCTCGCACGCTTTAATCGGCGGATACGCGGGAGCGGCTGTTGCTAAAGCCGGCTTTGGCGCGATAATTCCCGGCGGCTGGTATAAAACACTGATTTTTATCGTGCTCGCGCCTCTGATCGGCATGATTTTAGGTTATGCTTTTAAGGTAATCACTTCCTGGCTGGTTCGAAACCGCCGGCCGGAAACCGTTAACCGCTGGTCGTATTTTTTGCAAATTTTTTCCGCCGCCGCTTACTCCTTAGGCCACGGCGCGAATGACGCTCAAAAAACCATGGGGATAATCACCAGTCTTTTATTTTCCGCCGGCTGGATTGCCAGTTTTAATGTACCGACCTGGGTGGTGCTTTCCGCCCATACGGCAATCGCCGCCGGGACGCTTTTAGGCGGCTGGCGGATCGTAAAGACCATGGGGCAAAAGATTTGCAAATTAAAACCGATTGACGGTTTTTGCGCTGAATCAGCTTCAGCCATAAGCATTTTTACCGCGACGCATCTAGGCGTTCCGGTTTCAACGACGCATGTAATTACCGGCGCGATTTCCGGAGTCGGCTCGGCCCGGCGCTTTTCGGCCGTGCATTGGGACGTAACATTGCGCATTGTCTGGGCCTGGGTTATTACTATTCCCTTGGCCGGGTCGATCGGCGCCCTTGTATATTTTATTAGTAAATTTGTTTAATATTAGAGTATATTTTTCATGTTAAAAAATATATCCTCCGGCTTGACAAGGAAGGACTATTCAGATACAATATATATAACATTAAAAAGCGCCCGCAAAGGGCTGTTTTTTTAAATAAGAAAACTGGCTTTAGCCTGTTTCTATGCCCCTTGCCGGGGAAAAGATATATATGATAAATGGAATTGTAAACTACGTAAAATCATCGATTGAGGAGATGAAAAAAGTCACCTGGCCGACCAGGAAAGAAACTTATCATTATACCCTATTAGTGATCGGCATCAGCATAGCTATGGCAATTTATTTAGGCGCGTTCGACTTTATATTCCAGATGGCGTTCCAGTACGTTATAAACCGGTAATTAATATTCTAAAAATATCTCTAGATATAATCTTAGCCGCTAGGTAATGAATGCGAGCATTCATTATCCCGCTCATCGCGATTATGGCAAGACAAACACTAAACCAGGGACGAAGATGGTACGTAATCCATACTTATTCCGGCTACGAGGAGAACGTTTCCCATAATTTAAAGCAAAGAATCGATTCGCTCGACATGAGCGGAAAAATTTTTAACGTCTTGATTCCGACCGAAAAAAAAATTAAAATAAAAAACGGAAAAAGAAAAGTCGTCGAGGAAAAAATTTTTCCCGGCTATGTTTTGGTTGAGATGGTTGTTGACGACGATTCCTGGTATGTCGTCCGCAATACCCCGAACGTTACCGGATTTATCGGCACCGGCACCGTCCCCACTCCGATTTCGGAAAAAGAAGTAAAATCTTTGCAGAAGCGGATGGGAGTGGATGAGCCGAAATTCATTATTGACGTTGCCGCCGGTTCGCCGGTTCGGATTATTGACGGGCCTTTCAAAAATTTGGAAGGCAAAGTTCTTGAAGTGGATGAAGCTAAAGGAAAAATTAAAGTTTTGGTTTCCATGTTCGGCCGCGAAACGCCGGTTGAACTGGATTTCCTGCAAATTAAAAAATTATAAATATGTCGGGTTGGCATGTCATGGATTCTGCATGAATGCCAGCTTCTACCCGATAATTGAAAATTGTCAATTGACAATTGCTAATTGAACATCATATGGCCAAAAAAATAATGACTGTCATAAAATTGCAAGTTTCCGGCGGCCAGGCCAATCCGGCCCCTCCGGTCGGCCCGGCTTTGGGCCAGCATGGGATTAACATCCAGCAATTTTGCGTCCAGTTTAACGAAAAAACCAAGGATCGGATGGGAGAAACCGTTCCGGTAGAAATTACCGTTTACGAAGACCGGTCTTTTACCTTTATCATGAAAACCGCCCCGGCTTCGGAATTAATTAAGAAAGCCGCCGGAATTCCCAAAGGTTCTTCAAAGCCTTTGACTGATAAAGTTGGAAAAATTTCTAAGGATCAGGTACGGGAAATCGCCAAAAAGAAAATGTCGGACTTAAATACGACTGATGAAGAGGCGGCGATGAGGATTATTGAAGGCACGGCCCGGCAGATGGGGGTAGAAGTGAAGTAAGTGATTTTGCTCGTAAATTTTTCATTTCCTCGCTGCGGAACCGCTTCAAATTTGCCATGTAACTCGTGCTTGAATATAATCACCGCTGGACTTATTTTCACATTGGTACCTGGCTTTAGTCCTCGCTTCGGAAATGAAATAATTTACTCGCATATATATAAAAAAAATTAATAAAAATATAAAATAATTGTGGGAGATATATAGCTTATGCGACATGTCGTCCGCACCACGAGTATGACAAAAAATAAAAACAACGAGCTGGCAGACAAGGCTAAAGTCTATTCTATCGAAGAAGCTATTGAGTTGGCTAAAAAAACCTCCAAAGCGAAATTCGACGCATCGGTTGAAGTTCATTTTCGTTTGGGAATCGATACAAAAAAAGGCGACCAGCAGGTTAGAACCGCGGTTTCCCTTCCCCACGGAACCGGTAAAACCGTCCGCGTTGCCGCTTTTGTCAGCGCCGCTAACGAACAAGCTTGTAAAGATGCCGGCGGAGATATTGTCGGCGGCGACGAATTGATTGCCGAAATCAAAAAAACTGAAAAAACCGATTTCGACGTCGCGGTGGCCGAACCGGAAATGATGAAAAAACTGGCGCCTATCGCCAAAGTGCTCGGCACCCGTGGATTAATGCCTTCGCCGAAAAACGAAACCGTATCCCTTACTCCGGCGAAAGCGGTGGCCGAACTGAAAAAAGGAAAAGTGAGTTTTAAAAATGACGACACCGGAAACATCCATGTCGCAATCGGCAAAGTAAGCTTTGAATCGCAAAAATTAGCAGATAATTTCCGCACTCTTTCCGAAGCCATAAAAAAGGCCAAGCCGTCTAAGTCTAAAGGCGTCTATATAAAGAACGTGACCATCTCAACGACCATGGGCCCTGGGATAAAAGTAAACACCGCTTAACAACCTATTCTCTTCGGATAAAAATCGACCCGGCTCCTTATGGGGGCCGGGTTTTTGGTTACAGATAGTGAGTGGAAGTGACTAAATGATATAATAGGCGATGCCCCACGCAAAGCATATAATAATAATTATCTGCATTGCAATTAGTGTGTCATCGATCATAACGCCAAAAGCGCTGGAAAAACGACTCTCGATTCTTTTAACCCATTTGGGCTTCTTCGTATCCCAATACCTAAAAAGGATAAAGTCCAGAAGAAGCTCAAAAAGGATGTCCTCCCGCGAATTAAACCCCAGCCACATCATTACAAGGCGGTCCATGCCCCAGATGAGCATCATGGCATGGTACTCGTCTATGCTTAAGAGGTTATAGTCGCATCTGGTTGACTTTCCGTCGTGTTTTGTTCTCTGTCCGTATTTGGCGTAAATTTCTTTAGCTGCAAAGTGACAGGCCGGCCAGCCGAGGATGAAGGTGATTACGGCAGCGCAAAGAGGAAAAACATAGCCATATCCCCAGATCTCGCCGACAATAATTATGTTAATTGCGGCGACGGCTGTGCCAATCAGACCTCCTCCCTTATCCGGATGGCCGAGCCCCAGTCCCTTAAGTATTAGCCCCAGGAATTTCAAAAGGATCGATTTAATGAATCCTTGGGGCTGGGCCAGAACGACTTTTTCATAGAGCCATCCTGGGATGAAAGATGAGTAAAAAGTGGTGGCGACGAACATCCAAAAGCCGTACTCGACCTTCACCCTTTCCTTTGGCGCAGATATTACCGGGCTCACTTCCATGATGTTCCACTCCTCGCTTAAGCGCTCATCCTAGTCGGCCAGAACCAGACCCTGCCTCTGCATGATTCTCCTCGTTCGCCGGAAGCTTTCAAAAGCCCAAACGAACAAGGAGAAAACGAACAAGGAGACGATAAAGTTTTCGTTTATGACCGCCTTCAACTTGAGATTCTCGCCAACCTGCCCTTTGTAGGAGTAGAATTGGCTTTTTTGCATCTTTTCGGCGCGGAGGTAAATGTCAGGTGTGCCTTCGGGGCGGAGGATGACGACGCCATTTCTCCCATAAACCATAAACGCGTCAGACCCCCATTCGAGTGCGGCATCAAAAGGCGCGGCGATAGTCATGTTTTTTTCGCCCAGATTGACCTTTTCCATCGGGACTATCTGCCCCTTAAACCGGGAGATGTCCACTGAAAGGTCTGATGGCATGAAAAGCCAAAGGACCACCATCGCCGAGAGAAAACTCGCCCAAACAACTGCCGCGATACGCAGCGATATGGGTTTGGCTTTCCGGAGGGCAAGCGTTACTTGCTCGTCCCATTCAGTTTCGGTAAATTCCCACCGCATGAAGATCATTTTTTTTCCTTCCGTTCAACAGGGTTAGCAGATAGATAACACTTATCATAAGCCGCTTTTAGTTTTTTTTCACATCCTCCTTTTAGTCTATCCAAAGCTAAAAAAACGTTAAAAGCAAGTAATTCCGAAATATTAAGCCGGACTTCTTTTGTGTTAGCGGTTTTATCCGTATTTCATTATATAAAGAGCCGAAAACATGACTCATTTTTAGCACTAATTTTAATTTCAGTCAATTATAGTTGAGTTTTTTACGGCGTTTAAATTATAATATTAGTGATAATTTACTGCTTGCTTAATATCTAATGTATGCTATGCTTTAGACATAAATTGGCTCTTGTTTATTATTAAAATAACTATATGTGGTTAACAATCGCCATCTCAATAGCCGCCGCTATCGTCGTCTTTATCATTATCCCCGGCCTGCGCGTCGTTCAGCAGTATGAAAAAGGCGTGGTATTCCGGCTGGGAAAGATCACCGGGATTAAAGAGCCTGGGCTAACCTGGATTATTCCTTATATTGAATGGATGCGGAAGGTGGATTTCCGGACAATAACCATGCCCATTCCGCCGCAAAAAATTATTACCAAAGACAACGTTTCGGTGGATATTTCGGCCGTAGCTTATTACCAGGTGGCTGACGCGATAAAAAGCATAGTAGCGATTGAAAATGTTATGTCAGCCATAAATCAGATTTCTCAAACAACCGTGCGGAATATCGTCGGCCGATTCCAATTAGACGAAGTATTGTCCGAACGCGACGCGATTAATAAAGAGATCAGGACGGTTTTGGATAACCATACCGAGCCCTGGGGCGTCGTCGTTTCGCTTGTGGAAATAAAAGACATAGAACTTCCGGAAAATATGCAGAGGGCTATGGCTAAGCAAGCCGAAGCCGAACGGGAAAAACGCTCGAAGATTATCGCGGCCGAAGGCGAACTTCTCGCCTCGGAAAAACTAGGCCAAGCCGCTGATATTATTGCCGCCCATCCGATTGCATTGCAGTTAAGGAATTTGCAGACTATGGCCGAAATCTCAATAGAAAAGAATTCAACCATAATCTTCCCTGCCCAGCTAATGTCCAGCGTTAAGGAATTGAAGAAGTTTATTGAGGGGGAGAAGAGTTAGTTGCACTAACTTGTTGAACTCGCCATAACTCAATTTGACATAAATAAAAAAAAGTGCTTAAATATAAAGCTCTAACAAAGCATTGCTTTTTTAAATTCTTTTGGCTGAAAATTATTTTCGGCTGAGTATAAATCACTGAATTTTTTCAACTTCAACCGTTAAGGAGGAAAAAATCAATGAATGAAAATCTGAAGGCTATTCAACCGGCGTCAGCGGCTCTGGAATCTCTGGCCGGGTGGTACATGCAAGGCGGGGCCTTTTACCTTAAGCTTCAAGGCTTCCGATATAAGCCCCCCTGCAATGTGCTCAACAAGTATGGGCGGATCTACCGAATACCGTTGGACCGTCCCAGCTGGTCATCCGACCAGGTCATTCCGGGAGAATTCTTCCGGCTGGAAGATGAGTTTCTTATGCTCATCAGCTTCCCGGCCGGAAGGGAAAGGCACAGCTCGGCCAATCTGATAAAGTGGCCGGACGGAATAGCTCTCCATCTTCCCTTTGACAATTCGTTCCAGCCTTTTACTTTTTCCTGGCCGGAAAGCGAATTGACGGCCGCGGAACTTAACCGGCAGGCGGGAATTTTCTCCGGCCGCTTATCCGCCTGACTCGTGAGCGCCGAGGTAAACTCTGGCGCGAACCGTGGTCCCCTAGGATCACGGTTTTTTCTTTTTAAAAAGCGTCTTGTTTTTTCCTTAATATTTGGTAAAATAAATAGACAATTAGTCCGCATTCATGGCCATGAACTACTACAAGGATCTTCTGAAAGCCGGCGACTTAAAATCACCGGTTGTTATTATTAGCTTGTGGACGATTTGCGATGAGATAGTCAAAGATGTCGACCCTTCCCTTTTTAAAATTGCCGGCCAGCTTTATACCAAAAACGGCCTGAATTATCTAGTGAGGAATCTATTGGCTGACAAAGAAATCAGGTATTTGGTTGTTTGCGGACAAGACCGATCCGGGTCTGGCGCTGAACTTCTGAATTTATGGCAGACAGGGAAAAGCCAGTTTCTGCATAAGGAAATCACGCCCTCCTCAATAGAAAATTTGATTAAAAACGTAAAATTAATTAACCTTATAGGAGTGGAAGATGGCGCGGTTATTGAAGCGGAAATCCGAAAGCTTGATCTAGCCTTGGGATCGTACGGCGAGGCGGAATTTTTTCCGGAACCGGCGAATCCGGCTTTGTCAGAACTTGAATGCTCTTTTCCGTCGGATATTTCCGGCTTTAAAGTCCGCGGCGCGACAATTGCCGAAGCCTGGCTTAAAACCCTAAAGCATATCCTGCGGTTTGGCGATATAAAAGAAACCGACGGGATGAAAATGAAAGAAATTGTTAACCTCGTTGCGGTAATTGAAAATGAAGATCCGGATAATTTTAATTTGCCTGACTGGTTTAATATTGATAAAAAACGGATTGACGAATACGTCCCCCAAGTATTGTCCGGCGATAAAATTCCAGGCTTGCATTACACCTACGGGAACCGCCTGCAAGGGCATTTTAAGGTAAACCAAATTGAGCGGATTATCCGCCGGCTAAAGGAAGATATTAACGCCCGCGAGGCGATCGGGGTCTTGTTCGACCCCAATATCGATTTTGAAGCCGAACACCGGCCATGCATTGTTTTAGTCCAGGCTTTGAGAAACCATTTTTGCCTTTCTTTTACCGCTTATGTCCGGTCGCATGATGTTTTCGGCGGCTGGCCGTTGAACGCTTTTGGGTTAAGGAAACTGCAAAAGCAGATTGCTGACGCCGCCGGAGTGCCGATGGGGCCCCTTACCTTAATTTCCGCGAGCGCTCATATTTACGATTTTAACTGGAACGAAGCTTTGAAAATGGTTAATGAAAATCTGCGAAATGATTTCGAAATCGATCCGCGCGGATATTTTAAAATCGATATTGATAAAGAAAAAAAGGAAATTATTACTGAACATTTTACGCCGGAAGGGTTAAAGCTCCAAAAGTTTACCCAAACAATTGACGCGCCGGACGCGGCAAAAATTCTAGCCCGTAAAATCGAAGAGACTTTGAGCTTGTCCCTAATCTCCCACGCGAGTTATCTAGGCATTGAACTAATGAAAGCCGAGGCGGCTTTAAGGCTCGGAGTCCCTTATATCCAGGACGAAATATTGATGATTAAATAAACAACTCAAAAATAAATTATGGCAGACATAAAAAAACCGCGGACATCTAGGCTTTCCTGGGACGAAACTTTCATGAGCTTAGCCATGCTCGTTGCCCAACGCACTGCTTGCCGCTACCATCTGGCCGGCGTAGTAATTGTTGACAAGCACCATAAGATTGTTTCTCTAGGCTATAACGGCCCGACCGAAGGAGACGCTCACTGCGTTGAAGTCGGCTGCGCTAAAGTTGACGGCGATCCGGTTACGAAAAAATTACAGCGCTGCCGGGGCATCCATGGCGAAATCAACGCGATAATCAATACCAAGGATGTTAAACGCTTATTCGGCGCCACCATGTACACGGCCCTTTTTCCCTGCTACGATTGCATGAAAGCCTTAAATAACGTCGGCATCACCGAAATCGTGTATTATAAAGAATATAAGCGCATGCAGACTGGCGGCGAAAATTTCGAAGAGGAAAACGAAGCCTGGGAATTAGCGAAAAAGCGCGGGATTATGATAAGGAAATACGAAGGCCAGACTTTTCTTGACGACGCGGGGATTAATAAATTAACGTTTAACCGTTAATTGAAGCAATGTTTGTACCCGCAAGTATCTTCAGGCTATAAAGACAAATTAAGCAATTTTTAGTTTTATATTTAAATTCTATGCTGGCTTCAGAGAACCCATTTTGGGAAGGAAATAAATCTTTTACAAAAGAGCAACACGAGAATAATAAACGATTATTAATTAAGAATTTAATTATTCGCGCGCTGGGCATCAAGGATTTTCACAAGATTTGTTTTAGGCACGGCGACGCGAATATAAATAATTTTATTGAAGAAATGGCCGGTAATGGCGGCAGATATGAGGGATTCGCGAAAGAAATCGAAAGGACGATGCTTGTTGGAATGCACCCATTTCGTCGGACACGTTTGTCCACAGAAATCAACCTTTGGCGGCAATGGCATAATACTTTGACGGCGGCATCCTGAGATCACCCTGAATCCTAATATTATTGTAATAATATATC